>NZ_JAMYRE010000006.1:0-292626 GCF_040321265.1 Mesorhizobium sp. M0491
CATCTCCCCCGCAAGGGGGGAGATTGGATGTCGTTGAGGCGCCGATCTCCCCCTTGCGGGGGAGATGCCCGGCAGGGCAGAGGGGGGTGTTCAAGCGCCAACCTTCCCACCCACCAACTTTCGCCGCATCGACCACGCCCACAATTTCGGGCAAGTTCACACGCGACAGCGCCGCATGGGGAGATGCGGCGCAGCCAGGGAGGACTGCCATGACCAACACACCGGCGCTGTCGCGCTATGTCGATGCCGTTGCTCACTTTCGCATCGACGATGAGATCGCAAGACTTCACGGCGATCCCGCGACGGGCATCAACGCCTGCATCGAATGCTGCGATCGCCATACCGGCCAGAACCGGCTGGCGCTGCGCGCCATCTCCGTCGGTGGCGAGCTGCGGGAGTTCAGCTTCGACGATCTCAAGGAGATGTCGGCGCGCGTCGGCAACATGCTGAAAGCGGCTGGTGTCGGCTCCGGCGACATCGTCGCCGGCATGCTGCCGCGCATTCCCGAACTGGTGGCACTCATCCTCGGCACCTGGCGTATCGGCGCGGTCTACCAGCCGCTGTTCGCCGCCTTTGGCCCCAAGGCCATCGACCACCGGCTGAAGACCAGCGGCGCGAAGCTCGTCGTCACCAACATTGCCAATCGCGGCAAACTCGACCAGGTGGAGGATTGCCCTCGGGTTGCAACCATCCTTGCCCCAGGCGAAGCCCTGCCGGCCGGCGACATCGATTTCCGCGCCGACTTCGCCGCCGCCTCGCCTGACTGCCAGCCGGTGATGCGCAAGGGCGACGATTTGTTCATGATGATGTCGACCTCGGGCACGACAGGTTTCCCCAAGGGCGTTCCGGTGCCGCTCAGCGCGCTGCTGGCCTTCGGCGCCTATATGCGCGATGCCATCGGGCTGCGGCCCGCCGACGTCTTCTGGAACATCGCCGATCCCGGCTGGGCCTACGGCCTCTATTACGCCATAACAGGCCCGCTGCTGCTTGGCATCGCCACGACCTTAAACGAGGGCACCTTCACCGCCAAAAGCACCTACGACATCATCGAGCGCCTCGGCGTCACCAGCCTTGCCGGCTCGCCCACCGCCTTCCGCCTGCTGCTGGCCGAAGGACCCGAGGCCGCCGCCCGCGTCAAGGGCCGGCTGCGCGTGGTGAGCAGCGCCGGCGAGCCGCTTAACCCGGAGGTGATCCGCTGGTTCGACGCCCATCTCGCCGCCCCCATCCACGACCATTACGGCCAGACCGAGAACGGCATGATGGTCAACAACCATCACGGCCTGTCGCACCCCGTACGCCACGGCTCGGCCGGCTTTGCCATGCCGGGCTACCGCGTCGTCGTGCTCGACGAGGCCGGCAACGAGCTTGGCCCCAACCAGCCCGGCATTCTCGCCATCGACATCGCCAATTCGCCGCTGCGCTGGTTCGGCGGCTATCATCAGGCCGAAACCCCTGCCATAGCGGGTGGCTATTACCGCACCGGCGACACGGTCGAGTTCGAGCCCGACGGTTCGATCTCCTTCATCGGCCGCGCCGACGACGTCATCACCTCGGCCGGCTACCGCATCGGCCCGTTCGACGTCGAAAGCGCGCTGCTCGAGCATCCGGCGGTCAACGAGGCAACGGTCGTCGGCGTGCCCGATCCGCAGCGCACCGAAATCGTCAAGGCCTTCGTCGTTCTGGCGCCCGCCTTTCGAGGCAGCGAGGCGCTGGCCGAGGAACTGGCGCAGCATGTCCGCAAGCGCCTCTCGGCCCACGCCTATCCGCGCGAAGTCGAGTTCGTCAGCGAGTTGCCGAAGACGCCGAGCGGCAAGATCCAGCGGTTCCTGCTGAGGAAGGCCGAGGTGGAGAAGCGGAAGGAGTGACACGGCCAATCTCCCCACAAGGGCAGGGCTATCGCATACGGATTCTTGCGAAGAAGAACCCCCACCCTAACCCTCCCCACAAGGGAGAGGGAATGCTGCCGCGTGCCTTTAATTCTTGTTGGCGCCGAAAAGACAGGCGATGCTTCTGGGTCAGCGCCAACGGAAGTCTCCCTTCCCCTTTGGGGGAGGGGTTAGGGGTGGGGGTCCGTGCCGGGCAGACATCTCAGGAATTCCATATGCGATAGCCCTGCCACAAGTGGGGGAGATCGGCAGTTGCAACGCCGCGCTTCTGCTACTACCGCCCAGCGGTGCCCGCCATCGCCACAAAGGCGCTCTCGATGGTCTCGAACGTCAGCTCCGGATAGAGCGCGCCGGCTTCCGGCGTGGCCGTTTCGAGCGCCGTCTCACCGCGTATCCAAAACGCCCGCAGCAGTCCGAGCCAGGGGGCTGATGCGATCATCGCCTCAAGCTCCGCCGCACTCTGGGGCACGATGCGCGGCGAGCGGCCGCTGACCCGGCGCCACAGATCGATCATTTCGTGCTGGGTGATCTCGTTCTGGGCGATGCGGATCTCGCTGCGGATGGCACTGGGGTCGTTCAACGCGCGCAAGGTGACGGCGGCGATGTCCTTCTCGCTGACAAACGTCGCCGGCACATGGCCGTCGCCATAAAGCGTCACCTCTTCGGGCGGCAAGGGCGACGAGCCGAAGCGCATCAGGTCGCCCAGCGTCGTCACCCAGGTCGAGAAGAAGCCGTTGGTGTAGATCACCGTATAGGGCAGATCCGCTTGCCTGATCGCGTCGAACACGGCTCGCTTGAGGTCGAGCGGCGGAACCGAGCCCGGTGCAGCGGCGGCAAAGTCGAGGCCGAAGCCGGCGGAAGGTACATAGCGGGAGACGCCGGCATCCCTGAGCGCCCGCACCAACGTCATCTCGCTGGCCGAATCCACATGCACCGAGCTGATGACTCGATCCACCGCACCGGCGGCGCGGACAAGGCTGCCATAGTCGTCGAGATCGCCGACATGGATTTTGGCGCCGAGCTCCTTCAGCGAATGCAGCCGTTCTTCATTACCGGCTGTTGTCGGACGAACCAGAACGTGCAGGCGATCGCCATTGCCTGCGCTGGCCTTCGCCATCTCGCCACCCAGCAGCCCCGTCGCGCCGATGATCAGGGTGCTGGTCATATCGCCCTCCCATTGCGCAGGATGGAACCGTCCCAGTCGCGCTCGAAGCCGATGTCGTGCAAGCGATGGTTCGAGAAGCGTGAAACTCGGCGCAGCATGCGCCGGCGCTCGACGACTGCAGCGGTTCTGAGTGCAAGACCGCTCATCGCGGCGCCGATGGATTCGAAGGTCGGGTTCATTGTTCGTCTCCTGTATTTTACCCGGGGCGCAAGCGTGCCAAAGCCGTCCGCGGAGGACGAGCATGACGATTGCTCACACTGTTCTGGTCGTTCAGCGCAGCGGTGAGATGGAAAAACCGATCTGGATGCGCTGCTACGTCAGTAGACTGGACATTTCCGGGCTGGACGACAAACGACTCTTTGTGCAGGATTTGTGAGCAACGCTCACAGGTGGACCATGCCGCGCAGACTGCCGCCGCTCACTGCCCTGCCCGCCTTCGAGGCCGCCGCCAGGCATCTGAGTTTCTCCAAGGCTGCGGGCGAACTCAACGTCACCCATGGTGCGGTCAGCCGCGCCATCCGCAACATTGAGGACAGGCTGGGCATCCAGCTTTTCGATCGGGGGACGAGGTCCGTGCGCCTGACGCCGGTGGGCGCGGCCTATGCATCGGAAGTCAGGACGGCGCTGGACCAAATCGCCGCCGCCACCATCGCCGCCACGCCCGACCGCACGACAGGCATCCTGAATGTCAGCACATCGGACGGTTTTGCCGGCCGCTGGCTGGTGCCGAGGCTGCATCGTTTCCACCGCGCCAACGCCGATATCGACGTGCGGCTGTCGACCTCGGGCGTGCTTTCCGATTTCGTCAGCGACGGCATCGACATCGCCATCCGCTACGGCAAGGGCGGCTATGCCGGAGTGACAGCGGAATTTCTCGCCGATGAAGAGGTCTTCCCCGTCTGCAGCCCGGAACTGCTGCAAGGCGAACATCCGCTGCGCTTGCCGGCGGATCTCAGGCATCACAAATTGATCCATGATGCCTTTCGCATCGACTGGGCGACATGGCTGCAACATGCCGGCGTGGCAGATGTCGATCCGAAGCGCGGCGTGCGCTTCGATTCCGCCACCTTCGCCGTCGAGGCCGCGGTGCATGGCGAAGGCGTGCTGCTGGGCCGAAGCGCGCTGGTCTCGGCCGACCTCGCCGCCGGGCGGCTGGTTCGTCCCTTCGACCGCGCGCTGAAATCCGCCTCGCGCTACTACGTCGTCTACCGCGACGGCGCGCTGCGTCAGAAGAAGATCAGGGCGTTCCGCGACTGGCTGTTTGCCGAAATGGCGGCTGACTGGATTGGTGCGACGAAGGGCGATTGAAGCGGAGGTCTACGCTTGCAAACCCAAGCGCTGCAGCGCCGCGCAGACCCCCCACCCCGCTGCTTCGCATCGACCCTCCCCACAAGGGGGAGGGTGAGGAAGGCGCCCTGCCCGCCTGCCTTTTTTTGGAAATGCGGAAAAGCTGGGCTCCCTACCTCCCCCTTGTGGGGAGGTCGGACCGAAGGTCCGGGTGGGGGTGCTGGCGCAAATCTTGAAGAATCTGGATTCAGGTCCCCGTTTTGCCAGAGTTGTCGCTGGCCTTTGCGCTACTCCTTCGTACGATAAGCGTCCGGCACGACGAACACTTCGTCGGCCCGGCCATAGCCGCCGTCGGCAACCTCCTCCACCAGCACCATCGTGAAGGGGCGCGCACCCTCGCCGAAAAAGTCGACGAACATGGCTGTCGTTCGATGGATGAGGTCTTCCTTCTGCGCCCTGGAGAGCGCCGCTTGCGGTAACTTGATGTTGGCGAATGGCATGATGTTTCCTTAATTTTTTCGAGTGCGGGATTCAGGCAGTCGGGAGAGCCAAGCCGGCATGGTTGCCTCAGACCACGCCGCCATTGGCTCGTATGATTTGTCCGTTGACCCAGAAGCTGTCCGGACCGGCCAGGAACGAGACCAGCCCGGCAATGTCGTCGGGCTGGCCAAGCCGGCCGAGCGGGACCATCTTGCCGATGGCCTCGATCTGCGCCTCGCTCTTGCCGTCCGTGAACAGCGCGGTTTCGATCGGTCCGGGCGCCACCGCGTTGACGGTGACACGGCGCGCGCCAAGCTCCTTGGCCAGGATGTGGGTCATCGCCTCGACGCCGGCCTTGGTGGCGGCATAGACGCCATAGCCCGGCTGGTAGAGGCCAACGACGCTGCTGGAGAAGTTGACGATGCGGCCGCCGTCGCGAAGCCGGCGCGCGCCTTCCCGCATGCCGCGGAACACGCCGCCGAGATTGATCGCGATCTGCGTGTCGAACGAAGCATCGTCGGTCTGCGCCATCGGCGACGTCTTCATGACGCCGGCATTGTTGACGAGGATGTCGATGCCGCCGAACGCCTTCTCGCCGGCGTCGAACAGCGCCGGGATCCCATTCGGATCGGCGATATCGGCCTGAACGGCGATCGCCTTGCCGCCGCCGGCTTCGATGCTGCGCACAAGCTCTTCGGCCTCGGCGCGGCCCCGTGCATAGTTGACGACGACGGCGACGCCGTCGCGGGCGAGCCGCTGTGCGATGGCGGCGCCGATGCCTTTGGAGGCGCCGGTCACGATCGCGGTTCTGGTTTGGCCACCCGTATCTGTTTGATTGGATGTCATGGAAGTCTCTCCGTGTTGGTGACACGGATATAGGCCGGCCCGCTTTCCGGATAATCAGCCACCTATTGACATCACTATTCGGAAACTGCGAACAAAGGCCATGGATCGACTGGACACGATGCGGCTCTTCGTTCGCGTTCTGGAGCGGCGCAGCTTCACCGCTGCCGCAGCCGATCTCGGCCTGCCGCGTTCAACGGCGACGGAAGCCATCCGGCGACTGGAAGAGCATCTCGGCGCGCGGCTTCTGGAACGAACGACGCGGCAGGTGAACGCCACCCAGGACGGCGAAGCCTACTATCGGCGCTGCCTGTCGATCCTGGCCGAAATCGAGGATGCGGAGGCCGCCTTTCGCAATGCCGAGCCTTTCGGCCTGCTGCGCATCGATGCCAGCACGCTGCTCACCCGCACATTCCTGTTGCCGCGCCTGCCGGAGTTCCTCGACCGCTATGCCAGAATCGACCTGCAGATCGGCCAAAGCGACCGGCTGGTCGATCTCGTGCGTGAAGGCGTCGACTGTGTCATCCGCGTCGGCGAGCTACCCGACAGCGGCATGATCATGCGGCGGCTGGCTGTCATCCGCGAGATCACCTGCGCCAGCCCTGGCTATCTCGAACGCCACGGCACGCCCGCCTCCCCCGATGCGCTCGACGGTCACCAGGCGGTGGGCTTTGTTTCGTCGCGCACTGGCGAGACCCTTCCGTTCGAATTCACCGTCGCCGGCAATATCCGTGAGGTGCGGCTGCCCGGCCGCGTCGCCGCCAACAATTCCGACACCGCCGCCGACCTGGCGCGGCTTGGCCTCGGCCTCATCCAGGCGCCGCGCTATCGCTTCGAAAAGGATCTGGCGGATGGGACACTCGTCGAGGTGCTGGCCGACTATCCGCCCTCGCCAACGCCGCTGTCGGCGCTCTACCCGCAGAACCGTCAGCTCTCGCCACGCCTGCGCGTCTTCCTCGACTGGGCCTCGCGCATCTTCGCCGAGGCCGATCTCTAGGGCGCAAAAACGCCCGCTCCCGGTCAATTCGGTTTTGCAAACCCGGCCAGGGACGCATAGCCGCGTACCACGCTCTTGCGTTCTTCGCGCGAAGCGACGGCGTCGATGTCATCAAAGCCATGCGGCGCCCGGGCCTCGACCAAGTCTATGACCGCTTCCGGCCCGCCTTGCCGATTGGCCAGCACGATGGCCGATGTGGCCGGCCGCCGCTCCCCATCATATCGCGCGAGCGCGGCTTCGACGGTTGGTCCCGCGGCCAGATGCATCGCGAGGCAGCCGGCGTCGAGTATTGCCTGGCTGGCTCCGTTCGACCCGACCGGATACATGGGATGCGCCGCATCGCCGAGCAGCGTCACCCGCCCGAACGACCATCGCGGCAGCGGGTCGCGGTCGCAGTTCGGATATTCGTAGAAGCCATCCGTTGCCTGGATGATCGAGGCAGGGTCGACAAAATCAAGCTGAAACCGGTCGCGCACGAAGGGCAGCACATCGTCGATCACGCCCGGGCGGCTCCAGTCGCCGGGACGCAGCGGTGATGTGCCGCTATCACCGGTATTGGCCATCACCGCCCAGTTTGTCAGCCTGGTCTCCGGCTCTTCGCGATCCGGTTCGATCGGATAATACACGAACTTGGCGAAATTGCCGCCGGCAACCGCCATGGTGCGCCCGTCGCGCCAGACCGGCCATGGCGTGGCGCCGCGCCACAGCATCGTGCCGTTCCAGATCGGCCGCCCTTCTTCGGGATAGAGCACGGCCCGGACGGCGGAATGGACCCCGTCAGCGCCTATGAGCAGGTCGCCATGCGCCTCGCCTCGCGAGCCGTCATGCCTGCGGAAATGCGCCACGACCCCGCCTTCGCTCTGCTCGAAGGCATCGACAAGGCTTGCCGTATTGATGATGTCGCCGCCAAGCCTGTTCACCACGGCCCTGTGGATCAGCCCCAGCAGTCTGCCGCGATGAATGCTGATTTGCGGAACCTCATAGCCGGCATCGATGCCGCGCAATTCCTGCCATACGATCTGGCCGAAGCGGTTGGTGTAGACAAGCTCGCGTGTCCTCACCCCCTCCGCGTCGAGCGCCGGCATCAGCCCAAGCCCGGCCAACTCCTTGACAGCGTGCGGGAGCATGTTGATGCCGACGCCAAGTTCGCGGATGTCGTCGGCCCGCTCGAACAGTTCGACCTCGATGCCTGCCTCATGCAGGAACAGAGCAGTGGTGAGGCCGCCGATGCCGGCCCCGGCGATCAATGCTTTCATCAGTCACTCCCTTGCTGTGAAAAATCGGTGCTCGGAAGACGGCCACACACCCGCCGTCGCTTCAGCACGGCATCGTCACCGCGATGCGCCCGACCCGGGATATTCGAGTTGCATGGCGACGAAGTCGGCCGTGCGGGCACCGTGGCTGGCGCTAGCAAGCGCCCTGTGGGCCAGTTGGCGTAGCAATCCGTGCTCCGCCACGACAAGGCCGGCGGCACCGGCACTGCTCCACAACGCAAGTCGCCAACTCATGGGGTCCGATCTCCAGATGGCTTGACGACGAGGGTATCGGCGTTACGTTTCGTCCGAAATGACATAAATCGGGCGAATACTGCCATGCGCAGGCAAGTTGCCGTCGTCGTTCACCCCGGTTTCCAGCTTCTGGATGCGGCCGGGCCGACTACAGTCTTCGAGATTGCGGAGCGCTGCCGCCCGGACAACTATGAGCTGGTTTTGCTGGCGCCCGGCGGCGGCGACGTTGAAAGCTCTTCGGGTCTGAAGCTCCTCACCAGGCCTCTGCGCGACGGCCCTTTCGACACCGTTATCGTATCGGGCGGCGAAATCATCCGCTCCATGGAGGCGATGGACGAGATCGTCGCCTGGTTGAGGCGCGTCTCGGCGCGGCGCATCAGCAGCGTCTGCACGGGCGCGTACCTGCTGGCAAAGGCGGGATTGCTCGACGGCCGCCGCGCGACCACGCACTGGGCCAGCAGCGACGACTTCCACCGCCGCTACCCGAAGGTCAGGCTGGATGCCGAGCGTATTTTCATCAGGGATGGCGACATCTGGACGTCGGCCGGCATCTCGGCCGGAATAGACCTGGCGCTCGCCCTCGTCGAAGATGACCTTGGCGCTGAGGTGGCGCGCCGCACCGCGCAGCAGATCGTCGTGCACCAGCGCCGGCCGGGCGGCCAGTCGCAATTCTCGGCCTTCGTCGAGCTGGGCGGGCGAACCGGGCGCTTTGCCGCGCTGATCGAATGGGTGCGGGCAAACCTGGCCGAACCGCTGACCGTCGAATGCCTGGCCGATCACGCGGCCATGAGTCCCCGCAACTTCGCCCGCGCCTTCACCGCCGAGACCGGCGTCACGCCGGCAAAAGCCGTAGAGCGCATGCGCCTTGAGACGGCCCGCACGGCGATCGAGACCAGCCATCTCCCGCTTGAGCGGATCGCCGAAACCGCCGGTTTTGGCGATCCCGGACGCATGCGGCGCGCCTTCCTGCGTACCCTTGGCCAGCCGCCGCAGGCGTTTCGGGCGGCTGCCGAACACAGGGGCTTCAGCCGGGGCGGCCAGGCAGCGGCTCTGCCCGGCCTAAAGGCCGTTCCGGGTCCAATGGCGGACAAAAGCGAATGAGCGCACTTGATCCACAACCGAAGTTTCACGAAACTCGTCTCAAAGCCGGTTGCTGCCATTCAGTGCGCCACTTTCGGTCTGTTGGACTGGATATTGCGGCGCCTGGCCTAATCGCCGCAGATGAGGAACCGGATAGCCATTATGAGGAGACTGTTTATAACGGTCGCTGAAATCGCGATGACCAAGGGGAGACGATGCGCTACATACGTCCGCTTTCAATAGAAGATGCCGTTGGCCAGTTGGCCGGGTCGGCTGGCACGGCCGCCATTCTTGCGGGAGGCAGCGACCTCCTGGTCAGAATGAAGGGCGGCTTTGCCGAACCAGAGCTGATCGTCGACATCAAGGCGATCGATGGCTTGAGCGAGATCCGGGAAACGGCTGAAGGCTTCAGCATAGGTGCCGCGGTTCCCTGCGCCGTCCTGGGAGAGAACACCGCCCTCAAGAAGGCATGGCCCGGTGTCGTCGAGGCGGCCAAGCTGATCGGCTCGAAGCAGGTGCAGGGACGCTGCACCATCGTGGGCAATCTCTGCAACGCATCGCCGGCCGCCGACAGCGTGCCGGCGCTGGTTGCCGCCGGCGCCAAGGCAGTGGTCGTCGGGCCGGCGGGCCGGCGCACGATCCCCGTGCAGAGCGTGCCGACCGCGCCGGGCAAGACGTCACTCGCCAAAGGCGAGATCATCGAGGCGATCCTGCTCGACAAGCGCGCGCCACGCTCGGGCGATGCCTATCTGCGTTTCATTCCACGCACCGAAATGGACATCGCGGTGGTCAGCGCCGGCGTGAACCTGACGCTCGATGAGCACGGTGTGGTCAAATCGGCCCGCGTGGCGCTGGGCGCCGTGGCGGCGACGGTGCTTCTGGTCGAAGAGGCGGCGGAGGTGCTCATCGGCTCCAAGCTGGACGAGGCGACGCTGGAGCGGCTCGCCAAGGTCTGCGCGGGGGCCTGTCGGCCCATCGACGACAAGCGCGGCACTATTGAATTCCGGAGGAAAGTTGCGGGCGTGCTGGCCAAGCGGGCCGCAACGACCGCCTATGCACGTGCGGGAGGCAAATGATGGCTGGTGTAGCAGTTTCAACGACAATCAACGGCGACGCTGTCGAATATCTTTGCCAGCCCGACGAGACGCTGCTCGACGTCCTGCGCGATCGGCTGGGGCTGACGGGCGCCAAGGAAGGCTGCGGCACCGGCGACTGCGGCGCCTGCAGCATCATCCTCGACGACCGGCTGGTGTGTTCATGCCTGGTGTTAGGCGCCGAGGCTGAAGGCCGCCGCGTCGAGACCATCGAGGGCATGGCCCATGGCGATACGCTGCACCCGCTGCAGCAGAAGTTCCTCGAGCATGCGGCGCTGCAATGCGGCATCTGCACGCCGGGCTTCCTGATCGCGGCCAAAGACCTCCTGGCCAAGAACCCCGACCCGACCGAGGAAGAAATCCGCTTCGGCCTCGCCGGGAACCTCTGCCGCTGCACCGGCTACGACAAGATCGTGCGCGCCGTCCAGGACGCGGCCATCGTGATGAAGGGAGCCTGAGATGAATTTCGATCCACGTTTTTCCGGACGTAAATTCACATCCGTCGGCACGCGTCCGATCCGTCCCGACGGCATCGACAAGGTGACGGGCCGCGCGCGCTATGGCGCCGACTTCAACATGGCCGGCCAGCTGATCGGGCGTGTTCTCAGAAGCCCGCACGCCCACGCCAGGATCGCCAAGATCGACATTTCGAAGGCGGAAAAGCTCGCCGGCGTCAAGGCGGTGATCACCGCGGCCGACCTGCCCGATCTCACCGATGGCGATGCCGCCATGTACGACGTCCTCGACAATTGCATGGCGCGCACGAAAGCGCTCTATGACGGCCACGCGGTGGCCGCGGTCGCTGCGATCGACGCCCGCACCGCCAGGCAGGCGCTGAAGCTCATCGAGATCGAATACGAGCTGCTGCCGCATGTCACCGATGTCGACGAGGCGGCGAAGCACACGGCGCCCTTGATCAATGATGCCATCTTCACCGAGGGTCTCGAGGAGAAGCCGGTAAAACCCTCCAACGTCACCAAGCGCAGCCAGTTTGGCCATGGCGATGTCCATCAGGGTTTCGGCCACGCCGACTTCATCGTCGAGCGCTCCTTCAAGACCGAGCAGACGCACCAGGGCTATATCGAGCCGCATGCCTGCGTGGCGAATTTCAGTTCCGACGGCACCGCCGACCTCTGGGTCTGCACGCAGGGCCATTTCGTCTACCGCCAGCATTGCGCCCAGCTGCTCGGCATGGAAGCCTCGAAACTGCGCGTCACCTCCTCGGAGATCGGCGGCGGTTTTGGCGGCAAGACCCATGTCTGGGCTGAGCCGGTGGCGCTGGCGCTGTCGCGCAAGGCCGGCCGGCCGGTGAAGCTGGTGATGACCCGCGACGAGGTGTTCCGCGCCTCGGGCCCGACCAGCGCCACCTCGATCGACGTGAAGATCGGCGCCCGCAAGGACGGCACGATCACCGCCGCCGAAGCGACGCTGCGCTACAGCTGCGGCCCGTATGCCGGCTCCTGGGCCGAGATCGGCGCCATGACCGCGTTCGCCTGCTACAAGCTCGATAACGTCAAGACGGTGGGCTACGAAGTGCTGGTCAACCGGCCGAAGACCGCGGCCTATCGCGCGCCTTCGGCGCCGATGGCGGCGTTCGCGGTGGAAAGCGCGGTCGACGAGCTGGCCAAGAAGATCGGCATGGACCCGGTCGACTTCCGCATCAAAAACGCCGCGCAGGAAGGCACAAGATCCTCCTACGGCCCGGTCTACGGCCCGATCGGCATCGGCCCGACGCTCGAGGCGGTGAAGAGCCATCCGCACATGAAGGCGCCGCTCGGCCCGAACCAGGGCCGCGGCATGGCTTGCGGCTTCTGGTTCAATTTCGGCGGCCAGACCTGCACCGACCTCAACATCGGCATGGACGGCTCGGTCTCGCTGGCCGTCGGCACGGTCGATGTCGGTGGTTCGCGCGCATCGCTGTCGCTGGTGGCGGCGGAGGAACTCGGCATCGACTATTCCCAGGTCAAGGCGATCGTCGCCGACACTTCCAGCCTCGGCTACAACGACATGACGGACGGCAGCCGCGGCACCTTCTCGTCCTCCATGGCGACGATCTCGGCCGCCCGCAATGCGATCAAGATCCTGCGCGAACGCGCCGCGCAGATGTGGGACATTGCCGTCGACGACGTGGTCTGGGAAAAGGGCCACGCGATCGCCAAGGGCGAGAAGCACGGCAATCTCGGCAAGCTGTCGCTGAAGGAGATCGCGGTCGAATCGGGCAAGACCGGCGGACCGATCGCCGGCCACAGCGAGCTCGTCGCCGATGGCGCCGGCGTCTCCTTCGCCACCCATATCTGCGATATCGAGGTCGATCCCGAGACCGGCGCCGCCAGGGTCATTCGCTACACGGTCGTGCAGGACGCCGGCAAGGCGGTGCACCCGACCTATGTCGAGGGACAGTACCAGGGCGGTGCGGCGCAAGGCATCGGCTGGGCGCTCAACGAGGAGTATATCTACGGCAAGGACGGGCGGCTGCAGAACGCCGGCTTCCTCGACTACCGCATCCCGGTCTGCTCGGACCTACCGATGATCGACACGCAGATCCTCGAAATCCCCAACCCCAACCACCCCTACGGGGTGCGCGGCGTCGGCGAGACGTCGATCGTGCCGCCGCTGGCGGCCATCGCCAATGCGGTGTCGAACGCCGCGGGCGTGCGCATGACGCACATCCCGATGTCGCCGCCGCGCATCCTGGCGGCGATCGAGGCGGCTAGAGCATGATGCCGAAAAGTGCGAAGCGGTTTTCGGATAACATCATGCTCCATCCCGAATAGGGGTCTCGCGAATGGTCGAAGTAACGCTCTGGGGCTCGCTCGCCGCGACCGCCGGAGGCAACAGCAAGGTCGAGATCGAGGCCAAGGACATAAGGGAGCTGTTCAGGAAGCTGGCTGAACAGTATCCCGGCCTCGAGCCCTGGATCGAGAAAGGCATCGCGGTTGCGATCGACGGGACGATCTATCGCGATACGTGGTCGAAGAAGCTGCCGGAGGGGGCGGAGATTTTTTTGCTGCCGAGGCTGGCCGGGGGGTAAGGCGACAACTGACAGGGTAAAAAGTGCACTGCCGCCGTAATTTACACTGTCACCGTAATTCTACGAAGCGCTATTGCGTCCGACCGGGAGGAAGTCTGCTTCGCGCCTCATGTCGGTCATCGAACAGACTGTAGCCGCATCCCAGTAGCTGACATCGCTGAGGCCCCCGCGGCGACAGGGGTATGGCGTGAGAGGGAAATCCCGGTCCAGTGATGACGCTCTGTCCACCCGGCTTGCGCTGGGCAGCCTTCGAGCTCACTCGATGGGATCGCTGAGGGCCAGGAGCTCCGAAAATTTCCCTGCAGACCCATGCGGCGAGATTGTTCTCGCGATTCCGTAAGGTCTCTTTGATAAGCTAGATCTAATATCGACGTATTATCTGTCACTCAAACGTCGCAGACTTGATTTTACTGGTCACTGTTAGCTTCTTGGTAGCTCTCGTGACTATAAACGTCTTGCGGGCGAATAGCTTTCATGCTGCCTTCGGCGCACTCAGGAATCAGGGAGCTTAGGCATGGCGGAGCGGATTTTGGCGCGCGACGGGATTTGGGTTTTGCGCCTCGCGCGCTTGCAGCAGGACGTGTCGCTTCGCTGCAGCGCTTCCGCCCTTGCGATCCTTGCTGTCACACTCGCGCTGAATGTCGCGCCCGCTTGGGCCGATGGCGGCAATGGAAGCGGCGTAGGCGCCGGACAAGGGGGTGTGGACGGTGCACTAGCGGGTGCCACGGGTCAGAATGTCCCCAATGGCGCTACCGCCGGCGGCGGTGGTGGCGGCGTTGATCTCACGACGGGCAATGGTGCGCCCGGAGGGTCGGGATCGGGAAGCTCGACAGCCAACAACCCAAACGGCGTTGCCGGTGCGACTGGTGCTACGGGTCTGGTCATCTCCACAGACGGGACCATTGCAACCAGCATCAGCGGCGGAGCCGGCGCTTCGGGCTCACCTGGCACAAACAGCGTCGTCAGGAGCGGCGGCGGCGGTGGTGGCGGTGTGGGCGTCAGTGCCACGGCCGACGTTACGGTTACTGGCACAGGATCGGTGGTTGGTGGCACTGGTGGCCGAGGTGGGAACAGTGGCAACAGCGGCAGCGGTGGTGGCGGCGTCGGCATATTCTCGTCCGCAAATGTCGTTGTAGAGGCGGGCGGCAGCGTTACCGGTGGCACTAGTGGCTCTACAGTTGGGGCCCAAGCAGGCGGCGGCGGCGGCGCGGCTGCCATCGTCCTGATCGGCGGCGGGACAATCCAGAACAGCGGGAATCTGCTGGGGGGCGCCGGCGGAAGAGCCCTTCTCGGCGGCGGTGGGGACGGTGGCGCCGCTGTTCTGCTGCTCTCAGGTGGAACCGTCATCAACAATCAAGGTGCGACGATTATTGGCGGCAGTGGCGGCCAGGGCTCCTTGGCAGGCGGCGATGGCGCAGCGGGGATCAAGGGCGCCAACATCGCGGTTATCAATGCGGGCACGATCAGCGGCGGCGCCGTCGGCGCCGGTGGTGGAACTCCGATCACCGGCAAGGCTATCGAGTTCACAGGCGGAGTTAATTCTCTGGAGCTTCAAGCGAGCTCGGTAATCGGCGGCAATGTGGTTGCATTCAGCACTGCCGACACTTTCAAGCTGGGCGGCGACAGCAGCGCCAGTTTTGATGTGTCCAAGATCGGCGCTGGCGCCAAATACGACGGCTTCGGATTGTATGAAAAGACAGGAAGCAGCACCTGGACACTGACGGGGACGACGACCGCCCTTACGCCCTGGACTTTGAGCAGCGGGGCCCTGCAAATTTCGAATGACAACAATCTGGGCGCCGCCTCCGGCGGGTTGACCTTCAGTGGCGGCACACTGCAGACGACCGCCGACATCACCAGCGGCCGGACAATCGCCCTGACAGGAGGCGGAACGTTTCTGACTGATGTCGGCACGATCCTCACGCTCAGCAATGTCATCTCCGGCGCAGGCGGTCTCACGAAAGCAGGCGGCGGCACGATGGTTTTGTCGGGCGCCAACACTTACACCGGCGGCACTGTCATCAATAACGGCACGCTCCAAGTCGGCGAGGGCGGCAGCATTGTCGGCAATGTCCTCAACGACAGCACGGTGGCATTCAACCGCTCAGATGCATTGATCGTCGGTGGTGCGATCTCAGGCAGCGGCGCGGTGGTTCAGCAGGGCTCGGGCGGCACGACACTGACCGGCCTGAACAGCTACAGCGGCGGCACGGTGATCACCGGCGGCACGTTGACCGGTCAAGCCTCGAGCCTCGGCACCGGCGGAATCCTCAACGACGGAGCGCTCGTCTTCGACCAGCCGACCGACGCCACCTTTGCCGGCTCCATGGATGGCAGCGGCTCCCTTACCAAGCAGGGTCTTGGCAATCTGAGCCTTACGGGAACCAGCACTCTCAGCGGCCCGACGACGGTCGAGGCCGGCAAGCTTGTCGTCGAGGGTTCGCTCGGCAGCTCGCAGACGACGGTCAACAGCGGTGCGACGCTGGGCGGCTCCGGCTCGATCGGCGGCGCGGTCATCATCGCCGATGGCGGCATGCTGGCGCCGGGGTCCAGCCCTGGCACCCTCACGGTCGGATCGCTCAGCCTGAGCTCCGGCTCGATCCTTGATTATGAGCTTGGCCAAGCCGGCATTGTCGGCGGCGGCGTCAATGACCTGATTGAGGTGACCGGAAACCTGACGCTGGACGGCAGCCTCGACATTACCGATGTCGGCGGCTTCGGCCCCGGTGTCTACCGGCTGATCAATTATGGCGGCGCGCTGACCGACAACGGCCTCGAGTTGGGCAATCTGCCGGCCGGCGTAACGACAGCCGACCTGACGGTGCAGACCTCGGTCGCCAACCAGGTCAATCTGGTCAGCAGCGCCGGCAATGACCTGTTGTTCTGGGACGGTGACGCGGCCGGGAATGCCAACAACAATCTGGTCGACGGTGGCAACGGCACCTGGACGGCGACGAGCCCGAACTGGACGACGAGCACCGGCTTGGTGACAGGCGCGATGAAGCCGCAGCCCGGTTTCGCCATCTTCCAGACACTTGGCGGTACCGTCAGCGCCGACGACAGCGCTGGCGAGCTTGCGGTCACCGGAATGCAGTTCGCCGCCGACGGCTATCGCATCGAGGGAGACGCCATCACGCTTGCCGGCGCTGGCGGCGAGAGCATCATTCGGGTCGGCGACGGCACCTTGGCCGGAGCAGGCTATACCGCCACCATCGCCTCCGTGCTGACCGGGGCGAGCAGCCTGACCAAGACCGATGCCGGCACGCTGGTGCTGTCGGGCGCCAACACCTACACAGGCGGAACGGCCGTCTCGGGCGGCGTGCTTTCGGTTGCGGCCGACAACAATCTCGGCGACGCCGCCGGCGACCTGACCCTCTCCGGCGGTACGCTGCGCAACACCGCCGTCTTCTCCTCGGCGCGAGACATCACGCTTGCGGCGCCCGGCGGTACCTTCGACACCTTGGCCGACCTCACTTTGTCCGGCGCGATCTCGGGTGCCGGCAATCTTGCCAAGACCGGCGCCGGCACGCTGACGCTGACCGAAACGAACAGCTATGGCGGCAACACGCTGGTGAGTGCCGGCACGCTGGTCGGCAACGCGGCTTCGATCCGTGGCGACATCGGCAATTCCGGCACTGTCGTGTTCGACCAGGTGGCGGATGCCAGCTTTGCCGGCGATATCTCCGGCACCGGCACGATGGTGAAGGACGGTGCCGGCACGCTGAAGCTAGCCGGCACCTCGCTGCTCGACTGGACCGTCGACCAGGGTGGCCTCGTCTCGGCGGCCGAGCGCTTCGGTGGCGATGTCTCTATCGGCGCGGGCAACTCCTTCACCTTCGACCAGGTCGCCAACTCCAGCTATGCCGGCGTGCTCTCGGGTGCCGGCACGTTCATCAAGGACGGCCAGGGCACCCTGGTGCTCGCGTCCGGCAACTCAGGCTTTACCGGCGCCACATCGGTCAGCGGCGGCACGCTTGCCGCAGGCGCAGAAAACGCATTCAGTTCCTCCTCGCAGTTCTCGGTCGCCTCAGGCGCCACGCTCGATCTCGCCGGCACTTCGCAGACCATTGCTGGCCTGACCAATGCCGGGACCGTGGGCATTGCCGGCAGCCTTGGAAGCAAGCTGACCGTCAGCGGCGACTATGTCGGCAATGGCGGCAACATTCTCATCGGCACCGCCCTGGGTGCAGACAACTCGCAGACCAACATGCTGGTTATCGCCGGGGATACGTCAGGCACGGGTACGCTCCAGGTTGTCAATCTCGGCGGCGGCGGGGCGCAGACGGTCGAAGGCATCAAGATCGTCGATGTCGGCGGCGTCTCGAATGGCAGCTTCTCGCTAAAGGGCAACTATACTTTCGAAGGCGATCAGGCGGTGGTCGGCGGCGCCTATGCCTACAGGCTCTACCAGGACGGCACGAGCACGACCGGCGACGGCGACTGGTATCTGCGTTCTGCCTTGATCGATGGCGGTGGACCCGGAACTCCGCTCTATCAGGCAGGCGCACCGCTCTATGAGGCCTATGCGGGCGTATTGCAGACCTTCAACCAGCTGGGCACGCTGCAGCAGCGGCTCGGCAACCGGTCCTGGACCATCGAAGCGCAAGGCGCCGACGGAATCTCCGACGAGGTGAAGGCCGAGGCCGGTATCGGGCTGTGGGGCAGGATCGAGGGCACCAGCGGCTCCTACGATCCGGAAAGCTCCACCACCGCAACGACATATGACACATCGACCTGGAGGCTGCAGACCGGCGCCGACATGCTTTTGTCCGATAGCGCGGCCGGCCAGCTCATCGGCGGCGTCGCCTTCCAGTATGGCACCGTGTCCGCCGACGTCTCGTCGGTCTTCGGCAGCGGGTCGATCGACAGCACCGGCACCGGGGTTTCCGGCTCGCTGACCTGGTACGGCGCGGAAGGCTTCTACCTCGACGGCCAGGCGCAGGTGATCTGGTACGACAGCAATCTCGATTCGGCGACCGCCGGACAGCGGCTCGTCGACGGCAACAACGGTGTCGGCTACGCGCTCGGCGTCGAAGCGGGCAAACGCATCATGCTCGATCCCAATTGGTCGCTGACGCCGCAAGCCCAGTTGGCTTGGTCGTCGGTCGACCTCGACGCCTTCACCGACGCCTTTGGCGCGAGGGTCACCCCAGGCACCAACGACAGCCTGCTTGGCCGCCTCGGCCTCTCGCTCGGCCATCAGACGCAGTGGCAGGACCGCACGGGCCGCGCCGGCCACACGAATCTCTACGGCATCGCCAACCTCTATTACGACTTTGAGGATGGCTCATCTGTCGACCTCGCCGGCAGCACCCTTTCGAACCGCAACGAGCAACTCTGGGGCGGCCTCGGTATTGGCGGCACGATCAACTGGGCCGACGACAGGTTCTCGGTGTTCGGCGAAGCCGCCGCCCGGACGGGCCTCAAAGACTTCGGTGACAGTCATGCGCTGACCGGTTCACTGGGCTTGCGGGTCAAGTGGTGACTTGCTTGGCACTTACTGGCTGATGTTGATCGCGCCATGACTGCTTAGGTCCAACGGCGGCTCTCCACTCGCGCCGCTTCGCAGCCCCGGTGCCTTTGGGGCCGGGAAGGCGCGGCAGGGCTATGGATACTTCGTCGGCGGCACGCCAGGGTTCAAATCGCCCTGCAGTTCCTTCGGCAGCGGCAAGCTTGAACATTGCAGGTGCACTTCGCGGGCGAACAGCTTTCGTTGCTTCTGCTCATGCTCCTTGATGGCTGCGACGAGCCCCATCGAGTATGGACCAAGCAAGACGCCGAAACCCCACCCCGGATGCTCTTTCTCGCGAGCCTCGTAATCCGAAGCCGCCCTGCGGGCCTGCTGGCATGCCGGCGAAGCCCATTTCTGGTCCTGCTGCGAAAGCGACGCCTCATAGTCGACCGGGGAGGTCGCGCATCCGGCCACTGCCGCGGTCAATGCGAGGCAGATTGCGATTCTCATCCGAAGCCTCTCCTGAGCCTTGTGAAGGGCCTGCATAGACCTCTTCATCCCGCAAGGCGATAGCTGCGGTCGGGCGCCTTCCCCACCCTTCGCAACCCGCCGCCCTCTCCCCGGCCCTCCAGCCGCCGGATTCGAACCCATGCCTGGAACCAAATCGCGGGGCCTGGAACCAAATCACGGGCGAGACTGTTCAGTTGTAACTTTGATCCGACGCTGCGGCCGGCAAAGCGGCTACATTGAGGAGTTCTCACCATGAAGATTTCATCCGGATTTCGTTCCATCGCGGTTGCCGCCATCGCCACCGCGAGCATCGGCTTTGCCAGCGCCGCGCATGCCGACAGCGGCACGATCCGCTTCGCCGTCTACAAGGCTGCCTTCTTTGTCGGTGGCTCCGGAGGCGAAGGAACGCTGACCTTCCATGGCCGCCGCTATCCCATCTCGGTCGGCGGCGTCTCGGGCGGTCTCGCCTTCGGCGTCTCCAAAACCTATTTTCAAGGTACCGTGCGCCACATCAAACGCGCACGGGATGTGACCGGGGTCTATGGTGCGGCAGGCGGTGGCGGCGCGCTTGGCAAAGGGGCTCAGGTGATCGTCATGAGCAACGACAAGGGCGCCCGGCTCGAATTGACGGGCAGGCAGGTCGGCCTGCAGGTCAACGCCGACCTCAGCGGCATGAGCATCTCGCTGCGGTAAGGGCCTAGCTCCTCAATCCCGGCGCTTCCTGCCCCGTCCGCTCGACATATTCCGTATAGCCACCGCCATAGGTGTGGATGCCTTCGGGCGTCAATTCCAGCACGCGGTTGGAAAGCGCCGCCAGAAAATGTCGGTCGTGCGAGACGAACAGCATGGTGCCCTCGTACTGCGAAAGTGCGGTGATCAGCATCTCCTTGGTGGCGATGTCGAGATGGTTGGTCGGCTCGTCCAGCACCAGAAGGTTGGGCGGGTCGAACAGCATCAGCGCCATCACCAACCGCGCCTTCTCACCGCCTGACAGCACACGGCATTTCTTCTCGATCTCGTCGCCGGAAAAACCGAAGCAGCCGGCGAGTGCCCGCAGCGGCGCCTGGCCAGCTTGCGGAAACGCGTCCTCCAGTGTCTGAAACACAGTGCGCTCGCCTTCCAGCACTTCCATCGCGTGCTGGGCGAAATAACCCATTTTGACACTTGGCCCGCGCGCCACCGTGCCGGTGTCGGGCTCGGAAGCGCCGGCGACCAGCTTCAGGAGCGTCGACTTGCCGGCGCCGTTGACGCCCATGATGCACCAGCGCTCGCGGCGGCGGACCTGGAAGTCGAGCCCCTCATAGATGGAGCGGCTGCCATAGCCCTTGTGGACGTTCTTCAGCGTCACGACATCCTCGCCGCAGCGCGGCGCCGGCAGGAAATCGAACGAAACCGTCTGGCGGCGCTTGGGCGGCTCGACGCGGTCGATCTTGTCCAGCTTCTTCACCCGGCTCTGCACCTGCGCGGCATGCGAGGCGCGCGCCTTGAAGCGCTCGATGAAGGCGATCTCCTTGGCCAGCATCGCCTGCTGGCGTTCGAACTGCGCCTGCTGCTGCTTGTCGGCGATCGCCCGCTGCTGCTGGTAGAATTCATAATTGCCGGAATAGCCGGTCAGCGAACCGCCATCGATCTCGACCACCTTGTTGACGATGCGGTTCATGAACTCGCGGTCGTGCGAGGTCATCAGCAGCGCGCCGTCATAATTTTTCAGGAAGGACTCCAGCCAGATCAGGCTCTCCAGATCGAGATGGTTGCTTGGCTCATCGAGCAGCATGGCGTCGGGCCGCATCAACAGGATGCGGGCCAGCGCCACGCGCATCTTCCAGCCGCCGGACAGCTTTCCGACATCGCCGTCCATCATCTCCTGCGAAAAGCCGAGACCGTCCAGCACTTCGCGGGCGCGGCCATCCAGCGCATAACCGTCGAGTTCCTCGAAGCGGTGCTGCGCCTCGCCATATTTTTCGATGATCTCGTCCATCCGGTCGGCCTGCTCGGGATCGGCCATGGCCGCCTCGAGGGCTGCCATCTCGGCCGCGACTTCGGACACCGGCCCGGCGCCGTTCATCACTTCGGCCACAGCGCTGTGGCCTTCCATGTCGCCGACATCCTGGCTGAAATAGCCGATGGTGACGCCGCGATCGACCTGCACCTGGCCTTCGTCGGGCTGCTCCTGGCCGGTGATCATGCGAAACAGCGTCGTCTTGCCGGCGCCGTTCGGCCCGACGAGGCCGACCTTCTCGCCCTTCTGCAGCGACGCCGACGCTTCGATGAAGACAAGCTGACGGCCGTTCTGCTTGCTGATGCTTTCAAGTCTGATCATGCGGTGTCCGGGCTATATGCTTGCGTGAAAGGATTTGCCCGGCGCCTTACGCGAAGGAGGGCCGCAAAGGAAGAGGCGCAAGCGCCGCAGCGCTTCACCTCCCCTTGTGGGGAGGGTCGGCGCACCGGGGTTGCGAAGCAAGGTCGGTGGGACGGGGTGGGGGCGCGGCGCTGCAAAAGACCCCCACCCCGCTCCGCTGCGCGGAGCGACCCTCCCCACAAGGGGGAGGGTGAAGACGCTCCACCAGACACACTTCGGAAACAACATTCAACATCCGGGAAAAACTCGCGAAAACATCGCCTGTCATAACCACCTTCGCGGCGGTCAAGCGGGCTGCTGTACAACGCGAAGAAATGGTCCCGAAACATGCAACGACGTTCGACCGGATGGATCGGTGCCCTGACAGGCATTTCGCTCGCCATGCTGGCGGTCGCACAATCGGGTGCGGACGCTGCGGTCACCCGGAGCGAATATTGCAGCCAGCTCGGCCTTCAACTCGACGGAGCCATCCAAACGAAGGCCACCCCAGGCACCAGCGCAAGCCAGATCGCCGAAGCAACCGCGCTCCAGGACAAGGCGAACCGGTTTTGTGCCGAGCGCAAACAGGCCCAAGGCATCAGGACCTACGCCAACGCCCTGAAGCTTCTTGGCGTGACGCCGGTCGACCTGAACCAGTGACAGCAACCATCAATCCTTGAAGAAAGGGCCGCCTCTCTCGCAGAGTGAGGGCGGTTTTTCCAGCGCATCGCACCGCGGAAGTTCCTGTCGACTACTTCTCGCCCAGATACTGGAAGACGGCCTGTTTCCACCAATCGCTTTCGATGGTCTGCAGGAGGGCGACATCGAGAGACTTGCGCAACGGGCTGCCGAGCGGCAGCGCAATGGCATATTGCTGCTGGTCGAAGGTCGCATCGAGAACCTGCAGGCTCGTCGCGTAATTCTGCCCGACCAGCCAGCCAAGCAGCGGCTTGTCGTGCACCAGCGCATCGATCTTGCCGGCGCGAAGCGCGTTGAGGCCCTGCTGGATCGAGGCAAAGTCCTGATGACGGATCTGGGTCGAATCCAGATAGGACGCCGTCGACGAGCTCTGCACCGCGCCGACCGTGACCTGGGCGAGATCGCTTTCGCCCTGCACCATTCCTTCCATCTGCGTCACCGTCAGCACCGATGTGACGCCCGCGGTGAACACCGCGATGGCAATGATCGATCCCATCATCCAGAGCGCGGCCAGCACGCGCCCCGGCACGGTTCGCGGACCGAAGTCGCCGGTGCTGGCTTGCGTCGCGGCGATGGTCGACCACCACATGCTGGAAAACAGTCCCTTGGCGACGCCGCCGCCGAAATCGTCATTGTGCCGACGTTCGAACATCCAGATCAGGACGCCGACCACCACCGATATGATGACCAGCCCCAGCACCGCCTGCAGGAAGCCGAACGACGTCAGGGCATGCAGCACCGGCCGCCATGACGGCTGGTTGTTGAGCGGTGTCGCAATGCCGAGCCCGGTCGTGAAGAAGGGCTGCGTGAAGTCGACGGCCTTTTCGCGGTCGGCCGTGACCGTGATCGCGGCCATCGCCGCATCGAACCTGCCGTTGACGACGCCATCGATCTGGTCCTGCACGGCAGGCACTTCGACATAGCGGAAGCGAAGGTTGAGCCGCCCGGCTATTTTCTGCCAGAGGTCGATGCTCAATCCCGACCAGCTGCCGTCCTGCAGCTTGAACGCAAAAGGCGGCGCCTCCTTGATCCCGACCGAGATCTCTTTTGCCGGCGAGGCCGAGGGAGAAGCCAGGTCGGGAGACGTCTGGTCGGGCGAGGTCTGGGCAAGCGTGGCGCCGGCTCCCACACACGCGACGATGACAATGAGACCCAGCGCCATCGTCCACGAAGCAACTCTTCTCAACGGCAACGACTCCCAGCGTCCGCCGCTCGATCGTCGCGGCTTTCGAAGGGTAGCCGCCGTGCCGTCCTTCGTCCACCGGCGATGTCGTTGCTGAAGCAGCCGCGCGACGCGCCGACCATCGAATTGCGCAAAAACAAGCAGTTGGAACAATTTCACGATTCAGATCCTGAAGCGCTTCGCGCAACGCCGGATCCCGTGCGGACAGGCTTGCCGTGCCGAAGACGAACTGGCGCCCAAACCAGCCCACCCCAAACCTTACTTCCTGCCTTGCGGGTAGATCGTCTCGCCGCGCTTCAGCATTGCCACAAACGTCTCGATCTTCTTCTTGCGCCCGGCCTCGGTCTTCATGTTGTGGGTGCGGAAGGCGAGCGCGAAACGGTTCTGCGCACTGAGTTTTGCCAGCATCGCCTTCGCAGCGGGTTCGGCGTCGATTGCCGCTTGCAGATCATCGGGGATCTTCATCTCCTTGCCGCTGCCATAGGCGCGCGCCCAGCGCCCGTCCGCCTTGGCCGCCTCGACCTGTTTGAGCCCATGCTCGGTCATGCGGCCCTCCTCGACCAGCCGCGCGACATTGTCGATGTTGATCAGGCTCCAGATGCTCTTCCGACCGCGCGGCGTGTAGCGCTGCAGGAAACTCTTGTCGTCCAACCCCTTGCGCACCGCATCGATCCAGCCGAAGCACAGCACCACGTCGATGGCTTGCTTGGGGGTGATCGACTTCAGTCCCGACCCCACCTTGTGAACCTTGATCCACACTTCGGTTTCCGTGGCGTGGTGCTTGCCGAGCCATGCGTAGAAGCTGCCCGGATCCGGGAATTCATGGACCTTGTCGGGATCAACCTTGACCGGCGCCATTAGCCGGCCTGTCCTTTCGGTGTCGCTCGCGCCATCAGTTCCCTCTCTGTCGTCCCTGGCATTGCCCGTCATCGACCAGAATGGCACGAGTCGCTGTCAGTTTCCGGCAGCAAACTTGGCGGGCGCCTACGGCGTTCCTTCGCGCCCCTCGACCTGAACATTTTTCTCCCGGCCCCGCTGTATGAAATTTCGGAATACCTGCCATGCTCGTGCTCGGGCACGCCATCTCGCTCCCGGGGGAATATGCCATGAAATCTCTGTTGCTCGCCTTTGTGTTGTCTCTCCCCACGGCCGCCCTCGCCGAGCCAATCGAAACCCGGAAGATCATCACAGCGGTGACCGGGGACTTCAACGGCGACGGCGCCGTCGATCTCGCCATGGTGGTGGAGACCGAGCCCGGCCACCCGATGGATGTCCACTTCTTCCTCAGGGACAAGGAGCACAATTACCTCAAGCCCGTCGAAACCGTGCACGAGCAGATCCACGGGGAATGGAACGGCTACGACCGGCCGGGTTACGAGAACTCCGACACCGAGCCGGAACTGACGATGCTGCCCAACGGTTCGATCAAATTCTACCTGCCGGCGATGCCGGTCGGCAGCGAACGGACCGACATGACGCTGACCATCGCCTGGCGCGACGCTGCCTTCATCGTCGCCGGCTTCGCCTATGACCATGATGACTATTTGAAGGAGAATGCCGAAAGCGCCTGCGAGTACAATGTCCTGACCGGCAAAGGCACCGGCAGCGAAAAGCAGCCGGACGGCAGCACCAAGCACAAGACCGTCTCGGTCGAAGGCCAGACCATCGCCTTCAAGGACTGGAACCCGGGCACCGCCTTCACCGCTTGCGGCAACTGATCGCCCTGCATCATCGGCGCTTCCGATAGCGCTATCGGTTTCTTCCGTTTTCACTTGCCGTACCGAACTGCCAATTCCCTGCCCTTCTCCATCCAAGCAAAGGCAGAGCGAATGAGCATTTCAAATGAGAAAATCCTGATCGTCGGTGGCGGCTCTGGCATGGGTCTGGCGCTGGCCCGGCGCTGCGTCGAGGCCGGCGCCGAGGTGATCATCGCCGGACGCGGCGAGAACCGGCTGCGGCAGGCGCGCCAGGCGCTTGGCAATCCCGCCGAGGCCCTGGCCGCGATGGCCGAGCGGCTGCCCGTCGGGCGAATTGGCAACCCGATGACATCGCCGACGCCATCGACGCGTCTACTGCAGTTGCGGCTTTTTCAGAAAACTGCCGCGGTCGGCCGATTTGACGCGCAGCCAGGTTTCGCGGCCGTCGCGCAACACCCGCATTGGAATCTCGGCCCCCGCCGAGCCGCTCTCCCACAGCTTGCGATAGAAATCGGCCAGCCCGTCGACCGCGCCGTCCCGGATGTCGGAGATGATGTCGCCTTGGCGCAGGCCGGCCTTGGCCGCCGGGCCGCCCTCGGTCACGCTCATCACCACCACTCTGCCGTCGCTTTCGGCCGACAGGGCGCCGAGCCACGGGCGCGGCGGCTTGGCCACCTGGCCGCGTGTCAGGAGGTCGTCGAGAATGGGCGGCAAAAGATCGATCGGCACCACCATGTTGATATCGGCGACCTCGCCGTTGCGGCTCATCTGCAGGCGCAGCGAACCGATGCCGAGCAGCGAGCCGTCAGCGCCGAACAGCCCGGCACCGCCCCAGGACGGGTGCGCCGGTGCAATGAAGATCGCCTCGTCGAGCAGATATTCCCAATAGCCGGCGAATTCCTGCTTGGTCACGATCCTGGCCTGCACAGACTGACCGATACCGTCGGCCAGCACGACGGCGTCACCGATCCTGGCCTTGCCGGCATCGCCCAGCGCCACCGCCGGCAGGCCGAGCGGCGCCAGCGCCTGCACCAGGCCGAAGCCCGATTCCTGGTCGTAGGCCAGCGCGTGCGCGGGGATGACGCGGCCGTCATGACTGGTCAGCCAGACTTCTTCCGCCTCCGTGATGAGATAGCCGATGGTCAGCACCAGCCCGTCGTTGCGAATGACGACGCCGCTGCCTTCCCTGAGCGTGCCGAGCGCCCGGGCCGTAAAGGCATCTTCGGGGACAGTGGCCCGCACGGCGACGACCGAGCGCGGATTGGGATTGATGGTCATGCTTCTGTCCTGGGTGGGCTTTGGTGACATCTTCTATAGGTATGCCACGCAGGAGAAGGCGCAAGGGTGAGGAAGTGCCCAATTGCCGATGTTGGCAATGCGGGCATCGATAATAGTTCAACGCAAGTTGAACTTACACATCCGCAGCCCTAGTTTATGGCGACCTGCCATCCTTCCCCGACACGAGGCCACGAAATGACCGACTACACACCGCCGAAAGTATGGACCTGGAACAAGCCGAGCGGCGGAGCCTTTGCCAGCATCAACCGGCCGATCGCCGGGCCGACGCAAGACAAGGAACTGCCCGTCGGCAAGCATCCGTTGCAGCTCTATTCGCTGGCGACGCCGAACGGCGTCAAGGTCACCGTCATGCTGGAAGAGCTTCTGGCGCGCGGCCACAAGGGCGCTGAATACGATGCCTGGCTGATCCGGATCAACGATGGCGACCAGTTCGGCAGCGGCTTCGTCGAGGTCAATCCCAACTCCAAGATCCCGGCCCTGATGGACCGCAGCGGCAAGACGCCGGTGCGCATCTTCGAATCCGGTTCGATCCTGGTCTATCTCGCCGAAAAGTTCGGCGAATTCCTGCCTACCGAACAGCCGGCGCGCGCCGAAGTGCTGTCCTGGCTGTTCTGGCAGATGGGCTCGGCGCCGTATCTGGGCGGCGGCTTCGGCCATTTCTACGCCTATGCGCCGGAAAAGTTCGAATATGCCATCGACCGCTTCTCGATGGAGGTGAAACGCCAGATGGATGTGCTCGACCGCCGGCTGGCCGAGACTGAATATCTCGGCGGCAAGGACTATTCCATCGCCGATATGGCCGTGTGGCCCTGGTATGGCGGGCTGGCGCTCGGACGCATGTACAATGATTCCGCCGAGTTCCTATCCGTGCAGGAATACGCACATGTGCAACGCTGGGCCAAGGCGATCGACGCCCGACCGGCGGTCAAGCGCGGCCGCATGGTCAACCGCGCTTTCGGCGAGCCTGCCATGCAACTGCATGA
Organism: Mesorhizobium sp. M0491; assembly: GCF_040321265.1. Lineage (NCBI taxonomy): Bacteria > Pseudomonadati > Pseudomonadota > Alphaproteobacteria > Hyphomicrobiales > Phyllobacteriaceae > Mesorhizobium > Mesorhizobium sp. M0491. The sequence goes on from NZ_JAMYRE010000006.1 coordinate 27,533, forward strand.
GCGCCACGACGCCAGCGATTTCGAGACCAAGACGCAGGATAGACTGGCCGCCGAATAGGCCATCGCGGATCGCGACAAAAGGAAACCCGCCACCGACGCGACGTCGGGGCGGGTTTTTCCCAAGGTCCAGTGCTGCGGGAACCCCTTAGTGCAGCACTTCAACGATCTGGCGGGTCTCCGGGTCGACGAGGACCGTCTGGTCATTGATCACCGCGACGCGGTATTTGACGTCGGGCACTTCACGCAGTTCGACAGTGTCCGGTACCGACGAGCCGAGCTTGAGTTCGACCCCCAGAAGGTTCACCGAGGCAAGCGGTTCCCTCTTGATGTATTCGCGAACGACCGTCTCCTGCTGCGGCTGGACGACGACGACGCTCTCCGCCAGCGCCGCACCAATGCCGCCCGTCAGGACGATGGCAGCCGCCGCGCTTGTAAGATAAAGTTTCATGACCGTCTCCTAGTGACAATTGAATTCCGCCCTCCATAAAAACTCCACCGCTGCCATGTGGTTCCATCCAACTTCAGAATTGAAGATGTTACGTTTGCAGCCCGGATATTAATTTGTTGCTGATCAAGCATGCGGCAGACAGCGCGGAAATGCTTGAAAACTTGCACAAATGTGTACGGACATTAGAAGACGAAAAATCCCTTCTGCAGCCGAATTGGCGAAGCACCTGTTGTCGCCGCGTCAAATCAGCCTCGCGTCCTCTATCTCGACGATGGGAGCACGAAAAAGACTCGCCCCGCCGGGAGCAGAGCGAGCCATGGCAGTGCCGATAGAGGTGGCAACCTCACCGGTACTGCTAGAGGACGCGAAGCATGATCACTTGTTCCACCTGACGGCCTGAGCCATGCGAAGCCGGTCGCGCATGCATCATGTTCCCACGACGACGCCGAAATGTTCCCACGATACGCTGTGCCGAAACCTCCAGCAGGGCTATGCCCAGACAACGCTGTCTCTCAGTGACCAAACACCGTGATCGCGCTGTGGGCGAGGTTCCCCGAATTTGCCCGGGCGCACACGCGCGAGTGATCCTGGCCAGCCGGTCTCAAAGCTGGACACCGTCGCGATGCAATGGCGGGAAGGCGTCTACCGGATCCTGGCTCGGCACGATATCGTGCGAGCGCCTGAAGATCAGCCTCATGATGAGCACGAAGTAGCCGACCTGCAGGACAAGCAGCGTCGCTATCGTCCAGGCAAATGCCTCCCAGAAAGAGCCGGTGACCATATAGGTCCACACCGCGACAATGAGAGCCGTGGCTGACATTCCTACGAGAAACTGCCCAAAATACATGGTTTCCCCAAACCGCCGAAACCGCGCCGGTTCCAACCAGTCCCTGCTCATCCCATTTCCCGCGAACAACATTTCATTATTTTAGCAACTTCGCAAGTAAGCGGCCGATCGCCACTGCGCGCTTTCCATTGCGCGGCGACTTGGCAACGGTGGCGATCCGGCGCGCGGCGGCGGTGCCGGCGGGGCTGGGCTGACGCGCCAGCCGTCGAAAATCCAGAAGCACGCCCGCTCTTTGCACTTCGAGCAGGGGAACAAATGCCGGCACGCCGAGTTTCGCCTCCAGTTTTTTCAAGGAAGGAGGCCGGCATGGCACCGCGCAACAAACCAAGCGCCGACATCGAAGATGACGCACCGCAGGCGGATGGGCCTACCATCGAGCAGCAGGATTGGGATGCGATCAAGGGCGGCGAGATCCTGCCAGAGTCCGTGCCGGAAAACGGCGACATGCGTTACGGCGTCGAAAAAGACGGCGATCTGCCCGACGAGGACGACGATAACGCGTACCAGGACAGCGACGATGCCCTTCCCGATGATGAGGAAGAAGCCGCGATCACGCGCGATCAGACCCGCGAGGGCCGATTCGACGAGACGTGAGCCATTCGTCGCCCGAGACGTGACTGCCTGTTGTTGAACTTGCCAAAGCCACATTTTCCATGCCCGGTTCGCGGGAAAATGTGCTTGGCCGGCTAAGTTTTCCGCCTAGGCATTATATCAGATTTACCTAAAATAGCGGAACATCCAAGGGACATTATCGGAACTGAACAAGGCCCCTTGGACTTTTGCGCACGACGGATAAGACCTTGGTCCTACAGGAAAAAGCAAAAGCCCGACGTGACCGATTGAAGCTTCCAACGAGGGAACATCGGGGCCGTGTTCGTCGTTTGTCGAAAGCGGCCCCGCCGGGTGCCATGCCTGGAGAACAGCGCGATGCCCCACCGATCCACCATCATCAAGACGGGCCATGGCCCAGGAACGGCGATCGCCGTGCTCATGGTTGGATTAACGGCGGTGGGCATCGTGTTCCTTCTACTCGGCAGTTCACTTTACTTCAGTGAGCAGCCTGCGGACCAACGTGCCCTGTCTTCCCCGCCCGCTCGATCGATACACGCGGCCGATAGCAAAGCGGCAAACTGAACGAGCTACTGCTGAGCCATAGCGAGATTGCCGCCGCGCAAGTCCTCCAGACTTAGGCCAGGAAGATCCGCCATTGCCGCTGTCTGCAGTGCGGCGGCCGTGCTGGTGATCATGCAGCGAAACGGACAGCTTCGGACGGTGTTTTGTCCATCGGAGAAGTTTTGGGTTGCTTGCATTAACATTAGATATATCTAATGTAGCGATGGCCGACGACCGCCAGAAGTCGGCTGGCCCGGCGTCCTCCCTTTGCACCTGGCTGCCGGGCCATTTCTTGTCCTCGCCTTGCCGTCTTCGCCTTTGTGTGGCGCGGATTCATCTTCGCGCCGTTTCGCCACGTATAGCTTCAGCCTCGACAAACAGCCTCCGGCTCGGCAGCCGCAGGAAAGATGCGGACGCCGAGCCCATCGCACTGATCAAATCGCTAGGACGTGCAGGCTAGCTGCTAAAATCGAAGGACGACCGAAGGGCCACGTCTGCGATAGCACCGGACGCGACGGCGACCATGCCGCCAGTAACTGCGGCAGACCCGTCTCCAACGCCGCCCGTGCCGGCGCCGGCGCCAGCCCCGATCCCGATCCCAGTCCCGATCCCAGCCCCGATCCCAGCGTCGATGGTCGACCGGCTGCACCTCCGCATGTGCACCTTCGTCGTCGAGGGCCTCTGCCTCAATTTCATCGAGAATGCCGTTTCCAGCGCTTGGAACACCGGCCGCTGCCTCGATCGGGCGAATTGCCCCTGCAAGGGCCGCGGCCCCGGCAATGCCAAACATCGCCGTCAAGAAGGATCGCCGATCCATAGTAACCTCCCAACGTTGCATAAGCTGAACGAAGCGCTCGGCTGCCGAATGAGCAGGCCGGCGCATGGTGAAAATAGAGGATTCGCCAGCCGCCGAAGCGGCTTGCGAATCCTATCAGCGCAGGAAGGGACGTTGCTGCGCCGATCGACGACATGTCAGCCAAGGACTATCCCCATCACCAGAAAGGTGACAGCTGTCGCGAAAATCGGTGCGAGCAACCAGCGCGCTTGGCCAACACTTTTGTCCATCTGTCTCTCCGAATTCCGGGAGACAAACAGCCATGAACAGAGAGCCGTTCCCGTCGGTAAGACCAATGCGCTCGCAGACCAGACTTAAGTCGCACGTCTCACCCGACCGAAGCCCCAGCGGAGGAACATTTTCATTTGGCTCAAGTTCAGTTGCCGTCAGCGTTGAACGATCCTGTCATGCTGACTCGCAAGGAGAAACGGTATGAAAATGCACCTAACGGGCGCCGCAGCGGCGCTATTGCTGTTGGCTGGTGTCGGCGCCGTTGCCGCTCAGGACGTTGTCATTCAGCCTGAACAGGACACGGTCATCCGCGAGTATGTGAAGAAGCAGCCTCTCGCTTCGGTCAAGGTTCCCGGTGTGGAACTGAATATTGGTAGCGCGTTGCCGGACACGGTCGAACTTCATGAGATCCCCGATGTCAAATACCGCTACGTGGTGGTCGACAACCGCACCGTCCTGGTGGATCCGGGCACCCGCAAGATCATCAAGGTCTACGATTGAATTTCGAACTGTCCAACCCGCCGCCAGCCATGGCGGCGGGTTGCCCAGCTTCCAATCAGGACGAGTGAAGATGACAAGCAAAGCTGTGACATCCCCTGCTTTGGGCGTTCGCCTGGCCGATCTCCAAGCCAGGATGCGTGATGCGCGGGTGACGGATGCCGAAATGAAAACCTTTCAAAAGGTCGCGGCCATCATGGAAGATCGTCATGGTCGGATCGATGCCGACGACCTGATTGCGGCATCGTTCCTCGCCGATCCGGTGCAGGACCCGGCAAACGCCCTGAGCGACATCCCGACAAGCCAGCAGACTTTTTGACTCCCTGACCGGGAAAGCGCGCCGAAAGTCTCAGCCGAATCCGCACTTTTGCTCCGGCCTATTCCGCTTTCGCGGAAGTTTCGAGCGGCCCGCAATGTGCAATGTTGCTAATGCGGCGGTACGAGCCGCCCTGGTTGACGCGGGCGCCCGAGCCATCCCAACAATGCGCCCCCCCGTCCGCGTCGACCACGGCAGCCGCCTGTCTTCTCTCGCGAAGTCCTCAAGCCGGCCCGCCTGATAATGCGCGCTGCGGCGACGGTCGGGCTTCAGCCGCCGACAAGCGCCTTTGTGGTCACCAGATTGACGCCGGCCTCGGCGAATTCGCCATTGTGCCTGAGGATGACCTGCTCGGCACTCTCGCTGGCATTGTCCAGCGTGCTGTGCACATCGGAGACCACGGTCACGCCGAGCCCTCTGGCGATGGCGCCCTTGACCGTCGCGGCCACGCAAAAATCGGTCTGTGCGCCCAAGAGCACGACAGCACTCGCACCCTGACCGGCAAGCCAGTCGCCGAAGGCAGGATTGCTGAAAGCATCGCGAACGGATTTGGCAAAGGTCGGCTCGTCCGCCGCTTGGCCGAGCGCGGGCCAAACCGGCCAGCCCAGCTCATCCGGTGCCAACGGGTCGCCATCGGGTCCGTCATGCCTGATAAAAGCGACCTTGCGCCCGCCGCGCCGCGCCCAATCGATCACCGCCTTGGTGCGCTCGACAATATCAGGCGCATCATGGATCGGCTGCTCGTGCACACCGTCGAACATGCCGGTCTGGAGATCGATGACGATGAGCGGCGCATTGTCTGGGAGGCTGGGTGCTGGCATGGGTTTTACATAGCACGGCGGACAGGGTGATCAAGATTTCGCTCATTCCGGCGCGCCGGCAAACAGCACCACGCCGTCGCCGCCGGTGGCCGGCAGTCGCGGATGGTGCGGTCGTTGCCGCCGGTCAGCACCGCGCCGTCGGCGGCGAAGGCCACCGCATAAATCGGGCCGGTCTGGCTGTCCAACATTGCGATCCGGTTGCCGCTATTGGAGGGCGGGCGCCTTGCCGCGCCTCCTTGGATTTATTGCAGTTTGCCGATTTCAGCCCGCATGGTTGACAGATGGCCGCAGTCTGGCATCATCGGATCGGGATTTTAGGAGAGTCTGATATGAAAAAAATCTATGTGAAGCCATCGTTCTTGAAAAAAGGCCGGTTGTCGGCGGTCACTGCGGCCAACGGCTCCTCGTTGCCGACACCGCAATAATTTCAGCGCCACCTGCTCCTGGCGCGTCCAAACCTCAACGCACCAGGATCAGGTCGTCCAACACCATTTGCCAATAGTGCTTCGTCGACAGGCGAACACGCGTTACAGCTTTGAGCATTGGAGCGTAGTGCAGCGGCGTTAGCGCCGACAGCGTGACCTCGTCGCTTGCAATCAGCTGCTCGCCAAGCCAGCTTTCGATCAGCGCCACCTCCCCTTCCGACGCCAGCCAGGCGGCGCTCAGCATGACCGAGTGAAAGCCGAACGGCCGTTCGCAGCTGAATTCGGCCGGCAGCCCGCTGCTGGTGTAGAGCACATGGTCGCCGGAAACATTACCATTGACATAGCCCTGGCTGTCCTTGGTGAAGTCGCGGGCCATCGCATTCAGGTTGCGCCACGCCAATCCGGCATGGCCAGCCGGAATTTTCCTGAGGCTGCGCGACGTCACATCGTCGAAATCGATCGTTTCGAGGGCGGCATCAGTGTCGATGCCGGCGCGTTGCGGCGACAGCAGGCCGAGATCCGCCGAGTAGGGCGATAGCGTCAGCCGCCGCGCCAAGCCGCCGCCGCTGACGCTGACCGTGTCGGCTTCTTCAGCCAGGTCGAAGCTGAAGACGGCACCCGGCGCCAGTGCCCGCGTCTCCAGGACGTACCCATTCCCCGACACGGAGAGGGTCGCTGGTCCATCGCCGGCGACGCGCCCGCTGACGCGGCGCGGCGGTGCCAGACCGACAGGCAGCAGCATCTCCTGCGATACCATCCCGGCCGGCGAACCCGGCAGCGGCAGGAAGTGTCGGGACTGAATGTCATTTTCGCTTTTCGCCTGCCAGCCGGGCGGCACCGAAACCACAAAGCGCCAGTTGCCCGGCTTGCGGATCACTGCCTTTCTGCTTTTCACCGACATGGGAAAGTTGGCAAAGCCGGCATTGTTGGTGCGCGCGGACGCGGCGAGCTTGCCGGCTTCGTCATACAGCCGCACCATGATCCCGGCCATCGGCCGGTCTCCGGCGCCGTATTTGCCGTCGCGATCGACATCGAAATAGACGAAGGACGAGTAATTGAGCATACCCCCGCGGGCGTTCCAATCGGTACGGACGGCATAGTCGGCAGCCGGATTGGTTAGCCGCCGTCCCTTGCGACGGCTGCGCTTCCGCCACAGCAGCCAGGACGCGACAGCAGCCGCAAGCACCACAATGGCGGCGGCCAGTATCTGGACAGCGCCCAAGTCAGGCATGGAGCCTCGCTTCACAAATCTCATGGGGGATTGCGTTCACGGGCGATCCGGCTGCGTTGGGCTACTTGCCGACAGGTTATTGCATGTCGGCCAAAAGCGAACCCGGATTTGGGACAGCGACATGCATCGAGACAAAGACTTAAAGCGCGTTGCAGGAATCCGTTCAAGCGCGACGCATGAAAGCAGTCGCCTTACTTCAATTTCACCCACACCGGCGCATGGTCGCTGGCGCCGTCCTCGCCGCGCACGTCGCGGTCGATGCCGGCAGCGGTCAGGCGGCGTGCCAGTTTCTTCGACAGCAGGATGTGATCGAGCCGGAGGCCGGCATCGCGCGGCCAGCGGTTGCGGCGATAGTCCCAGAATGTGTAAAGCGTTTCCTTCGGATGCTTCTTGCGCAGGGCATCAAGCCAACCCTGGTCGAGCAGGCGCTGGAACGACGCCCGGCTTTCCGGCTGCACCAGCGCGTTGTCGTCATAGGAGCGGGTGGCGTAGATATCGCGCGGCTCGGGCACGATGTTGTAGTCACCGGCCAGCACCACCGGCAGGCCGGTGTCGAGCAACTGTTCGGCATGCACCTCCAGCCGCGCGTGCCAAGCGAGTTTGTAGGCGAATTTCGGGCCGGGCTGAGGATTGCCGTTCGGCGCATAGAGACAAGCGACGATGATGCCGTTCACCGCCGCCTCGATATAGCGGCTCTGCCTGTCGGCATCGTCGCCGGGCAAGGCATCGCGGGTCAGCACTGGCTCGGCACCCCGCGCCAGAATGGCGACGCCGTTCCAGGTCGGCTCGCCCTTCCATACCGCGCCATAGCCGGCCGCCGCCAATGCCGAGCGCGGAAACTGCATGTCGCGCGCCTTCAGCTCCTGCAGGCAGACGACATCGGGTTTTGCCGCAGCCAGCCAAGCCAGCAAATTTTCCAGCCGGCTGTTGATGTTGTTGATGTTGAAGGAGGCGATCTTCATCGCTTCAGGAAGCGATCCGACCCGACCACGCCTTCACCGTCTCGGCCAGCGTCTTCAGATGGTCGGCCGCCGAAAATCCCGAGATGCTCTTGCGTGGCTTGAGATCATGGTCGCCATCCTCCAGCCAGATAATCTCGATGCGGTCGGAAAGGCCATAAGTCGCAACCTCGTCCCTGGTGCCGAACTCGTCGCGCGTACCCTGGAAGATCAGCGTTGGCGTCTTAAGGTCGGCGAGGTGTTTTGTCCGCAATTGCTCGGGCTTGGCCGGCGGATGGAAGGGATAGCCGAGGCAGACCAGCCCTGAAATCTCGCCCTTGGCAAACATCTCGTCGGCGATCATGGAGGCGACGCGCCCGCCCATCGACTTGCCGCCGATGATAAGCGGGCCGGTCACGCCCCTAGCCCTGAGGTCGGCTATCGCCTTGATGTATTCCGGGTTCACCGTCTCGGCCCGCGGCGGTGGCTTGCGGTGGCCGTAGCGGCGCGCGGCCATGTAGCGGAATTCAAAGCGCGCAACCTGAAAGCCGGCCGCGGCCAGCGCCTTGGCGGTGGCGGTCATCGAGGGCGAATCCATCGATGCACCGGCGCCGTGGGCGAGCAGGATGGTGACGGTGGCGATGTCGTGGCCGTCGAAGAGGAAGGTGGTCATGGGGCGGTCTCGCTGGAGAGGTCGAGTTCCGTCACACCCCCCTCTGTCCTGCCGGACATCTCCCCCGCAAGGGGGGAGATTGCGCGCTCAACCGCTTTCGCCAATCTCCCACTTTGCAAGAAGGAGCGGGACGCCCAAGCTTCCGATCTCCCCCCTTGCGGGGGAGATGGCCGGTAGGCCAGAGGGGGGTGTTCAAGCGCCAGCATCACTCACCCCGCCGTCCGCGCCAACTGCAGATCCACGAACTGCACGCCCTTGGCCGCCACCCGCGACCATTCCGAATCCGCGTCGAGTTCGAGATAGCGCACCCACAGCCGCCGCGCCTCCGGCAGATTGCCGGCGTCGAATTCCAGTCGGGCGAGGTTGAACACCGGATCGGCATAGGTCTTGTCGAGCGCGATCGCTTTCTGCAGGTGCCTTCGCGCCGAGGCTTCGCGACCTTGCTCGCTCATCAGTCCGGCCAGGTTGAACCACGCCTCGACGAAGGCCGGGTCGAGTTTTATCGCATTGATATAGTCGTGCGCGGCGTCCGCCGCGTGGCCGCCGGCGCGCAGGCAGTTGGCGCGGTTGAAGGCGGCAATCGCATCGCTCGGATCGATGGCCAGGCAGCGCTGGTAGAGCGCGGCGGCCCCATCATGGTCGCCCTGCTCCTCCGCCGCTTCCGCCTCCGCGAACAACTCCTCTAGCGTGTCGTCACCCTCTGCCCCGGCTGTTCCGAGATCGAACAGCAACTGCCCATCGAGTTCGCTCTGGCCGCCTTCGAGATAGATGGCATCGGCGCGCCCATGCTGCGAACCGACATTGAGCGACTTGGCGGTCAGCGACGCCACCGGGCCGGAGCGGTGGACGGAGCGCGCGATCGCCCCCCATGTCGCGCCGCCGGCGATGAGCCCGGCATATTTGCGCGCCAGGATCAGGTCGCGGAAGGAATAAGGTTCTGAGTCATGCTCGAACGCATCGAACAGCGACAAAAAATCGAGGTCGGAGCCTGATAGCCGCGACTGATCGATCAGCGATTGCCGCGACAGCGAAGACGCTTCCGGTGTCTTCATCAGTCCGAGAAGGCGCAGAAATCCGTTCTCGCTGATCAGCGTTCGTCCGGCCGCGCGCTCGGCGGCGACACGGCGTTCGATCTCGGCATCGCCGTTTTTGACGAGGCCTGCCCTGGCGAGAAGTGTCCGGCCGAAGACGACATGCGTGGTGCGCCTGGTGATACCGCGCCGCAGCTGGCCGTGTCGGCGTTCCACTTCCCGCGCAGCCAGCCTGAGCGGAAAAGCCGCCAGCGCGCCTATCGTGCCAAAAACAGCGCCGGTCGGTGCCGTCATTTCTTGCTCTTGCCGACCGCCTTCAGCAGATTGGCCTTCAACGGATTTTCAGCAGCACCACCCGCTGCCGCCTTCTTCGCGGCGGGCTTGGCAACCTCGTCGGCCTTGCTTTTCGACTTGGCCGGCGGCTTCGATTGCGACAGGCTCGCTTTGAGCGCATCCATCAGATTGATGACATTACCGCGCTCGGGTGCCGCCGCGATGATCGGCTTGTGGCCTTTCAGCTTCTCGCGGATCATCGTCATGAGTGCCGCCTCGTAGCGGTCCTCATAGTTCTTCGGATCGAAGGTGGTTTCCTTCTGCTTGATCAGTGCTTCGGCGAGCTGCAGCATTTCGGGATCGGGCTTGCCGGCTGGGATGTTGCCGAAATATTCAGCTGTGCCACGCACTTCGTTCGGATTCCTCAAGGTGCACACGAACATGCCGTTCTCGCGCGCGCCGATCGTCACCACCCGCTCGCGGCTCGACAGCACCAGGCGTGCGATCGCCAGCTTGCCGGATTTGCGCATGGCTTCGCGCAGCACGGCGAAGGTCTCCTCCGCCATCGCGCCGTCAGGCGCCATGTAGTAGGGCGCGTCCTGATAGATGACGTCGACCTCGTCCTCGTCGACGAAGGCCTCGATGTTCATCGTGTGATTGGATTCGATGCGCACCGCATCGAGGTCGGCATCATCTATGATGATGTACTGCTTGTCCTCGTATTCATAGCCCTTGACCAGATCAGCACGCTCGACGAGCCCCAATTCGGGGTCGACCGGTTTCATGTTGATGCGGTTGTGGGTCTTCTTATGCAACTGGTTGAACGAGATGCGCTCGCTGGCGCTGGTGGCGGGATATAACCGCACCGGACAGCTGACCAGACTGAGTTTAAGGTAACCTTTCCAACTTGCCCTGGGCGCCATGAAACACTCCTACGCGGCCATGCACTGACATTCACTGCAGCGCTTTTCGTCCGAAGGACGAACGAGGCTGCGCAAATCCTACACCGACCCCGCACAATACAGGCAAATCCCTGACGAAATCTTCCGCCACGTCTTTGAGGTCGTGGCGGAGAGAATAATTCAAATTGTCGGAAGCGTCGATGGCGTTGGGTTCCTCGCCCCGCAACGCTCTCCCCCATTTCATGGGGGCCGAGGAACCTAGTTCTTCAAGGTCGGCAAATCCCGCGCGAACTCGTCGATCTCGGCCCACGGATCGCCCGACGTCGCCAGCAGCCCCGGCAGGGAGGAATAGTTCAGATCCTGCGGCGCATCGATGGATTCGAGGTCGCTCCAACTGACCGGCGTCGAGGCCGGCAGATTGGTGCGGGCGCGCAGCGAGTAAGGTGCTGCCGAGGTGTGGCCGCGCGCATTGCGGTGATAATCGATGAAGATGCGCTTCTTGCGGTTGTCCTTGCCCATGGTGGTGGTGAAGGTGTCAGGCGCCGTTGCCGCCAGATGCGTGGCGATCGCGCTGGTCGCCTGGTGGAGCTTCTTCCAGTTCTGCGCGCCCGTCACCGGCACCGTGATGTGGATGCCGCTGCCGCCGGAGGTCTTGGCGAACGGTACCAGCCCCAGGCGCTCCAATTCGCCCTTGATGTGCACGGCGGCCTCGACCACCTCGCGCCATGAAATCCCCTCGCCCGGATCGAGGTCGAGGACGATCTGGTCGGGCCTGTCGAGGCTGGTGCGGTGGGTGCCCCAGGTGTGGAACTCGACGACGCCGAACTGCGCCAGCGCCAGATACCCTTTCGCGCCTTCGACCGAGAGATAGGATTTGGTCTCGCCCTCGGAATTCGTCGCGTCGAATGTCACCACTGAGGGCGGCATGCCGGTGAAGGCGTGGCGCTGGAAGAAGCAATCCTTCGGCAGGCCGGTCGGGCAGCGCACCAGCGACACCGGCCGGCCGATAATGTGCGGCAGCATGAAGTCGCCGACCAGCGCGTAATAGACCGCGATGTCGAGCTTGGTCGGGCCGGTCTTGCCGAACAGCCGGCGCGTCGGGTTGGTCACCCAGATTGTGGCAAGGTCGGCCTCGGCGATCAGCCGCTTGCGTTTGGACGAGACCGGCGTCGACAGGTCGACATCCCTCAAACCACGGAAGACGCCGTGGCGTAGCGCATTGTCTGAGGTGCGGTTGGCGTAATGAATGCGCGCCGACAGCAGCGGCCGCACCCAGTTCATCTCGCGCATGATTTCGCGCGGGACACCCTCGGGCGGGGTGGCGCCTTCCCGCAGCGGCTCCAGCCTGGCGAGCAACTCACCGGCGGTGGCGGCATCGAAACCGGTGCCGACCTTGCCGCGATAATGCAATTCACCACCCTCGAACTCTGCCATGCCGAGCGCCGCCAGCCCTTCGGCCGCATCGGAGATGGTGAAGCCGGCGATGACGAAGTCGTCCGACAGCAGTGCCTTGGTCTTGGTCCAGCTTTTGGTTCGGCCGCTCTGATAGATGGCCGTGGCGCGCTTTGAGACGACACCCTCCAGCCCAAGTTCCGACACCTGGTCGTAGAGCCCCTGCCCTGAACCTTCGACATGGTCGGAGAACTGGATGGCGGAATTGGCGCCGAGGCCCGACAGCATCTGCGCCAGCAGCGCCTTGCGCCGGACCAGCGGCGCCTTGGTCAGGTCCCAGCCGTCGAGGTGGAGAAGATCGAAGGCGTAAAAATGGAGATTGCTGTCGGCGCCCTCGGCCAGCGCATCCTGCAGCAGCGCGAAGCGGCTGATGCCCCGGGCGTCGAGCACCACGATCTCGCCGTCGATGATGGCATCGCGGCAGGGCAGCTTCGCGAACGCATGCGGCAGGTCGCCATAGCGCTTCGTCCAGTCGATGCCGCCACGGGTGATCAGCTTGACGACGCCGCCACTGAGATGCGCCATGGTGCGGTAGCCGTCGAATTTGATCTCGTGCAGCCAGACTTGTTGGGTGTCGTCGCCATCGGGTGGTTTTGGCACCTGCGTCGCCAGTTGCGGCTCGATACGGGCAAGCATGGGAGCCTTGAACACGCCCGGCAGCGTGCCGGGCTTCAGCGATCCCTGTCTGGGCGCGGGTTTGGTGGCGGGCTTCGCCGGCGCCGCCAGTTCCTCGATGCGCAATCCGGATTTGACGCTTTCCGGCCGGGCCGTGAGGATGTCAAGCGCGGTGTCGGCGGCGAGGTCGCGTTCCTTGAACAGCAGCCAGTTCTTCTTGTTCTCATCTTCGCCGGGTTTCGGCTTCAGCCGGGTCAGCATCCAGCCGCCATTGAGCTTGTCGCCGGCCAGCCGGAACTTGAAGGCGCCGGTTCGCAAGCTCTTTTCGACGTCGTCCATCGGCGCCCATGTGCCGGTATCCCAGACGATCATCGGCCCGCCGCCATACTCGCCCTCGGGAATGACACCCTCAAAGTCGATATATTCGAGCGGATGATCCTCGGTCTCGACCGCCAGCCTCTTGTCGGCCGGATTGAGCGAAGGCCCGCGCGGCACCGCCCAGCTCTTCAAAACATCGCCGACCTGCAGGCGCAGATCATAATGGTCAGCGGTGGCGTGGTGCTTGTGGACGACGAAGCGGTTGCCGTTGCTGCTGACGAGCCCGCCAACCGGTTCCGGCGTCTTGGCGAATTCGCGTTTGGCGCGATAGGCTTTGAGCTTTGGTGGAGTCGTCATCGCCAGGATCGAAGCACGGCGGCCAGGAACAAGCCAGTCACGCTCTCAATCGTCAGCGGCCGGCGTCAACTCGAGCTCTGCCGGCGACAGTCCTTGCTGCAGCTGGCTCAGCCGGAATTCGTCGACCCAATAGGCCTCGCCATCGACCAGAACCCGGGCCTGGTAGGTGCCTGCCGAAAAACGCTGCGCGGTGATGTAGACCTTGTGACGATCGAGCGCCTTGCGCACCGCGGCGCGCTTGGAATTCTGACCTGTGACGGGACTGAACATGACACTGCCCTCGGTCGCCCCAGACACAAAACGCGGCCGCTGCCGGCAGCCTGACGACTGGGGTCAAGGATGGCGGAGACGCGCCGTCCTGTCAATTTCGCGGACAGCGCAGGATGCGGCCCGGTTAAATTTACCAATCTTTTGAATATGCTTGGGCCTTGGCCTGAATCAAGACGTGAAGCACACGAAGATGAACTGTGCACCACCACGCCGCCAAAACTAGCGTCCGTCGCTGCCGCTCTGCTACGCGGCCGGCGTGCCCGAATGAGCAGATTTTTGAACTTCCGTGCCGATGAGATCGAGTGTCGCCGCCGCAACATCGGCAACCTGGAGCCGCTGGACGCAATAGACCCCACCGGCGTTGTTTTCTTTACACAAACCTGGAGCGATGCATGGGCAAGGCATGGGCGGCTGGAGCGTCCGGTTGGGGACACCGAATGGGCCCCATTGCTCAGGCGACGTCAGACCGTACAGCCCCACCGCTGGAGTTCCGACAGAGGCCGCGATGTGCATCGGGCCGCTCTCATTGCCAAGAAAGATCGACGCTTCGGCCAACAATGCTGTCAAGACCTCAAGCGAGGCTTTTCCGACGGCACTTGCGACCGGCGATGCTGCCATTTCAAGGATCCTTTGCGCGGCAAGCCCTTCATCCGGCCCACCAACGAGGAGGGATCGCAGCCCGGTTTTGGCGTATACCTCATCGATGACCGCAGCAAAATGTTGCGGCGGCCAGCAACGGCCTTCAAACCTCGCGCCGGCATGCACGGCCACATAGGACTTCTTCGCCAAAGCGTTTTCCGCAAGAAGCCTGGCACACTCTTCCTGGGCAGTCCTGGTCGGCTGCAGCCGAGGCGTTGGGTCCTGATAATCCAATCCGAGGGCGCTGAGTGGAGACAGGTTCCTGTAGAGATAATGCGGTCCGCCATGTCCGAAGGTCGCGGCGAGCACGTTTGCAAGCTGGATTTCCCAGAACTTCATCGGATGCTCGGAAGGATCGAAGCCGACGCGAAGTGGAGCGCCGATCAAGCGATGCATGATCCGCGAGGTTTTCGAATCGGTAAGGTCGATGCTAAGATCGAATTTTCGACGCCGAAGATCAGAGATGACGCCACGATAGTCGCTCAAACGCTTGAGCAGAGTCCTTCCTCTGCCACGGGATTCAAAGCCAACAGCAGAATCGGCGATCCCTTGCGCGACAATGAACTCCTTGAGACCCGGCGCACAAAGCATGGTTACCGATGCTTGTGGATAAGCAAGACGCAGATTGCGAACCAAAGCAGATGTCAGAACGACATCTCCAATGTACTTCGTTTGAATAATGAGGATGGAACGAATCCCATCTCCTAAACTTGCATCCATCGATATGATCTGCCGAAAACGCCAACTTAAAAAATCTGCCGAGGACACTCATTTCTGAACGGCAAGCGGCGCTTTCAGATATAGAGCCAACCAACCCAGTCAACAAGCTTGCCGGCCTTGGTGCCTCTTTACATCGGTCGTCGGCAAACGCTCGTCCTCAGTCCTTCAGTCGCCGCAAGCGGCGCGTCAGGCCCTGGACGGCCTTGAGCAGCCGGGGACGCGACCGCGTCATGCCTTCGACCCGGCTGCGCAGCAGAATGGCTGCGTTCGCAGCCCTGCCCCGCACCGTCACCGGTTCGCAGATCTCGGCCAGAACCGAGCTCGAGGCGCCGATATGTTGCTTGTAGCCCTGGCCGCCGACCGACAGGTCGAAATAGTCGAAGCCCCGCTCGCATCCCCACATCATCAGCTTACCCATCGTCGTCAGGCCGGGTGAGACATTGGCGACCGCATTTTGGTCGATGCCGAGCAGGAGGGCGTGAAGTGTGCCTTTTCTGACCAGCACATAGATGGAGGCGAGCCAGGCTTCACCGACGCGTAGCCCGAAGAGTCGCACCGATCCATTGGACAGGCCTTGCAGCGCCGCGGCGCGGTAAAAATCGACGACCGGCGCCTGCGTCAGGAGGTCGAAACGCCCGAGCTCACGAAAACGCTTGAGCCGCAATTCCAACAGCGCATCCAGGAGCTCATCGGTCAGGTCAGGCGTATCGGCCTCGACCAAAGCGAGGCCACCAAGCTGTTCGAAGCCGCGGCAATGCTTGCGGAAGGCCTTGGCAAAGGACGGCTTGCAGATTCGCTTGATGAGCGTCTCCGGATCGCCATGCAGGACGAGGCCGGAGCTGACCTGGATTGAGTCGCGCGCCACCGAAAGCAATGCCAGCGGATTGGCCACGCCGTGGACCTGCTGCGGAATTCCCGCGATATGGATGCGATCCGCCGGTGGCAGCACGGCACGGACCGCTGCCCACATAGCGTCGGCACTCTGCCTGGTCCACTCTATCCCATCCGCCAGCAGCGGCACCGCGTAGTCGCACACACGGCAGCTCAGCCATTCGATCACGTGGTGGCCGAGAGCCCGGCGCCGCATCAGCGGCAGCAGCATGGCCGGCGCGCCGGTCACGGCGTCACTGACCTCGACGAGGACCAGATCCGCGTCTTTGGGCATCAGCCGTGCGGCGATTCCTTCGACCCAGGCATAATGCTGGTGGGCAGTGCAGACGCCGTGAGCTTCAAGGAGCAGCCATAGCAGCCTTACGGTGTCGAAGCTGGTGTGCAGCCGAGCCGTGAAGTGCGCGGTTGCATCAACGTTGGCGACAGTCGGGGAAAACGGCCCACCGGGCAAATCCCTTATCGGAGTCGTTCCCGCCGCGTAGCTTGCCACATGCTTCTCCCGTCATTCTGATCCCCCACGCAGGCGCCGCAAACCCCGCATCAGTCCCTGGAGCCTCTTCAGCAGCCGAGGTTTGGAGCGCACGAACACCTCGGCCCGGTTGCGGATCTCGATGGCTGCGCTCACGGCGCTGCCTCGCACCGTAATCCCGTGGCAAAGCTCGCGCAGGCCCGAACCCGCGGCACCCATATGTTCCTTATAACTCTGGTTGCCTACCGACAGGTCGAAATAATTGAAATCGCGCCCGCGCGCCCAGCTCATCAACTTGCCCATGATCAGAAGTCCCGGCGAGACATTGGGCACCGCGCCCTGATCGATTGAGATCAGCAGAGCATGAACGGTGACTTGATGGATCAGCAGGTATTGGACCGCGATAAGAGCTTCACCCACACGCAACCCGAAGAGCCGCACCGACCCATCCGACAGGCCCTCGAGAGCGGCGTTTCGATAGAAATCGACAACCGCCGCCTGCGTCAGCAGGTCGAAGCGGCCCAGTTCGCGAAAGCGGCTGAGCCGCATCCGGACCAGGCCGCCGAAGATGACCTCCACCAGGGCCGGCGTGTTGGCTTCGACCAGTTCCACGCCGCCAAGCCGTTCGAGGCGACGCCAGTCCTTGTTGAAAGCCTTGACGAAGGATGGCCGGCATAGGCGCTTGAGGACGGTTTCCGGATCGCCGTCGATGGCGAGGCCGAAGCTGGTATGCAGGGAATCGCGCGTGGCCGCCAGCAGGGCCAGCGGATTGGCGACACCGCTGATCAATTGCGGAATTCCCCTGATCTGGATACGGTCCGCCGGCGGCAGCACGGAACGCACCGCGGCCCACGCGGCCTGCGCCGACTGCGTCGTCCACGGGCTCGCATCGGCCAGCAACGGTGCCGAATAGTCGCAAACGCCACAGCTCAGCCACTCGATCACCCGATGGCGGAAAGCCGGTCGCCGTATCAACGGCACCAGCATTCGCGGCACGCCCGTCACGGCGTCGTTTACCTCCACGATGAGCAGTTCCGCACCTTCCGGCATCAGCCGCGCGACGATCCCCTCGGCCCAGGCATAATTCTGGTGGGCGGTGCACACACCGTCCGCCTGGAGGCGCAGCCAGAGCGGCCTGGCCGCTTCCAGGCTGGTGTGGAGCCGCGCCGTGTATGCATCGTTGGCGACGACGATGGCCGGATGGGAGGACTGGCCATCGGGCGAGCCGGTCACCGCAGCAATTTGCACCGCCTGGACTGCCATATTTTTTCCTATCGCTTTGCCGTAGCGAACGACAGCGTGCGCCGCCACGCGCCCAACCGGCTGTCGCGCGCCTCGTCGGGATGCTCGATATTCCACATGCGGTGATGCGCGAAATACCATGATGCCACGAGCACGAACATCTCCGAGACGGCGGAACCCAACAACGCCCACGGCGGAGACGCGATTGCCAGCAGGGCCGCGATCAGCGCCAGCCCGACGACCGCGCCGCCCGTCGTGGTGAACGCGACGATCCGAAAATCGCCGAGTATCTCAAGCACGATGCGGGGCATGATGTAGAGCATGATCGGGACAAAATTCGCGATCACGAAAAGTCCGATGAACCAGGTCGAAGCGTCCTGGAGAGCTTGGGATTCTATCATCGGCAGGACGAACATGATGGCGCATCCATAGGCAAGGCCGCCAAACCCCATGACGAGCGCCCAGATCTTGGCCTGCGTCCAGACACGGCCTGTTTCATTGTTCCGCATCAGCCTGGCGAGATCCGGCTGCGTCATGTTGACGAAAGCAAGGCTGATGATGCGCAGCGGGGCAAACAGCACCAGAACCGCCGCCAGAGGTGCGTAGGCGGCAGGACCGGCAATGCCGGCGACCAGCAGCGCCAGACATTGACCCTGGATGTTGGTGGTGGTCGCGCTGAATGCCGACCAGCGCAGCTGGGGCCAGAGCCTGACATAGCGTCGCCGCGTCGGCATGCGGAAGCTGATGCGAAGCGAGCGCCGAGCCAGCCGGACCAGGACGAAAATGCCGAACACATTTGCCGCGGCTAGTGCATAGAACACGGTCTGCAGCGGGTCTTGGACCAACCAGATCGACAGCCCGGTCAGGACACAGCCGGCGACTGTAAAAGCGCCATCGCTGACGGAGACGACAACCTGCTGGCGCCGTGCGAAGAAAGCCGTGCGCATATGGCTGCGCAACGACCAGGCACCGACGAAGCAGCCGGCGGCAATTCCGCTTGGATCGCCAAGAACATGCATCAGGACTGCCGTGCCGACGGCCATCAGCAACGCCACGATCAGCGCCGCCGTTCCGAACGCCACGTCATAGGTATCGACGCCGGCGCTGTTGGTGCTCTTGCTCATCCAGATGCTGGCGGGAACGGCGGTGAGCGACCTGATATAGGACAGGCCGACACCGCCCATCACCATGCCGATGGCGAAGAGGCCGTAGCCCTGCGCCGACAGCATGTGCAACAGCATGATGTTGAGGGCAAAATGAAAGCCGCTCTGCATCGCCTCGCCGCCGATCATCAGCACGAGGCGTCGAACCAGATGGCTCGGAAACGCTAGCTTCACGGCCGCGTCTCCGCTTCGCGGGCGGCAGGCACCCTGCCCGGCCGCGCGATGGTCGTCTTCAGCTTGTCGGCGGCGATCGCGGTGATCGCCGCGGCCGCGACCGGCTCGCTGAAGATTGCCTCGTAGCGCGCGCGCCCGGCAGCGACAAACCCGCGCCAGGCCTCAGGGGCGAGGATGATCTCCTGCAATTTCGCGCCAAGAGCTGCTGCGTCGCCGGGCGGGACATGCCAGCCGGTCTCCCCGTCGCTGACCACTTCCACCAGCCCGCCGATCGCCGACACAAGCGGCGGCCGGCCATGAGCCATCGCCTCGATGGCGACGCGGCCCAGCGATTCCGGACGCCGCGACGGCACGGTGACGATATCGGCCCATCGATAATGCTCAGAGGGGTCGGGAATGAAAGGCAGGACTCTGACGCGCCCGGTAAGCCCCATGGTTTCGACCAGTTCGGCAAGCGCATGCTCGCGCTCAGTGCTTTCGAAGGCGCCGCCGACCAGCCGCACCTCGATCCTCGCCTGGAGTTCCGCCGGCATCGAGGCGATCGCCTCCAGCAGGATTTCCTGCCCCTTGATCCGGTTGATACGGCCAAGCAGCAGCACCCGCAATGGACGCTTGCCGTCATATGTCATCGGTTCGACCGCCGCCGGCCCGGCAACACCGTTGTAGACGACATACGCACGCGCCGCCTTGGGATCACCAAACGCGGCGCGTGTCGCGTGTGAATTGAAGATCAGATCCGCGTGGCTCCAGCGCATCAGGCCGACAAGTACCCTGCGCATGGCGCCTTCGGGGATTTCGTGGATGTGCAGGACGGCCTTATGGGGAAGAAGGCGTGCGGCCAGCGCGTAGTCGGCCACGATCGAGGTGTTGACATAGACGAGGTCGCAATCCTTGAGGCGCCGCCACGCCCTGAACACGGCAACCGGCAATCGCGCCATCTCGACGGTAGCAAGGCGCGCAATGGCCTGGCGCCTCAGCACCCAGAGCGGTTCGAAGACGATCCGGCTGGCATGCGCTTCCAGAATCCGCACGATCGGCCCGCTACGCGGCAAAACCACTTCGATGTCGGCCGACGGAAACGCGGCGCGCAACGCGGCAACGCTCTCCGCGAAGCTGCGGTCAGAACCATAGAGTTCATAACCCTGATGAACGCAGGCAATCCGCATCTTTATATCCCGCCAGGTGCTACAACCATCGCGCTGGGCGATTGTGGCAGAAGCCCGTCCGCAAGAATCATGCCTGGTTCGATACGTCCGACTATCGGTTGATATGTCCGACTATCGGTTCGATACGCCCGACTGCCGGCCGTACGCCCCAGGCATTGCTTCGTTTCGATACAGCTACGCACAGAAGGGTTGACCGAGAATGAAACAACCATCGGCTTCAACACCGTTTTTTTACAACCCCGCGCGATGATCCCTCGCAAGATACTGAAATCGGGAGGTGGCACGGAAGTTGCCATCTGCTCATTATAAATTAAGCAATATCTAATATATGAGACATGTGAAAGTGCCGCCGGCCATGAAACCAGAAACGCCCGCCATTCTGATCCTGGGGACCCGCGGCATACCCGCGGCCCATGGCGGCTTTGAAACCTTTGCCGAAAAACTGGCGCTGTTTCTTGTCGGGCGCGGTTGGAAAGTTGGCGTCTATTGCCAAGATGAGGTCGAGCGGATCGACCAGAGGGTGCGCAGCGAAACCTGGCGCGGCATCGAGCTCATTCACATCCAGGTCGCCTCCAAGGGACCGCGCGCGACGCTGGAATTCGACTGGCAATGCGCCCGCAACGCCGCCCGGCAACCGGGTGTTTGCCTGGTGCTCGGCTACAATGGCGCGGTCTTCCTGACCTGGCTCAGGCTGAAACGACGCAAGATCTTCACCAACATGGACGGCATCGAGTGGCGCCGCCCAAAATGGGGAATGGCGGCGCGAACCTGGTTCTGGCTCAACGAATGGATCGGCGCATGGGCCTCGCATCGGCTGGTCGCCGATCATCCCGCCATCGCAGATCACCTGGCGACACGCCGGCCGCGCAGCGCCATCGCCACCATCGCCTATGGCGCCGATCCGGTGACATCAGCGCCCGAGGCGCCGGTCCGGGCGCTCGGCCTCGAGCCCGGGCGCTATCTGGTCTCGATCGCCCGCATCGAACCCGACAACAACATCCTGCCGATCGTCGAAGCTTTTTGCTCCGCCAAGCGCGACATGAAGCTGGTGGTGCTGGGAACGCTGTCCGACGACATCCCCTATCATGCCGCCATCCGCAAGGCGGCGAATGGCTCGGTGGTCCTGCCGGGCGCCATCTACGACCAGGCGACGGTCAAGGCGCTCAGATACCACGCCCGCGCCTATCTGCATGGCCACACGGTCGGCGGCACCAACCCCTCGCTGGTCGAGGCGCTGGCGGCCGGCAACATGGTGATCGCCCACGACAATCCCTACAACAGATGGACCGCCGGGGCTGCGGCGATCTACTTCACCGACAAGGACAGTTGCGCCAAGCGGATGCAGCAGGCGCTGGACGATGATGCCCTGGTCAAGGCCTGCGGCGTTGCCGCCAGGGCGCGCGCCCGCGAAGCCTTTCGCTGGGACGATGTCCTGCTTGCCTATGAAAATGAGGCCTATCATTTGCTCGGCATGACCGCCGCCAAGACCACCGCGATGGATCACGCATCGCCAGGAACCGTATGACAGGCTGGTCGCGCCGGCGGGTGCTGCGGACGGCGCTGTCCACCGCGGCGGCTCTCGGCTCGCTCCCGATCGCACCAATCGCTCGCGCAGCCGCCGGGCCGCGATTTCGGCGCGGCGTCAACGCCTGGCCCTGGTTCTCGCTGACGCGCGAATTTCCCGCTCCGCGCACCGACTATGACTGGCCGCCCTTCCAGTCGCAACGGCCGGTGCCGACCCCGGACGACCTGCGTCGGCTGCGCAGGACCGGGCTCGATTTCATCCGTCTGCCTGTTGATCCCGGCCCTTTCCTGGCCGCCGACGCCACCACGCGCGGCCGGTTGCTGGACATGCTGGACGCGGCTGTCACGGCCACCCTCCACGCCGGTCTCGGCATCATCGTCAACATCCAGGCCAATGCCGCCACCCATTATTGGAACCCCGACCGCATGGTCTCCAGCACCGCGGCGCCCGCCTTCGATCTCTACCGCGGGCTGGTCGGCGAGCTTGCCGGCAGGCTGGCGCGGTTCCAGCCCGGCAGGGTGGCGCTCGAGCCGGTCAACGAGCCGGCGCAGGCCTGCGCGTCGAACGTCTGGTCGCAGATCCAGCTTTCACTTCTGACGGCGGCAAGAGCCTTGGCCGCGACCCTGCCGCTGGTCGTCACCGGCGGCTGCGGCTCGATGGTGAGCGGACTGAACGCGCTCGATCCGGCACCGCTGTCCCCGTTCGAGCCGATCCTGTTCACCTTCCACTTCTATGAGCCCTATCTGTTCAGCCATCAGGGGGCACCCTGGATGCGCGAGCCCGTCTACCGGTCGCTCAACAATGTGCCGTGGCCGGCATCCGCCGGCTCGCTGGAGCAGACGCTGGCATCGGTCAGGGCGCGCATGGCGCAGGACACCGAAACCCCTGAAGACGCCAAGCAGGCAGCCTATGCCGAGACCGAGCGTGTGCTGAAAGTCTATTTCGACGCCCGGCCCGACCGCTGGTTTGTCGACAAATATCTTCGCCAGGTTCGCGACTGGGCCGACGGCCACGGCCTTGCGCCGGAACGCATCATCATGGGCGAGTTCGGCGCGCTGCGCACCGACGCCCGCTATGTCGCCGCGCCCAACCCGGATCGCGGGCGCTACATCGCCGATGTCAGGCGGAGCGCCGAGGAACTCGGCTTCGCCTGGGCACTGTGGGATCTCTTCGACGGCATGGGCATGATGGACGATACCACCCGGGCGGTGGACCCTGATATCATCGCGGCGCTTGGTCTGACCATGCCGGTGGACTGACCGGTTTGAAAGCTGCCCGCGCCGGCCGGTAAAGCACCAATGCCAGCACCACGAACTTGGTCAGCAGCGTCGTCTTCGACGCGACGCTTTCCGAAGTGTTGATCAGGATGACCCAGCCCAGCATCGGCAGCCAGATGCCGGCATGGCAGCGGCGCGCCACCTCGAACAGGAACAGCACGAAGCCGAACGTCAGCAAAAGGGTGAAGAAGGCGCCCTGATAGAGGACCGTGCGGATGATCGGGTTCTCGATGCCCTGTTCGAGACCGTTGATGCGGCGCAGGCTGTCGATCAGCTCGACATCCGGCCCCACGATCAGATCGCGCAATTCCAGGTGCTTGAAAAGCTCGAACATCTCGACGCGGGCATTGGCGCTTCCGCTGTCCGACACGAAGCGCTCCAGCAGCGCGTCGAAAAAGCCCAGATATGCCGCCACTATGATGACGACCGGCAGCAGTGCGGCAAGCATGAAGCCGAGTGCCGCACCCAAGAGATTGACGCGGCCCTGGCGCAATTTGGTGGTGCCCTGAAAAAGCAGGTAGCAGCCGCCGAGCACCACCGTCGTCACCATCGCCGTGCGGCCGCCGAAGGCGACGAGTGCCGCGCATTGCAGGCCGATCAACCCTATCCGCACAGGCATCGACAGGGATCTGGCACCGGAGAGCAGCGCAAGCACATAGATCGACGTCACCATGGCATTGGCAAGCGGATGCCCCTGCAGCGCGCTCGAGCGCAGATCGGTGGTAAACGCCACGCCGTCCAGGCGATAGGGGAAGATAAGCGTCTTGGTGGCGAACTCGAAAAGGGCAAGCAGCGCATTCGCCGTCATGACCACGTGAACGACGGTCTGCAGCCCGGCGAAGGTCCGTTCGTCGTCCTCGCTGAGCATCAGGACCAGAAGTGCCGCGGCCACGAACGTATCGATCATGCCGGCCATGCCGGGCCGCTGCCTTGCGATGACGACGAACAGAAGCACGATCGATATGGCGGCCATCAGCGCGCTGGCCGGCCGCCTGTCGGCGAGATGGACGATATGGCCCACCGGATTGCCTGATGCGCAGGAACGCCAGGCAAACAGGAGGACGATGAGATAGGTGGACGGGTGGATCTTGGTCGCCGGGTTGCCGAACAGGCCATCATAATTGTAGCCGACCAGCCACAGCATGCCGCCCGAGATGCTGAACAGCACCGCTACCGCCGCGATCAGTCCGAAGCGCGTCAGCGCATCGAGCGACGTGCCGGCGCGGGGTGCGGCAACACCATGGTTCGAAGCGCTTGCGCTCCAACTGGCAGCCATATCAGGCGGCCTCGTCGACCAGCAAGGCGGCCGTTGGCAACCGCCCCATGACGGAAACCGCCTGCGCGGTCGTCGTGACGTCGCGCATCGGGGTGGCGTTCAGCGTGGCGACGAGCACGATCTCGTCGGCCATGGCGACCAGCGGCGAGGCATTGAGATTGTCGGCCAGCGCGCCGCCGTCGATGACGACGAGTTCGAAGCTCCGGCTGGCCCGCGCCAGCATCTGCTGCGCAAAATAGATGCCATGCGCTTCCTGGAAGACCGCCTTTGAGCGGCCCCTGCCCAGCACGGCAACGTTGCTGCCGGCTGCGTAATGGCTGACGGCCTCGAAGGCGTACTCGCCGCGCAGCACATCGAGGACTCCCGGCTGCGGATCCTTCTGGTCGCCGCCGGCATTGGCATCGATGAACAGCACACGGCTGCCCCTGGATGCCGCGGCATCGGCCAGCAGCCGCGCCACCCGGCTGCGCTGCGCGCCCTCGCCCGGCGACGATGTCACCAGGATGGAAGGCACCAGCGGCCAGTCCGCCGGACGCTGGCCCGAACTGAACATGCGCCTCAGTGCAAGGCCGACGACGGCGTCGGTCTTCTGGCTGGAGGCGACGGCGCGCGCCCCGCCGAAAGGCCACCAGCGCCGGCCAGTGCCCGACTTTGCCGGCACCACGCCCAGCACCGGCGCGTCGATGGCCGACTGCATCTGGGCGCTGGAAAGCACCGTCGGCGAGGAATATTCGGCGATCAACGCCAGACCGGTGCCGAGCCCGAGGCCGCCGAATATCGCGCCCAGCAACAGCAACGGCAAAGGCGGCCAGCTCTTCTTCAAGGCGGGCATGGCGTTGGAGATGATGCGCGCATTGGTGCTGTCGACATTGATCTGCTCGCGCGTCTCCTGGGCACGCTGGAGATAGTTCGAGTAGACGGAACGCAGCGCCTCGAGATCGCGCTGCAATTCGCGCAGCCGCACCGAGGCCTGGTCGGTGTCGAGCGATTTGCTCTTCATGCCCGCCACCTTGGCTTCCAGCGCCTGCTGGTTGGCCAGCGCCCGTTCGTAGTCGGTCTCGGTGGCGGTGGCGATGCGGCCGAGTTCGCGCGCGATCAGCTGGCGCGTGTCGCGCAGCTGCTGCTGGGCTGCGATCAGCGAGGGATGACGCGGCCCCAACTCCGTGCCGAGCTGCGAGACCTGGTCGACCAGCGTCGCCTCTTGCGCCCGCAGGCTCGAGATCACCGCCGAGCGCATTGCTTCCGAGGTCGCGTCCGCCGTGCCGCTCTGGCGGCGCATCTGGTCGACCTGCGCCTTCAGCGCCGCGGTGCGGCTCTGCGCCGCCGCAAGCTGCGTATTGATCTCGGTCAGTTCCTGGTCGCTGACCAGGTTGCCTGCCGCCATCACCATGTTGTTGGCGGACTTGTAGGCCTCGACGGCATTCTCGGCCTGCTGGACGCGTTTGCGCTGCTCGTCCAGCCGGGCGGTGATCGACTCGGAGGCGTCCCTGGCCATTTTCGCGCGCGCGCTCGCCTGGTCGACCAGGTAGGCCTGCGCGATGGCGTTGGCCAGGAGGGCGGCCTTGTCGGCGCTCTTGGCGGTGACGATGACGTCGAGGACCAGGACCTTGTCGGCCCGCTTCACCGCCAGGCGCCGGCGCAGCGCGTCGAGTGTCTGCACCGACCTGTCGCCTTCGGCCGATGCCGAACCGAGCAGGCGCGACAGCAAGCCCTGCCCGTTGAATTCCGGATCCTGCGTCAGGTTTGTCGCCGCGATCGCCCGCATCAGCACGCCTGTCGACTGGACCACGCTGACCTGGCTCTCGACCTGCGTGATGCCGCCATCGGGTGAGATACGGCTGGGATTGACGTCGTTGGTGACCACCTGCAGATCCTGCGGATCGATCAGGATTTCCGCCGCCGAGCTGTAGAGCGCAGGTGTGAAAAGGCCGTAGAGCAGGGCGACCAGCGTCAGCAGTGCAACGGTACCGAAGATCCAGAACCGGCGGCGCACCAGGATGCGCTTCAGGTCGCCCAGTTCGACAGTCGAAGCTGCGTATGATCCCGCGCGTGCCGCATCCGGAGAGTGTTGCTGAGGAACCATGGGCAGGGATGATTGCATGGCTGCCTCCGACAATACTCCATATGCCGGCAAGATCAGTTTGCGGCGATAACCTAGCTATTCCTCCAACTGTTAAAACATTGTTAATTATGTTGAGAGGTGACGTGAATTTTGGCACGCGGTTTGCTTAAAAATATACATATCGAGGTGTTGGCTACGCAGCGAGCGGAGACGGATGCAGATGGGGTTACAATTTGACCGGACCGGCCTGGCCGGCAAGGCCGGGCACCGCCTTTTCGGACCTCCACCATGCAGATAAGTCTACGCCTGGACGGCGACTGCGTCCGCGCCTTTCATCTCACGCTGCTGGAGCGCCTTGCCGCGCTCGGCGACGTCGAACTGTCCGTCGATGTCAGACCGGCGGGCGGCGGCATTCCGCGCAGCGCCGCGGCCCTGTTTCAACTCGAAACGGCGATACACGGACTGGCCCATGATGGACTGGCCCATGATGGACTAGCCAAGCGTGTGCCGCTTTCGGCGCTCGCGCCCTATCGGCGGTCCCCTGCTTCGCCCGACCTTGTGATCGACCTCTGCGGCGATGTCAGGCTGGAAAGCACACGGGTCTGGCGCGTCACCTATGACGGCGCCAGCGGGGAAGCGGCCTTGCTGGCCCTGATCCTCGCCGGCCGCACGCCGCTTGCCCGCATCGATGAGAACGGCGTTGCGATCGCCGCCGGGCGTCTGGGCACAGAATATGGCGGCATCGCGCTGGCGTCCTTCCAGGATATGCTCGCGCGCACAGCAAGCCTGATCGTCGCTGCCATGTCAGGCGCGGCAAAGTCGGTGCCCGATCTGCCAGAGCCGGCGCAGGCAGGCAGCCCGCCGCCAATGCCCTCGGCCGGCAAGCTTGGGGTCAGAGCCGGCAAGACGCTGGCGCGGCGGATCGTCCAGAAGATCTATCACCTTTGCTACAACGCGCCGCATTGGAAGGTCGGCTGGCGGCAAACCGGGGGCCGCGATCTTTTCGACCTGCGTGCGCATCCGGCGTCGGGATGGCAAGAGCTGCCGGACGATGGCAGCCGCTTCTACGCCGATCCGTTTCCCATCCTCTACCAGGGCCAGCTGACCCTGTTCGTCGAGGACTATATTCACCGGCTCGGCAAGGCCATCATCTCCGCCGTGCCCTTCGGCCCGGCAGGCCCGCTCGGACGACCTGAACCGGTGCTGGATCTGCCCTACCATCTCTCCTACCCCTTCGTCTTCGAGCGCGACGGCGAGGTCTGGATGGTGCCGGAAAGCTGCGCCAACGGCACGGTCGATCTCTACCGGGCCACCGCCTTTCCCGGCGGATGGGTCAAGGAGGCGACGCTTCTGTCCGGTGTCGTCGCCAGCGACGCCACGCTTGTCGAGCATGGCGGCGCCTGGTGGCTGTTCGCCACCGTCCGCGACGGCGGCGGCGCCTTCTCCGACACGCTGCATCTGTGGTCGGCGCCGGATTTTCGCGGCCCCTGGACGCCGCACCCCAAAAATCCCGTGCTGATCGACATCGCCTCGGCGCGGCCGGCCGGCCGCATGGTCAGGCGCGGCAACGACCTGCTGCGCCCGGTTCAGGACTGCCGCAGGAGCTATGGCGCGGCGCTTGGCATCGCACGCATTTCTCACCTTGATTTGATCGGCATGGAGCAGGTCGTTGAAACCATCTTGCATCCAGGTGCGCTATGGAGTGGGCGTAAACTTCACACGCTCAACGAGGCTGGCGGCTTTGAGTTCATCGATGGCTCGGCGATCGCACCGCGCTGGAAGCAGCGGGCCCGCGATTAACCTAAACATTGGTTACTACCAGGCACGCGCTCCGGTTGCTTGCGGTTGATTCAGGTCCGGAAGATATTTTCTACCGGAGATTGTGAACGTGCAGTTGCCACCAGAAAGGGCAGCAGAATGAGTATCTCAGAGGCCTGCCCGGCCGAAGTCGATGTGGCGATCGTCGGTGCCGGAATGGCTGGGACCACCTTAGCCATGCTGTTGGGAAAAGCCGGGCGCAAGGTGGCGCTGATCGACCCGCACCGCGTCCACCACGAGGAGTTCCGGGCCGAGAAGATCGGCATGGATCAGATGCTGCTGTTCGAAAAGCTCGGCCTCGATGCAACACTCAAGCGTCTCGTCACCTCGACGACCGACACGCATGTCTTTCGCCTCGGCCAGTTTTTCGCGCATGAGAAGAAGGCTGAATTCACATTCTCCTACGGCGCGCTGATCAATGGCCTGCGCGATGCCTTGCCTGCGCAAGTGCCGCTGACGGTCGGCAAGGTAACCGAAGTCTCGACTGGACCGGACCGGCAGCGGCTTGTGCTGGCCGACGGCGCCGTCATCGATGCCCGCCTGCTGGTGGTGGCAACCGGCCACGGCGAGGCGGTGCGGCGCGCCGTCGGGGTCGAGCGTATTGAGCAATCGAAGGCGCATTCACTGTCGATGGGATTCGACCTCGCCATCTCGCCGCGCGATTTCGGTCATCAGTCCGTCACCTGCTACAGCAGGCGGGCTGCCGACCGTATCGCCTACATCAGCATCTTTCCCCTCGGCGACAAGATGCGGGCGAACATGTTCCTCTATCGCAATGTGGCCGAAGCGTGGACGCGGGCCTTTCGCCAGGAGCCGCAAAAGATGCTCTGCGAGCTGATGCCCGAAATAGCAGCGCGATGTGGCAACTTCGAAGTCGCAAGTCCTGTCGAGGTCAGGCAGATCAGCCTGAGCACCACGCAAGGCCATCGCCGCGACGGGGTCATCTTCATCGGCGATGCCTTCTGCACGACGTGTCCGACGCCGGGCGTCGGCATCGGGCGCGTGATGACCGATGTCGATCAACTCCATTCGGTTCACATTCCACGATGGCTCGAAACACCAGGCATGGCGGCTGACAAGATCAACGCTTTCTATGACGACCCGGTCAAGGTGGCTGCCGATGAGGATGGCATGCGGGTGAGTTACTATGCCAAGTCGATCACCGCCGGCACCGGACTGGAATGGCGCGCAAGGCGCCTGCGCAACAACACCGCGCGCCAGCTGATGATCATCGGCCGCAAGGTCCGGCATCTGGGACAGCGGCGGGCGCCCGTGGCCAATATGCGATAGGGCGCGACCAGTCGCGCCCTATCGATTGCTGCTATTGATTGCCCTTGTCAGGCGAATGCATCAGGCGCCAATCAATCACTGAGGATCGGCGGAGGTGTCGATGGGGCAGTCTGGGCCGTGACGCCCGAAAGCCTGTCGCGCTTCTGCAATGTTGGTTTCTCGTATTTCTTCACTGTAAAGTGCCCTCCAAATTAGTACGGTGCCAGCAGAACCAATTCCCTGCCCCGTGTCAATTGTGTCATTACTGGTCCTTACGTCGTTTCCGCGCCATCGTAGTCAAACGATTCTTCACTGTTGCATTGCGGCACATATCGGCTCCGACAGGGCACCTCATCCCAGCGCCAATCGCGCTCTCCTTGCCTCCCCGCGCGATGTTGTAAATCGTTTCATCCAAGGTATTTTGGCCATCGGGAACAGAGGGAATAGTCATGTCCAACAGCGCCTTGCCGCTGGTTATCAGTGCGCCGGAACCACGCACGCTCGACCTGATCTTCACAGCCCGGCAGCTGGCGCGGCTCAAGGCGCATTATCGCATTGTCGAGACGACCGCTGACGGCGTCGCGAAACTGCCGGCCGACGTGCTGGCCGAGGCGCGCTATATCATCGGCCAGCCGCCCATATCGCCCGAAACGCTCGACCGGATGAAGGCGCTGCGCTGCGTCTTCAATGTCGAGACCAACCTCATCAACAACATGCCCTACGAGACCTTGTTCGCGCGCGGCATCCATGTCGTCACCACCGGCCTGGTGTTCGCCGAGCCGGTCGCGGAGCTTGGCCTTGCCATGGCGCTCAACCTCGCCCGCGACATCGTCGATGCCGATCTCGCCTTCCGCCAGGGACAGGAACTGTGGGGCGGCGACGGCAACCACACGGCGCGGCTCTTGTCCGGCGCCGATGTCGGCATCATCGGCTTCGGCGATCTCGGCCGGGCGCTCAACCGGCTGCTGTCGGGTTTCCGCACCCGCACCAAAGTCTTCGATCCCTGGCTGCCGCCATCGATCCTCATCGACAATGGCGTCGAACCGGCCTCTCTCGACGAGGTGCTGTCGACCAGCGACTTCATCTTCGTCGTTGCGTCGGTGACCAGCGAGAACCAGGGTTTTCTCGGTGCCGAGGCCTTTGCCGGCATGCGCAAGGGCGCCGCCTTCATCCTGCTCAGCCGCGCCGGCGTGGTCGACTTCCCGGCGCTGATGGCGGCGGTGAAGAGCGGCCACATCGTCGCCGCCAGCGACGTTTTCCCCGAAGAACCGCTGGCGCGGGACCATCCGGTGCGCACCCTGCCCGGCTTCCTGCGCTCGGCTCACCGTGCCGGCGCGCTCGACATCGCCTTCAAGCGCATGGGCGATATGGTGCTGGAGGACATGGACCTGATCGACCGCGGCCTGCCGCCGCTGCGCTCCAAGCGCGCCGAGCGCGAGACGGTTTCGCGCATGCGTTCCAAGCCGGCCGACAGGAATTGAAGCGTGGATTTTCGTCCCGGTCGGCCGACCCTCGACAAGGTCGGCTTGACAAGAGCGCGGCCGGCGACGACGCTCCCGCAATCGAATTTTGTGGAGGGAAGCCATGAACATGAAGAAGATCTATGAAAAACCGATGCTGCTCAAACGGCAGAAACTCTCTGCCGTGACGGCGCAGCAAGCCGCTTCAGGAGTGACAGGTCCGACAGGGCCGACAGGCTAACGCCTCGCGGCGTCCAATAAAGGCAGCATTGGACGCGCCTGCGGGTCGGCGGCGAAACGACAGTCGCTCGCAACTTCAGTGTTCATGGCTGCTCTTCGCTCTGCGGGCAACCGCTTCCATAAAAGAGCGCGCGGCAGCGTCACAAGCCGTTCTGGACGGTCCGTTCGCGGACAGCACGACCTCCGCGGCCTTCCGCGACATGCCGTATTTCCGGGCGAAGATCGCAGCGTCGTAAGGTTCGTTTTTGGCTGCCGGTGTCGCGGACGTGATCCTGGCCTTGGTCATTGGCGGGTCCGCCTGAAACTTTCGAGCAACTCGCCTTCATTGCGGCAGCCATTCTGAAACAGCGAAAACACTGTGGCTGCCAGCCGCTGTACGTCCGACTCCCCCGACACGCGGTCAAGTTTGCGCTCCAGGCAGACCCGATCGAAGACGCGCTGGCACAGCTGCAGATCGGAAGGATGGAAACCGGGATTGCGCTTATGAAGGCTCGGCATAAGAAGCCCCTTTCGGAGCAGCGACCACTTCCTTGACGCTGTCGGTCAAAAAATGAAATCGGACTGAGCAAGAGTCAACATCGGCCTCATCACAGTAAGTATCGTACAATTCTCCCGCCGGTCTGCCGAACGGTTCTCAGGCCCAGCGCGACATGGCGCTTTGTCATTAGCCGGCGGATTTTATTGGCCCTCACCGTGATCCGACGCTCTCAAGATATATGTCGGTTTTGTACCAAGTGGCGCTTGGTACGTTTCCGACACTAACATTCAGGCCGATCTTTTCATATGCGAACGGGCGTTGGGGGGCGCCGTGCTTCGAATTTCACATCGCATTCATAGCTTTATTCGTTCTGCGCCCCTATACATAGGCGATCGTCCGCACGTTTTTACGGGCACGGACGGCTGGGAGATTGGATGGCTCTTGCCCTGCATTGGGCCACGCCATGTCTGATCCCAACAAAAATCATCAATACCGAAACCAACTGCTGCGACGCATGCCTGCGGATGATCTGGCGTTGCTCGAGCCGCACATGCAGCGCTGCGACTTGCCGCTACGCATGATGCTTGTGACCCCGAATATTCCGATCGAGGCCGTCTACTTCATCGAACAGGGCATCGGTTCGGTGGTCGCCAGCACGGCGAGCGGCCAAGAGGCCGAAGTGGGCTTCATCGGCTTCGAAGGCATGACGGGATACTCCCTGGTGATGGGCGACGACCGTGCGCCGCATGCCTGTTATGTACAACTCGAAGGCGAGGCGATCCGCATCGAAGCCGGCGCATTCAAGGCAGCATTGGCGGCAAGTGCGACCATGCGCATGTTCCTGCTGCGCTTCATCAACGCGCTACAAACCCAGGCCGGCTGCACCGCGCTCGTCAACGCGCGGCTGAAGCTCGAGGAGCGGCTGGCGCGATGGCTGCTCATGTGCGACGACCGCGTGCCGGGCGAACATCTCGCCATCACGCACGAATTCCTGGCCATCATGCTTGGTGTCAGGCGGCCAGGCGTCACCGTTGCCCTTCAATTGCTCGAAGGCCGCGCGCTGATCCGCTCGCGTCGGGGCGAGATCGTCATTCGTGACCGCGCCGGGCTGCTGGAACTTGCCAATGGCAGTTACGGCGAAGCCGAGGCCGAATATGCAAGGCTGATCGGCGAGATCGGCGCGCCCTGATCAGGAGCGGTCGCCGCCGGCATCCGGCTTGCCCGATGTCGCTTTGCCGGGCAGCGCCGCACCGCCTTCAAATGCGCCTCGGCCAATCGGCCCATCCCTGCCGACCGGCAAGCCGGCATGCTCCAGACTTGCAAGCTTGCACTTCGTCTGCTCGGCCGCCGCTCCGACAAGGCAGTCGATGGTGAACATGGCACCGGCGTGCTCGCTTGCCGCGACCGCCTGGCGGATCTTCGTCAATTGCGCTTGTGTGTAGTCCAGAAGCTCGACCAGGCCGGTATGATCCAAACCGCCCTCCATTGCAGGATGTCGAGAGGCCGATCTGAGGTCGCTCTTGCCACCGAAATACGCCCATTTGCGGGGCTTGCATAGCCGGACTGTCAAAATCGTACAGTCTACGCGCCCACGGGATCCTCGCCCTATTGGACAAAGGTCCATCTTCGCACCCTCGCTACGTCATGCAAGTGTATATAAGATATCGCTTGAATACTGGTCCGTACGTCTGTCGGGGAGATGTCGTGCCAATCCGCGAGAATCTCGCCGCCAATCTCAGGCGGCTGGTCCAACGCTACGCTTCCGTCAGCGCGGTGTGCCGTGAGCTTGGCATCAACCGCACCCAGTTCGAGCGCTATCTGCAAGGCAAGGCGGTTCCCAACAAAGCCACCGCCAGGCTGATCTGCGACTATTTCAAGATCGACGAGGATGAGTTGTATCGTGAGCCGGCCGCCGCGGCAGCCAAGGGCGACAGCAATGCAACGTTGCGCGAGGCACTGTACGAGAACATGGTGCGGCCGCCGTCGCCCGCCATCGCCGGAGGCACCTATTTCACCTATTTTTCGATCCCCGGCCGACCCGATTTTTTGATGCGCTCGGTCACCTTCGTGCGGCGTGAGACCGATCTCGTCACCTTCAGGCGGGTGACGCGCTGGGCTCCGGGCGGTGGCCAGGGTGGTTCGAGAATACCCGGCAACCATTACGGCGTGGCGATCTCGCGCCTGAACTGGATCTATTTCACAGGCATCAACCGCCGCCAGACAAGCGAGCCCTCGATCATGACCGTACAGTGGGCTCCCATCTCCGAACCGGTTCTGGTCGGCAGGGCGATCGTCCTCACCGGATCGGGGCCGGCCTTTGTGTCGGTCATCATGCGGCAGGACGTCACCAGGATCAGCATGAGGCGAGCGATGCTGATGGCCCATATCGTCAGTCTCGACGACCCCAGCGTCGATCGGCTGGTGGTCAGTCTTGCACGAGAGACCCGCTAAACTCGCTTTCTACGGGAAAAATCGGGAAAGTTTCAAGTTTTTCGACTATATTTTTCTTCGTTTCGGGATTTTTGCGCAAAAAAAGCCGGAACTTTCACCCAAACCTGTCGTTTTCCAACTGATCGTTGCTTCGACGATCCCAAAGCAACAGGAGGAGTACACCATGAACATCAAGATGATCTGTTTCGGCGCGATGACGCTCTCGATGGTTGCCGGCTCCGCGCTTGCCGCAAGCGATACCGGCACGTCGGCTCTCGACGATCCGGCCAAGATGCAGCCCTTCTACACGGACTCCAGCAGGAAGACGATGGTCGGCGAGGACGACTTCGTGAAGGCCTGGAAGGCCCTTACGCCGGACGACCAGACCGCGATGATGAAGGCCTGCGAGGACGAGGCGAAGGACGCCACTGCGGCCAACAGCCATCCGGAATTCTGCAGCAGCGTGAAAGCGAACGGCGGCAGCAAGTAGCAATCCAGCGAACCGATTAGAAACAGCCCCTTCGCGGGGCTGTTTTGCGTCTGCCGCAGGGCGCGGCCAAGCCCGCCACGCAACGATCAAGCCCGGCCGGCGCTCCGGCCCATTTCCATTCCTGCTATGTTGCACTGCGACAAAATTGTTTTATGTTGCACTGCGATAAAATTGTTGCATTGCGATATCGGCCTGCCCGGCCGACGTTGCGCAGGGGCTGGGCCTTGCACGAAGGAGCCGTCGTGGCAGCATCGTTCCGGTCGGACATACAAGGATTGCGCGCGCTCGCTGTCGGCGGTGTCGTCGCCTACCATTTCGGCCTCACCGCGCTCCCCGGCGGCTTTGCCGGCGTCGACATCTTCTTCGTCATCTCGGGCTGGCTGATAACAACCCACCTCATGCAGGAGATCGGCGAGACCGGCCGGCTCGACCTTTGGCGCTTCTATGCCAGGCGCGCGCGGCGGCTTCTGCCGGCAGCTTTGTTCGTCATCCTGGTTACGCTGGCCGCCGGCTACTTCATCCTGGCGCCGCAGGAGCAGGCGCTCTATTCGCGCGGCGCCATGTTCGCCTCCGCCTATGCCATCAATCTCTGGCTGCTGCGCTGGTCGTTCGACTATTTCGCCGCCGACGCCACCAGCAATCCCTTCATCCACTTCTGGTCGTTGTCGGTGGAGGAGCAGTTCTATCTCGCCTGGCCGGCGCTGCTTCTGCTGGCCGCCTGGCTGCGGCCGGGCCGGCGAACGGCCGCAGCCGTGATCGGCGTTGCCGGCCTTGCCTCCTTCGCCGCCTGCCAGTGGCTGACCAGCGCGGCGCCGGCCTGGGCCTTCTATTTTTCGCCGCTGCGCGCCTGGGAGTTCGCCGCCGGCGGCCTTGCGACGCTGGTCCCCATGGCTTTGCTGCAGCACCGCATCTGGCTGCGGGCAGCACTTGGCTGGCTCGGCCTGGCGCTGATCGCGACCGCCTATCTCCTGTTGAGCGAAGACCTGCCCTTCCCCGGCTGGTACGCGTTGCTGCCGGTGGCGGGCACCGTTCTGGTGCTGCTGAGCGGCGTTGGCGGGCCGCAGACCAATAGACGGACCGGCTGGCAAGCCCTTGGCCCGGCTACCGCTTTGTCCCTGCCTCCCTTGCAATGGATCGGCACGCTCTCCTATTCGCTCTATCTCTGGCATTGGCCGGTCATCGTCTATGCCGGGATGCTGGCGCCGGACCTTTCCGTGCCGCAGCGCCTTGGCTGTGGCGTGCTGGCGCTCGCGCTGTCGGTGCTCACCTATCATTTGATCGAAGACCCGGCGCGGCGCGGCGCCTGGATGGCGGTGGGTGCCCGCGCCTTTCCCAGGGTCATTCCAGACGCAAAACCGCTTCGCGCTTTTCCCGGCCTTGTGCTGGTTCCCGCTCTGATGCTGACCGGCACCGGCGTGGCGGTCGCCTATGCCAACGCGCATCTGGCCACGCGCAATATCGGCCCCGAGCAGCGCGGCATCGAGCAGGCGGTCGAAAGACCTTCCATCGCGCGGGCCGTCGACAAGAACTGCCTGGCCGACTTCCAAACGGTGACGCCGAAACCCTGCATGTTCGGCCCGGCCGATGCCACCCGCACCATCGTGCTGTTCGGCGATTCGCACGCCGACCAGTGGTCGACGCCGCTGATCGAGGCGGCCAAGCGCAACGACACAAAGGTCATCACCTATCTTAAATCATCGTGCCGCGCCTCGCGGCTCTCCACCTTCAACACGGTGCTGAAGCGCGACTACACCGAATGCGACGCCTGGCGCGAGCAGGCCATATCAGAGATCATCCGCCGCAAGCCGCGCCTGGTGGTGATCTCCGAATTTTCCATCGGCAATCTGACCCGCGACCTGCCCGCCGCCGAACGCACCGCCGAAGTAGCGCGCTGGCAGGCCGGCCTGCGCTCGACCTTGCAGGCCTTCAGCCGGGCCGGTGTCGAGACGGCTGTTATCCGCGACACGCCGATTAACGCCAGCTTCGCCGGCTCCTGCGTGGCGCGCACCCTGTGGTGGCGCGAAGCCCCCTCGCCGCACTGCGATACGCCAAGGGCGGACGCCGCCAACGACAGCACCGCCGCCGCCGAGCGCGCCGTGGTGACCAGCGTACCCGACACCCGCTACATCGACCTCACCAACCAATTCTGCGGCCCGACCACCTGCCACGTCGTCATATCAGGCAAGCTGGCGTTTCGTGACAGGCACCATCTGGCGACGGGCTTTGCCGAGACACTGGCGGGGCCATTGGAGAGGGTCTTGTTTTAGAGGTTCCCTTCTCCCCGTCTATACGAGGAGAAGGTGCCGGCAGGCGGATGAGGGGCGGCGCGGCGCGGCAAATCAATGCGCCCCCGCGAACAGCTCGCGATGATGAGCCAGAAACGCCGGATGTGGCATCAACCGCGCATCCTTGGGCCAATGCAAACCCTGGGATTCCGGACGGAAGAGATTTCTCAATTCGCTCGGCACCCGGTTGTGCGCGACCAGCAGTCGATGGTTTTCGTCTATCGAAATCAGATGCCGATCGAACAGCCAATGCACGGTGGCCGATAGCGCGATGCCGTTCCGGACAACATCCGGCCCGCCGACCGCGACAGGTTTGATATGAGCGGCCTGAACCTCGGCCCTGCCGCCACCATTGATAATGCGCAAGCCGGTGACTGCGCATTTATCCTCATAAGCACGGCAGACTTCCAACCGGAAGGTGGCGTCGCGGATTTTGCGGTTCAGCAAGATCTGTTCGACCCGACGATCGACCGTCTCGGCAAAACCGGGCTGTCCGGCAAAACCAGGCTGGATCGGCCATGGAACATCCAGCGGCAGCATGTCGGGGCTGAGCCTTCTGGCGTTGGCAGGGTCAAGTGTCTCATTCAAACCAGCCAGCACGATGTTGTCGAAATCCTCACTCAGGATCGGGCGCATCGACTTGCCCTGCACGGCTTGGCCGACGTGGCTGGGGTCGAGAACCTCGCGCAACAGCGCCTCCGCGTAGCGGCCATCCTTAACGAAAGGCACCGGTGTAGGAAATTCGAGATAGTCCGTCACATGGGCATAGTAACGGTCGGATCGGTCAGGATCCGGCAAGACATCTGTTACACGCGCATAGGCGATATACGCACGACGGCCGCCATTGCGCTGCGGTTCGCGAAACAGCACCCAGTCGCCAATGGCGTTCCGGGCAGCGTCCAGATAATTGCTGCGAGCGGGGAATTGATAGCGGCGGGTGATGTCATCGTCGTAGCCAGAACCCGGCTTCACATCGAAAACGGCTTTCACGATTCTATTCCTGGGAATGCAAACGCCTAGGCTAGCGATGTTTTACGCATCGTGCGAGCCATCCGTTGCACCATCTCACCATCTCACCACCTCACCACCTCACCTCCTCATCATCATCCCGTAATGCACCGCCAGCAGATCCAGCCCCACCTTCAGCAGCTTTGTCACCACATTCCGGCCCTCGCCGGTCTGCTCGGACAGGCGCTTGAGGGAACCGTCAGCGCAGCAGACTTGTCGCACCACGGCGGCCACCTCCCAATGGCCTAGCGCTCTTGTGGCGGCGGCATAGGCCCTGCCGGCGTCGAGAACGCTGTCGGCGATGCCGCCGCCCTCGCGGCCGCCGTCGACGCGCTCGGTCCAGCGCATCGGCTTGACATCAGCCTGCTGGCTGCAGCGGAAATCCTCGCGGTAGCGCAGGCCTGCCTCGCGCTGCTGGCGCGACAGCGAGGTGATGCCGATAAGCGCATCGATGGCGCGCACCCGCACGATGCCGCCGGCGGCGGCGTGGCCGTCATTCGACACCTCGTAGACACGAGCAGCCTCCAGCGTTCCCGCCGCCAGCCGCTTGCGGCCGAAGGCGTCATCCCTGAGCGCGAAATCATGGCCGATCTGGCGGCGTATGCGCACCTGCTCGGCCTCACCCTTCGGCAATTTCGGCGCCTGCGGTTTTGCGGATTTGGTCTTTTTGCTCATGGAAGGCTCCTGGTTGGCTTGGGATGATGGAGGACGGCAAGGCGGCGATCCTTCGCGCTGTTGGGCATCTCCCCACATGGTCGGCAGGGCGGAGAGGGCCGCCGTTCGGTTAGCCTTCGTTGAACCGGAGGTCGTCGCCTCTTCGCCGCTGCGCCACCATCCTTGCCGCCCGGCATCCAGGCTGATGGAACCGGCGCGAGCTTTCGACGTTATGTCGCGTCCACGCCAAGGGGAGGTTCGCCGATGACAGCCTTCATGCCGGTTACCGTGCGCTTTTGCGACAACAAAACCATGCTGGTCAGTTCGGTGGCCGGCGCAGCCGAGGCACTGCGCCACCAATGGCCCGACAAGACAGCACCTGGTTATCTCGAGGCGACGCGGCTGGTTACGCTCGCCGTCGACGGCACCTGCTGCCAGCGCATCGCATTCGACGCCTTCACCAGGGCGGCCAAGCAACAGAACATACTGGTGGCCAGGCCCAAAAGCCGCGCCCATGACTGGCTGGACGCGGTGGCTAGTCCATGAGGATCGCCAGCCAGCCGAAAAATTGATGCAACCGCCCGCCAGCGGGGCGCGTTTAAGGATGCGGTAGACAGAGCCGCGCGCAAAGCGAAGGTGAACGCGGTGGGTACGATGAAAACCGGAGTGCCGCTCAAAGTGCGGGTGGAGGATGAGGTCGAAGAGATCGACAGCGTCAGCGAAGCCGCCGATTTTCTGCAGCGCTGGCCGCTGGAGCGACGCGGCCATGTCTACCGCAGCGCGCTTAACGCCTGCAGCGCGGCGATCGCCGCGCAGATTTCCGAAGCCGACGCCATGAAGGTGTTTACCGGCTTTGCCCGGGTGACCGGCATATTGATCGCCGAAGGCAACCCGGCGATGGCGATGGACGCAAGGAGCATGCAGAGCCGCACGCCCAAGCAGGGCCGGCAAATGCCGAAGTAAGGTTCTGGCGATTTTGCTCCGGGCTTGATTCATCTCAGATCCTCCACCTTTGTGCGGCGAGGCAGCCCCCTCACCCAGCCTCCGCTTCGCTCGGCTGACCATTTTGGGGCGAGCCACGTGTCTCGTCCGTCCTTCGGACCCCCGAGGGGAGAGGAGACTTGCACCGTCGGGTGCCCTCTCTTCTCCCCCACGGGGAGAAGGTGGCCGCGAAGCGGCCGGATGAGGCTGGCGCAGCAATGGGAGAGCGTGCTCATCCCGCCACAAATACGCGGCGCTGGAAGCGCGCCTGATGGTAGGTGCAATAGCTTTTCAGCGGCGTGGTGCGCATGCCGCAGCACAGCATGTCGGCGCCCGGCCGGCTGCCGGGCGCATCGTTTTCAGAATCCTCCTCCACCGTCAGATCCAGCGGCGCGCGGCAGCGTGAAAACAGGCAACCGATGAAGCGCATCGCCACGCCATGCGGCTGCCGGCCGATGGCCGCGCGCGGCGGCGCCGGCACCTCCAGGCGATAGGCTACGCCGTCGGCGATCAGCACGCCCGCCTCGCGCACGAACGAATGGGCGCGCCTGGGCCGGGCCACTTCACGCGCATGGATATCCTTGGCGGCAAGCACGCCATGCATCTTGCCGACGGCAGGCGTCGCATTCGCCGACATGCCATCGGCCCGCTTGCTTCCAGCGCGCTTGCCCCCGGCCTGTCTGGCTCGCGGCGGCGGCCCCTTGCCATTGGCAAAGCCGATCGCGTCCAGTATGGCGTTACGATGCACGATGCCGATGATGGCGTCGCGCGACACCGGACTGCCACGCAGCGCGGTGAACGCGACTGCAATCCTGGAGGCTGAAAGCCCGTCCTTCAGCCAGCGGCCGATCTCGTGCAATTCCGCGTCGCTATAGCTTGCCATATACCAGCTCCATCCAAAGTTCGGCCGCGCGCCGTCGGGCAGCGTCAAGGTTCGACCCGGTGGCCGGGCCGCAGTCAGGTTGTTTTTCAAGAGCCGGCTGTCAGCCGGCCAGCCTCAGCCGGATTGGGCCGATTTCCCGCCGGCAAGGTGCAAAAGCCGCGCCTCGGCCGTGTTTCTGTCCAGGGCGGAAACCGCCCTGCCCGTTAGCCTGTCCAACAGGATGACGGTGCCGTCCTCGGTGCGGATGCAGGATCGGCCAGCCGAAAAAACAGCGCCGGCGCCATGCCGGCCGAATTGGGGACCGGAGCCGCTGGGAGCGGCGGCTCCGGCCGTTCCGGTCGCCGGAAACAGGCGGACCGGACCCGAGGCTGGTGCAGTCAAGCACTGAGCCTCGGGCTTCACCCCGGCCGGGGAGGAGGACGGCCGGGGCGGAAGGGAATGGGCGGCGGTTATGACCGCCGGATGCGCCTCGCGTGAGGCCGGCGACTCGGCGCCATCAAAGCTGGACAGGTTTTGCATGACCGGATATAAGCATAACTCGAAAATACATGCAAGCCATTCTTTCATAGACGAGAGCCGCTTTCATCGCTCACATGGGCGCCATGGCAAAAACGGAACTGTCGATCAAGGTCGGGGCGGCGATCCGCAAGGCGCGCAAGCAGCGCGGCCTGGTCATGCGCCACATTGCGGAGCACAACGACACCGATGTCGCCGCCGTCGGCAACTGGGAAACCGGCCGCAATCTGCCCAAGACCGAGAACCTCCTGAAGACCGCCGCCTTCCTGCGCGTCGACCCGGTGGCGCTGGGCCAAGGGCAGGTCGTGTTTCTCGACGATGCCGGACCGGTCGCCGACGCGGAGATCGTCACCGATGCCGGTCCGCTGCCCGCCGGTTCGATGGATATCGAGGTGCTAGGCGCGGCCGTCGGCGGCGACGATGGCGATTTCACCTTCAACGGCGAGCCGGCAGGCTACGTCCAGCGCCCGCCGGGCGTGCGCAACCTGCCGAAGGTGTTCGCCCTGCACGTGCTCTCGGATTCCATGGTGCCGCGTTACGAGCCCGGCGACCTGATCTATTGCGGCGGCCGCGACGCGGTGCCCGGCGACCACGTGGTGATCGAGACCTTCCCCGAAGAAAACGAGCGCAACGGCAAGGCCTTCATCAAGAAGCTGGTCAAACGCACGGCGGGCGAGTTGGTGGTCGAGCAATACAATCCGCCGAAGACGCTGACCTTCAACCGCTACGCCATCAAACATGTCTGGCGCGTGATTTCGCTGAAGGAATTGCTGGGGTATTGAGGAGCGCTTCTTGCCTTCTCCCCTTGCGGGGGTGAAAGGCGGTCCGCACAGCGGACGAAAAGCCAATTGCTTGGCTTTTCGAGCCTTGAACGCCCTGAGCTTGCGAAGGGCCGGGTAGCGCAGGATCCACCTGCCGGGTCCCCGCTGCTTCGCAGCGCCCCGGCGTTCGCTGGCCTTTGATCGTGCCACTGGCACGATCAATTCGCTTACGCGAACCGGCCGTTCACCCTTTCGACAAGACTCAAGCCCGCCGCGCTCCCTCCAGCGGCACCTCGCGATCGCTCAGCATCTGCGCTTCGCTACGCACGCGCTGGCGCTCGTCGATGAAGGCCGCCTGGATCGTAACGGTCGCCCCCGGCAGTCCGTCGGCACGGCAGGCCGAGCAGACGATGCGGCCCGACAGAGCGGCAAGCGGCGTGTTCCTCGTCACGCCGAACCGCTTCAACTGATCGGGCCGCCACCAACGGTTGCGGCCGCAATCCGCGCACTCGACCGAGATCGAGGCGACATGCGCCATTGTTGGTTCCCTGCCCGGCAATGCCATCGCCCCTGCCTCGTCTTTGTTCCTGATTTGTTCGAATATTCCTGTGTTTTGCGCCCGGAGTCGAGTCGCAGTTTTCAAACTTTCCCAGAAGTTTTTCTTCTAAGGTAATTTGAGTTATGCTTTCACGCTGGATATGCAAATGTGAGTCGGAGCACGAACCCGCCCATTGCATCAAACCCGGGAGCGATAATGGACGCCCTTGCCGCCGATTTTGCCCGTTCCTGCGGTTACGCCGGCGACAGCCTGGCCCTGCTTGAAGCCTTCGAAGCCATCCGCCGCAACGGCATCGCCCACGCCCGTCAGGATCACGTCAGGCGCAAGGCGGTGATCGACGCGTTGAAACCGTCGGAGGCGCTGTTCCTGGCCGCGATTGGCCCGGCCCTCTCGGCGGAGGAGGCCATCGAGGACGCCGTCCGCTTCATAGCCTGCTGGCGCAACATACCGCGCTGGCGCCAGGAGCGGCGCCTGCCCGACCTGATCAGGGCCAAGCAACAGCGGCTGGTGGCGCGGTATTTTCGTCGCCATGGCCATCTTCTATGGGCGCGCGAAGCAGCGTGAGGCTGGACCAGCCATTTGCGGGTTCCATCAGCAATTTTTTCTTTCTAGACTGCGCAGGGGTGGCTGATCGTCGACGTGCATAGTTTGGAATGTTCAAGACTGCCCGCTTAAAATTTCAAACCTGGATAACGGCCGGCGCGGGAACCATCGCCGCCCTGTTCGCCGCCGGCCTGATGGGCGCGTTCGGCGCCCTGCCCCCCCACGCCCCGCCGCAATTGCCGCCCGATGCCGGCATCGATGCCGGGCGTTGGCATCTCAAGCCGGTGCGTGCATATGTCAGCCGCGCCAAGGTCTATGGCGTGCCGCTGAAACCAGGCCAGAAGGCGCTGGTGCTGGAGGTCGACCTGACCAATCGCACGGCGCAATCCGACAAGGCCTATTTCAATGTCTTCACGCCGGACGGACTCGCTCTGCTCGACGGCCTGCCGATGATCGCGCTGACCCGTGATTCGACTCTGACGCCGGAACTGCATCCCGGCATGACCGAACGCATGGCCTATGTCTGGCCGCTTGCCGGCGACGCCATCGTGCCGGCAAATCTCAGCTTCGGCATCATCGCCGAGATCTTCAAGCCGCGCGACAACCTTTACGGGACGCCCGGCTGGTTCAATCCCACTCGGCTCGGCACCGTCACCTTGCCCGTCGTCGACCTGCCCGTGGCAGACTCACGGAAAGGCGGCTCATGAATATCCGGGCCATCGGCAATCTCCTGATCCTCGCCACCACCGTGGCGCTGAGCTACGGCATGCAGGTGTCGAAGCCGCATTATGCCGAGCTCACCGCACCGATCCCGGTCGACGGCGCCGTCCACGACACGGTGCGGGCGCGCAGCTTCGCTGTCCGCCTCGACAGAGTGGTCTTTGCCCGCACGCTGAAGAGCGACCAGTTCGGCCAGGAGAAGCTTTTGACGACCAGCGGCCTGTGGGCGGTGGTGACGACCAGTCTCACCGCCACCAGCACCTCCACCACGGTCGCCGACGGCACCTGGCAAGGCCCGACCGGCCTGCGCTACCACCAGAGCGAACGGCTGGGCTACCGCCAGGACATGCCGCCGCATTCCATTGATCCGGGGTTGGAAAGACGCGGCCTGTTCATCTTCGAGATGCCGCCCGACCAGATCCCCGGCGCCAGCCTGCTGGTCGCCGCGCGCCGGTTCGGCCCGCTCGACGCCCAGGCCCGCATCAGCCTCGACGCGGTGCCGACCGGCGCCGATGGCCAGCCAGCGGATGTCTTGCCGCAATACGATCTTGATGCGC
The DNA here is from genome assembly GCF_040321265.1 of Mesorhizobium sp. M0491. Lineage (NCBI taxonomy): Bacteria > Pseudomonadati > Pseudomonadota > Alphaproteobacteria > Hyphomicrobiales > Phyllobacteriaceae > Mesorhizobium > Mesorhizobium sp. M0491. The sequence goes on from NZ_JAMYRE010000006.1 coordinate 71,383, forward strand.
GACTGTAGGAAGGGGCGCGCAAGCCTAACTGCCCATGACCTGGCGCAGCAATGCAATCACTTCCGCAACAGAAGGACCTTCGACAGGGGGTGGATCGGCCCGCTCACAAAATTCCCTCCAAATAAACAGCGTGAGTTCCGCGCCATCGGTGCCCGGTTCGCTTGACGCATCAGTGAACTGTTCAAGGGATCGATATCGATGGTCGGACCAGAAGAGCCGTTCGACCCAGTCATAGACAGGTATCAGGTGAAAATGGAACGAATGACCCGGAGAATGGCCGTAGCGACTGATGTAGAGCCGGTTAGGCCGCAGCCGCGACGTCAATGCCTTCTGAGCTTCCGCAAGCAATGGGCCCAATTCGGCCAGAGCCGCTTGCGGCAGTTCCAAGAGGTTGTTGGTCGGCAGCTTGGAACCAAGCACCAGGTACCCGGGCAGAGCAGAGTCAGTCCGGTGGCTCAGGAGCCAGAAATCCGTCGCGGAAATCTGAAACGGTTCGGGACTCTGCAAATTTTGTTCTCCGATGCAGGGAGCTCAATCGTTTCAGAGTAACCCAGCTTGAACCCAAAGCAATTCCGCAGCGCAGTTTGCGCTCGAAACTCTCAACACTGAGCAAGACCAAGGCAAAGGCATGACCGCAGTTTCGACCGATCTCGAACCAGCCGCCGACGAAGGCCGAGAGACCGAGAAAAAATGGCGCCGGCGCGGTCTTGCCGCGCTCGCTATCCTGCTGCCGCTGACGCTGGCCGAGACCAGCTATGACAGCGTCCGTGAATGGCTGCACGGCGACGACCTCATCGCCAGGGATGTCGAGTTCGGCCAGTCCGTGCCATTCGGCGGCAGCGAGTGGCGGCTGGCCGATCTGCGCGGCGGCAAGGCCGGCCGCTTGCCCGACCACGCCTTCGCCGTCATCGCCACCTTTGCGGTAACGGTTGGCGACCCCGATCTGCAAAAACAGTGGCTGGGCTGCAAGGTGATACTGACCGACGCCGCCGGGCGCCGCTGGCTGTCCGACTTCATCTCCGGCGTCGGCCTGCCGGACGGCGTGATGAACTGCACCTCGGCGATCTTCTCCGGCGCCAAGAAGGGCGAAATCATCACCGTGGGCGAAACCTTCATCGTGCCCGAGGACGCCATCAAGACCATCCGCCCGGCTGTCGGATTGGGCAGCGAGCGGCCGTGGTTCCTGCGCTTTCAGAGGCCGCCGAAGTGAGCGTCCTTCTCCCCGTAAACGGAGAGAATTCACTTCCCCGCCCGCTTCGCCATCGAAAACGCTGTCTCCAGCACGGCGGCGAGAAAGCATATGCGCAGCGGCTCGATCAGGATGCCGGTGGAGGAATCCTGGAACGGGCTGCCGAACAGCAGCGTCACGCCATGCGAAAAAATCTGCCAGACGTCGAGCTCGTGCGGACCGATCAGCCGCGTCGTGCCCAGCCATAGCCAGGCAGCGCCCCAGTCGAGCAAGCGGTAGCCGACGACCAGCGTGCACAAAAGCACCAGACTGGAGCTGACTGTCAAGCCGAACCCCGTTGGCGATCGGCAGATAGCGCGAGCGGTAACCGGCGATGAAATGCTCGACGAAATCACGCAGGAATTTCGGCAGGCCGACATAGCGCCGGCCGGCGCGCTCCAGCCGGCCGTGCACGCGCATCAGGGCGGCATCGTCGCGCACGTCATAGCCATAGATCAGCGCCGCCATCACCAGCCAGATCAGCGGCAGCAACATGAAGAAGAACAGGTTGACGGCAACCGTCGATGGCGCGATCGACTCGACCGGCACCATGGGGGCGGCCGAGGCCATCGGCACCGGGTTCGCCAGCCCGTCCACTGAGGCCTGCAGGGCCGACCAGAAATGGCGGCTCATCAGCCATTGCAGCGCCGAGTCCTTCCAGCGGCTGATCACATAGAGGCCAACGAAGATCCAGTTGGTCTCGCAGATCACCACGACGATCTGCCAGAACGAGGCGGCTTTCGTTTTCGTCTGCATGAATTTGGCCAGCCGGTGGATCAGCCAGGACACCGCCACCGAGACCAGCAGCCAGCGCGAATCGAGCACGTCGAGCACATTGGCGCTCTGGCCGAAATCGGCCTGGTCGAGCGTGGCGCGCGAATATTGGCGAACGATGTCGCCCAGAAATCCCCAGGCCGCGTAATAGGCGAAGAACGGCAGCAGCGCGATGGTGATCATCCGCACCAGCCGCGAGCCGCGCCGGTCCACAGCACCCGGCTCCTTGACGGCTTGCGCCTCGGTGGTTGCGGCCTTGTCCGCGCTGCGCTGCGCGGCCAGCACATGCGGCAGGCCGGGGCGCAACACATGGAACATCGCCACCGTCACCACCAGCTGCGCCAGCGCCACCAGCGTCAGCATCGCCAGCCCGGCGAAGTGATTGGCCAGCGCCACCTTCGCCGCGAGCTGCATGAGGAGATCGCCGACCAGCACGCCGGCCAGCACGAGTGCCACGAGTTGCGGCCAGAACCGCCGCAGCAGCGAAAAACTCAAGGTGATCGGTCTGATGATATCGGCAAACATGAGGTTCTCTCACGATGCCACCCGCCCCAGGTCTTTCTAGCAAAGCATGCTTGTTTTGCAAGAATGGGGGTCCCTAGCAAGCGCAGGTGCGAGGCACCCCCCTCTGTCCTACCGGACATCTCCCCCGCAAGGGGGGAGATTGGACGTCATGACTGCTTTCGCCAATTTTCAACGTTGAAGAGAAAGCGGCGAGGACGAAGCTGCCAATCTCCCCCCTTGCGGGGGAGATGTCCGGCAGGACAGAGGGGGGTGCCTGGGCGCCAACCGCTCCTCCCCCTTTGCTCCTCACCTTCTCACCCGCGATTTCAGCCACCGGTCGAACGCCACCGCCAGGATCAGGATGAGCCCGATGACGATGCTTTGCGTGTAGGACGAGACGTTGTTGAACTGCAGCCCGTTTTGCAGCACGCCGATGAGCGCGGCGCCCACCACCGTGCCGCCGACAGAGCCGATGCCGCCGAACAGCGAGGTGCCGCCGATGACGACGGCCGAGATGACCGTCAGCTCGTAGCCAATACCGGCGACTGCTTCGGAGGAGTTCAGCCGCGCCGACAGCACGAAGGCGGCAAGCCCGGCAAAAAAGCCGACGATGACATAGACCGAGATCAGGATGCGGTCGACGCGCAGGCCCGACAGCCTTGCCGCCTCGGCATTGCCGCCGACGGCATAGACGGCTCGGCCGTAGCGCGTGTAGCGCAGCACGATGTGGCACAGGATGGCGGCCGCGGCGAAGATCAGCGCCGGCACCGGCACGGGGCCGATCAGCCCGGTTCCGAACCAGCGCATCGAGGCGTCGAAGCCCGAGATCGGGCCGCCGTTTGAGATGGTCAGCGTCAGCCCGCGAAACACCGTCAGCCCGCCCAGCGTGACGACGAAGGGCGGCACTTTTAGCCGGGTGATGACAAGCCCTTGCACCCCGCCGGCAGCAGCGCCCACAACGACGGCGGCCAAGAGTGCTGCGAACCAGCCGAACCCTTGCGTGCCGCTCGTCGACAGCGACAGCGTGTTGGCGGAGCCGCCCTTGGCGACCACGGCGGCGACCATACCGCAGAAGGCGAGCAGCGAACCGACCGACAGGTCGATGCCGGCGGTGAGGATGACGAAGGTCATGCCGAGCGCAATCAGCCCGGTGATCGAGATCTGCCTTGTGATGTTGAACAAATTGATCGGGTCCATGAAGCTCGGCTTCAGCACCGTGAAGACGATGATCAGCGCCACCAAGAACAGCAGCGGCCCGAAGCTCATCAAAAGCCGCGCGAAGTTGACACCGCCGCGCTGATCCTGTTCCCCCGCCACGCTCATAGTATCTCCTTGCGGTCGAGTGCCATCAGTTCCATCAGTCTTTCCTCGTTTGCCTCGACGCCCGGCATCTGGCCGGTGATGCGTCCCCGGCGCATGGTGACGATGCGGTCCGACACCGCAAGCACCTCGGGCAGCTCGGACGAAATCATCATCACCGCAATGCCGCGCGCCGCAAGCTGCACCAGGATCTGGTGCACCTCTGTCTTGGCGCCGACATCGACGCCGCGAGTCGGCTCGTCGACGATCAGCACTTTCGGATCGCGCGCCAGCCAGCGCGCCAGGATCACCTTCTGCTGGTTGCCGCCCGACAGGCCTTCGATCGCCTGCTCGGCCGAAGCCATGCGGATCGACAGCATCTTGCGAAACCCGGACAGCGCATCGCGCTCGCGCCGCTCGGCCATGAAGCCGAAACCGTTGCTGAAGCTGCCCAGCGAAGCGATGGAGAAATTCGGCAGGATGCCCAGCGCGGCAAAGATCGCCTGGTGCTTGCGGTCCTCCGGTAGCAGGCCGATGCCGAGCGCAATGGCGTCCGCGGGTGATGCCGGGGCGATCGGCTTCCCGTCGAGCGTGATGGTGCCGGCCGCGATGCGGTCGGCGCCGAAGATGGCGCGCGCCAGTTCCGTGCGGCCGGACCCCACAAGCCCGGCGACGCCGAGGATTTCACCGGCCTTGAGGTCGATGTCGACGCCGTCGAGCACGATGGCGTGGGGCGCCTCGGGGTCGCGAACGGTGCGCAGGCCGCGCACCGACAGCACGATATCGCCGGCCACCGCGCGCTGCGCCGGCCGGGCGTAGAGCTCGGACGCCGCGCGGCCGACCATCTTCTCGATGATTTTGGGCAGCGCGATCGGTCCGCCCTCGCGGTTAAGATGCCCGGCCAGCCGCCCGTCGCGCAGCACCGTCATGCGATCGCATATGGCGGACGCTTCCTCCAGCCGGTGGGTGACGAACATGATGGCGACCTTGTCCTTGCGCAGCCGACCCATGATCGACAGCAGCCGCTGCACCTCGGTCTCGGTCAGCGCCGAGGTCGGCTCGTCCATGATGATCAGCCGGCTTTTCAGCGACAGGGCGCGGGCGATCTCGACCAGCTGCTGTTCGGCCACCGACAGCGCCGACACCGGCGTCATCGGATCGATGGAGAGGCCGACGCGGGCGATGATCGAGCGCGACTCTTGCTCCATGCGCCTCCAACTCACCAGCCCGAGCGGACCGAGCGGCGCGCGGCCGATAAAGATATTCTCCGCCACAGTCAGCGTCGGGATCAGGCTCAGTTCCTGGTAGATGGTGACGATGCCGAGCCGCTTGGCATCCTGCGGGCTGGATGGATGATAATCGGCACCGTCGAAAGTGATGCGGCCGCCCGACGGCGGCATGACGCCCGAGAGGATTTTCAAGAGCGTCGACTTGCCGGCGCCGTTTTCGCCCAGCAGGCCGAGGATTTCGCCGGGGCGGATGTCGAGCGAGACATCGCTCAGCGCGGTGACGCCGGCGAAATGCTTGGTGATGCCCTCGACGGCAAGCAGGATGGGCTCGGGCGATGCGGCTTCAGCTGGCGACAATGGTTGCTCCCGGATTGCAGTTCATCACGGCTCCATCAGCGCTTGAACACCCCCCTCTGTCCGGCAGGACAGAGGGGGCGCTGTCCCGCCAGCCTTGCCAAATCGCCCTACTTCGTCTCGCCAATCCTCTCCGCCTTGTCGAGATTGTCCTTGCCGATGACGATCGGCGTCAAAAGCACCAGCTTCTCCTTCGGCTCGGTCTTGTCCTTGGCAAAGGCCACCGCGATGCGCACCGCGGTGCGCGACTGCTCGCCGGGAAACTGCTCGACGGTGCCCGCAAGCTTGCCGTCGCGCACCGCGACCAGCGCTTCCGGCAGTGCATCGAAGCCGTAGATCTTGACGTCGGTGAAGTTGCGAGCGGCGCAGGCCTCCATGGCGCCCAGCGCCATGTCGTCATTGGCGCAGACGATGGCGTCGGGCTTGCCATTGGCGGCAAGGCCGGCCTCGGTCACCGACAGCGCCTCGGCGCGGGCGAAGTTGGCGGTCTGCTCGAAGACGATCTGATACTTGTCCTTCAAGGGATCGAGCACATTGTGCACGCCCTTGTTGCGGTCGATCGCCGGGCCGGCACCGGGCTGGCCCTGCAGATGGAACAGCTTGGCGCCGTTCGGGAACGCCGCCACCACGGCGTTGGCTTCCGCCTCGCCGCCCTTCACATTGTCGGCGCCGACATGCGCGAGGATGCCCTCGACGCCGTCGACGCGGCGGTCGATCGTCACTACGGGAACGCCGGCCTTGACCGCTTCCTCGATGGCCGGCGCCAGCGCATTGACGTCGAGCGGCGAGATGACGATGGCGTTGACCTTCTGCACCAGGGCGGCCTCGATGTCGGCGGTCTGCTTGGTGGCCGAGTTCTGGCCGTCGCTTTCGGTCAGATTGACGCCTTGCGTGGCGGCTTCCGCCTTGATCTCGTTCAGCATGTGCACGAAGAACGGAAAGCCGAGACTGGGCACCGAGCCAAGGATGGTGAGCTTGTCCTGCGCAAACACCGAGGGCGCGGCAACCATCATGGCGCCGAAAGCCGCGGACGACAGCAGGAATTCACGTCTGTTCATGGGATCCTCCTCCACAAGAACGCACGACCCGAAAACCGGATCGGTTTCAGGAAGGATCATGCGTCGGTTCAAAGTGTGGAGCATCCTCCCTGCGCCCGAAAACGCATGCCGCTCCAGCTGGCCGCCGCTGTAAAAAGAGCCTCCCACCGACGCCTGCGCAGGGATGCTAACCCAGCGCCAACCATTTGTGCAACCTCGATATAACAGCGCCGTCCGGCAAAATTATCGGAATTGTCGGATTTTTGGATCGTGGGCTGGCATCTCACTGAGGCGTCTGGCTTCCATTCCCTCGACCCGGCACTACCTTGGATTGACCCGCGAAGCTTTTGTGATTTGGAGAACCCGTATGAAGCTGCAAGTCATCTGCCATATGCTCGCATCACTCGACGGCAGCCTTCATCCAAGCCGCTACACGACAAGTCCGGACGGGACCCAGGCGGATTGGTCGAGCCTCTACGAGCATATCCACAATGATCTCGCGGCTGACGCCTGGATCGTCGGCCGCGTCACCATGGCCGAGATGAGCAAGGCCGGCGCGCATCCGCCGGCCAATGCCGGCAAGGTCGACCGGCCCTATCATTTCGCGCAAAGGAATGCGGGCAGCTATGCCGTGGCGCTTGATGCCTCGGGCAAGCTTCATTTTTCCAAACCCGACATCGGCGGCGACCATGTCGTGGTGCTGCTTGGGCATGATGTCGCCGACAGCCACCTGGCCGAGCTCGCCGCCGACGGCGTATCCTATATCATGTCGGAAGCGGCGGACATCAATCTCGCGGCGATGCTCGAGGTGCTCGGCAGCGAACTCGGCATCCGCCGGTTGCTGCTCGAGGGCGGTGCCGGCATCAACGGTTCCTTCCTTGCGGCCGGGCTCGTCGATGAACTGAGCCTTCTCGTGGCGCCCGCGATCGATGGACGCGCAGCAAACCAGGCCTTCGTCGAGTTTGGCGAGAGCGGCCTGGCGAGCAAGATGCAATTGTCCCTGAAGAGCTGCGAGGCGCTGGCGCATGGGCTCGTCCATCTGCGTTACGCAGTTACTCCTGGATGAGGGCTGACCGCCTCGTACAGAAGGGCCGGCAATCTGACTGATTACCGGCCCCTGTATCGTCAGCTTTAGGCCGATGCTTCAGTCAATCAAGCGGCGTATTGCATGGCATCGAGATCGGCGATCAACGTCGGGCCGGTCGGGTGCCAGCCCAATCGTGCCTGTGTCAGCGCGCTGGAGGCCGGCAGGTCCATGGTGGCGAACATCGCCATCCAGCCGAAATGCTCCGCCGCTCTTTCCGGCGCGATGGAAACGACCGGCAATTTCAGGCCCCGGCCAAGCGCCTCGGCGATGGCCCGCACCTCGACGCCTTCCTCGCCGACCGCGTGATAGCGCGCGCCCGGTTGCCGCTTTTCCACGGCCAGCCGGTAAAGCCGCGCGGCGTCGAGGAGATGGCCCGCGGAGAAGCGGTTGCGGCCTTCGCCGACATAGGCCGAGACGCCTTTTTCACGCGCGATTTCGATGAGCGGCGAGATAAGCCCTTGCTTGACCGGATTGTGGACCTGCGGCAGCCGCACCACCGACACATTGATGCCGGCGTCCAGCAAGGCATTGCCGGCCAGCTCCGAGGCGATGCGCGGATTGGGATGGCCGGGATTGAAGACGTCCTCGATCGCCAGCTCGCCATGCCCGGGGCTGCCCATGCCGACGCCGGAGGTGATCACCAGCGGCCGGTCGGAGCCGGCCAGGGCGGCGCCGAGTGCGGCGATGACGCGCTTGTCCTTTTCGCAATTTTCGGCAAACCGCGAAAAATCGTGGTCGAACGCCGTGTGGATCACAGCCTCCGCCTTGGCCGCGCCGTCGCGCAACCCCTCGGGATCCTCGAGCGTCCCCCGGAGCACTTCGGCGCCCGCGGCGGCCAGCGCCTCGGCGCCGGCGTCGGAGCGGGTCACGCCGACCACCTGGTGGCCCGCCTGGATGAGTTCGGGAACCAGCGCCGAACCGATGAAACCGGTCGCGCCGGTGAGAAAGATACGCATGCAAAATCTCCTGCACTAGTTGCCTGCGTAATATTGCTGGTCTATTATTCTATTAAAGTAGTGATCTTATCATGGTATAATGACTAACAGGATGCCCTCCAATTCCGCCGGCTCGCTGGCAGCGTTCCTCAAAGACCGGCGCACGCGGCTCGATCCGGCTTCCTTCGGCTTTTCGGGCCGCCGACGCACGCCGGGACTGCGCCGGGAAGAGGTCGCCCAACGCGCCAACATCAGCCCGACCTGGTACACATGGCTGGAGCAGGGCCGCGGCGGCGCACCCTCGGCCGATGTCCTCAATCGCATCGCCAAGGGGCTGCTGCTGACCGAGGCGGAGCGCGAACATCTTTTCATGCTCGGGCTGGGGCGCCCGCCCGAGGTCCGCTACAGGGGCGTCGAGGGTGTCAGCCCACGGCTGCAGCGCCTCATCGACACGCTCGATGCCAGCCCCGCCATAGTCAGGACCGCCACCTGGGACGTCGTTGCCTGGAACTGCGCCGCGCGGGTCGTGCTGACCGACTATAGTGCCCTGCCCGAGGGCGAGCGCAACATCCTGCGTTTCATGTTCCTGCGCCCCGCCATCCGCGCCAAGCAGCACGATTGGAAAAACCTGGCCCGTTTCGTGGTCGCTTCGTTCCGTGCCGATGCGGCACGCGCCGGCGCTGTCTCCGAGGTGCGCGAACTCGTCGACGAGCTCTGTAGCGCCAGCCCGGAATTCGACGCGCTGTGGCGCGAAAACGACGTGCTCAGCCACGGCGACGGGACAAAGCGCCTGAAACACCCGGAACTCGGCGATATCGAGCTGGAATATTCGGGCTTCGCGGTCGACGGCCGGCCGGATCTGAGCCTGACCGTCTACAACCCGGTCGACAGCGCCGTCGCCGACCGTATTCGCGCGCTGGCTCTCGCCCGACACCCCAAAGAGTAAGGGCCGGACGGCCCGTCCGCGGGGATGACGCCCGCCCTCAAGCGCGCTCGCAGACCGCTTTCAGGATCTGCAAGGTCGGCCCCCAGTAGAGATTGGCATGCGGACGGATCGCCGGTTCGGCGAAGTCGCTGAGCGTCAGCGTCAGCGTCGTTCCCCCACCCACCGGCGTCAGATCGAAGCTGACCACGGTGTGGTTTTCGGGCACGTCCGCCAGCCGCGAGGCCGACAGCGTGCTCCAGTAGCCATACGCGAAGCTCTTTTCAGGCTCAAAAGCGCGGACGGTGCCATGGTTCTCGAACGGCATTCCGTGCAGCAGTCCGCGCATCACGATCGCGCCGCCGGCATGCCCTTGCAGGCTGACAGTCAACTCCTCGTCGGACATCCATTGCGGGATCATTTCTGGCATCGTCAGTATCCGCCAGACCTTGGCCGGCTCGGCACTGATGACGACGGTCTTGGTGATCGGCGAGATGTCGAGAGACTCACTCATGCGAAGCAAGTTTATCGCGGATGCGGCGGCGACAATATCGCCGGTCCAAGAACTGCGGATGCCGCCACTGCCCCCTTGCTTTGCGCACGATTGCAGCAGCGCGTCTTGCGAAGCCATTGCAGCCCGTGGCATTTGTCGGCTCCACCAGCACAGACGGCAGCATGACACCACGGCAGACACGACAAAGCGGCAGGCAGGCGGCGCCCGGCGTCAGCCTGAACCGGGCGCTGTCGAAGCTCGGCCTGTGCTCTCGCACGCAGGCCGAGGTGCTGATCGCCGAAGGCCGCGTGCGTGTCGGCGGCAAGGTCGTGCGCGATGCAGCCCTGCGCGTCGACCTCGACCGTGACCGCATCGTTGTCGACGACAGGCCGGTGGTTGCCGAGCGCAAGGTCTATCTCGTCCTCAACAAGCCGCGCGGGCTGGTCACCACCCGCGACGACCCGCAACAGCGCGACACCGTCTATGCCTGCCTGGAAGGGCTCGACCTGCCCTTCGTCTCCCCGGTCGGTCGCCTCGACAAGGCGAGCGAAGGCCTGCTGTTGATGACCAACGACACCCGGTTTGCCAACCGGCTGATGGATCCGGCCTCGCATTTGCCCAAGACCTATCACGTGCAGATCGGCATGGTGCCGGACGCAGCGATGCTGGACAAATTCCGCGCCGGCGTGACCGTCGATGGCGAGACCCTGAGCGCCAGTTCGATCGAACTTTTGCGCAGCGGCGGCCGCACCGCCTGGCTGGAGATCGTACTCGACGAAGGCCGTAACCGCCACATCCGTCGCCTGCTCGCCGCGCACGGCGTCGAGGTTCTGCGCCTCATCCGCATCGCTATCGGCCGCCTGCCGCTCGGCGACCTCGCCAAGGGTACGGCACGGCATTTGACGCCGGAGGAACTGGAGCTGCTGGCGGGGTGAGCCCCGCGTATCGTCGATGTCGGCGGCCTTGCATCCGCGCCACCTCCTGACAGGAAGCTGTCAGGAGGCCTGGCCTATAGGTGACTCATGGGCCGGGCTGCGGCTCCAGCAATCCAGGAGCAAAACAAATGAATTTCGTCTCTGTCCGCATCATCACGTCGGACGTCCAGCGTCTCGTGCGCTTCTATGGCGAGATCACCGGCATGCCCGTGACTATGTACACAGAAGACTTCGCCGAACTCGCGACACCTGCCTGCACGTTGGCAATCGGCAGCACGCGCACCTTGATGCTGTTCGGCGGCGACATCGCCCGCCCCGCCGACAACCACACCGTCATCCTTGAGTTCCGCGTCGGCGACGTCGATGCTGAATTCGCCAGGCTCTCGGACCTACTCAGGGATGTAACGGTGCAAAAGCCGACCACAATGCCCTGGGGTAATCGCTCGCTGCTGTTTCGCGACCCCGATGGCAATCTGGTGAATTTCTTCACGCCGGTAACCGCCGAGGCGATCAGGAAATTCGACAGGTAGGGGGAGCGGTACCGCCGGCCGATGCCGCACTACTTCTGGTTCCATTTCCGGATGACCGGCTCGCTCAGATCATGCTCGTAGCCGAGCACGCTGATGCTTGCCGTATCGAGCACGAACAGCGCGCCGCCTTCGGGCGGCAGCCCGATCCAGCGCGCCGCCAGCACGCGCAAAAAATGCGCGCTGGAAAACACCAACATGTCGGCATTGGCCTTGCGTAACCCGTCAATGATCCTGTCGGCCCGCGCGCCCACATAGGCCGCCATCTCGCCCTTTGGACAACCATCGCGAAACACATTCCAGCCGGGGCGCTCGGCCAGGATCTGTTTTGTCGTCAGCCCCTCATAGGCGCCATAGTCCCACTCCTGCAGATCGTCCTTCTTGACGCTCTGCGCGCCGAAGCCGGCCAATACGCTGGTGTTGTAGGCGCGCTGCGACGGGCTCGACCATACGGCCGAAAAGGACAGGCCCTTGAGCCTATCCGCGACGCCCCGCGCGGCGGCCTCGCCAACCGGGGTCAACGGCATGTCGGTGCGGCCGGTATGCTGCCCCGAAAGGCTCCATGCCGTCTCGCCATGCCGGACCAGATGGATTTGGGGATACACGCTGCTCATGAGATGCCTTTCGATGTGGTCCGGCACCTTAAGCAACGATGCGGCAAAGGGGAATCCGCTTGGTACAAAACTGCGTGGTCGCCTGGCCTTGATCCGCGGCGGGCCGGCCCTGTGATCATCCTGGTGCCGCAACTATATCAAGGCCAGCCTCTACAAGGCTCCCGCCACCACAAGGGCACGGGCCCTTGCACAACAAGTCGAGATCATCATGTACAAACATCTGCTCATCGCCACGGACGGATCGGAACTGGCCGACAAGGGCGTTGCCCACGGCCTGACATTGGCCAAGGACCTCGGCGCCTCCGTCACCTTCGTTACCGTCTCGGAACCATTCCCGATCTTCGCCTGGGGCGGCGCCATGGCCGGCTATGCCGCCGGCGATGAGCTCGTCGCCTACAAGGAAGAGGCAGGCCGCTATGCCAAGGAAGTGCTCGCCAAATGCAAGGCGTCGGCGGACGCCGTTGGCGTGGCCGCGGAGGTGGTCCATGTCGAGGACAAGCGGCCCGCCGAAGCCATCCTGGAACTGTCGCAGGCCCTGCGCTGCGACCTGATCGTCATGGCCTCGCACGGCCGTCGCGGACTGGGCAAGCTGCTTCTCGGCAGCCAGACGGCGGAAGTGCTGTCCTACACGGAGATTGCGGTGCTGGTGGTGCGGTAACAGATTTGGCCCAGCGCGCTCCTCACATGCCCGTGAGGCTAAAGCGATAGGATTTATATTGTACGGATTCAATCCGTACCATATAATAGCAGACAAAGGAGATAGCCATGCCTCGCAACGTCGGTGATAACGGTCGAATCGATTTCCGGATTCCGCCCGAAGCGAAAGCCGTGATCGCACGTGCGGCCGCCTTGTCGAATGTCGGCCTGACCGAGTTCGTTACGCGCTCCGCACTGCGTGACGCCCAGGCTGCGATCGAACGCGCCGAACATCTTGCGCTGTCAGAACGGGACAGTCTGCGCGTCCTCGACCTGCTTGAAAACCCGCCCTCCCCGACCAACCGCCTTATCCGCGCCGCCAAAGCCGGCCAGACTCTCGCGTGAACTCCGTCACATGGCAAGAAGTGCCGATCGGGAGACAACATAACCGTGCCGCCTTCGACTGTGGCGACGCGGACCTCAACATCTATTTGCAGCGCTTTGCGCGTCAAAGTCATCAAAGCGGTGGCGCAAAAACTTTCGTCGCCGTGACGGCGCAAGATCCTTTGCGCATCCTCGGCTTCTACTCTCTCAGCCCGGCTTCGATCGACTTTGCCAGGACCCCGGCAGTCGCCAAACGCGGCCTTGGCCGCTATGACGTGCCGGTCTACCGTCTGGGTCGGCTCGCCGTAGACCGTACGATACAAGGCCGCGGCCTTGGCGGCGGTTTGCTGCTCGCCGCCGGGAAGCGCTGTATGGCAGTCGCGGAGGAGCTCGGCGGCGTTGCCTTGCTAATCGATGCCAAAGGTGACCAGGCTGCCCACTGGTATGAAGGTTACGGTGCGATCCGTCTGGATGACGCGCCGCTGTCCCTGGTCCTGCCTTTCGCCGCGATCGCCAAGGCGATAGCTGCATTCTGAACGCCTGCCGCAAGCTACAGAATACCGTCCTCCACAAGATAGACACCCAGCGCCAGCAATCCGACGAAGAACACTTTCCGGAAGGTCTCGATGCTCATCCTCCGGCGCAATGCCTGGCCGGCGAACATGCCGGCCAGCGCCGGCGCAAGGGCTGCGACCGATCCCGCCAGTTGCGCGCTCGGCGACGCCAGGGCACCGGTCCTGAACAGCCCGATGGCGAGCGCCGCCGTCGACACGGTGAAGGATAGGCCGAGCGCCTGGATCAGGTCTTCTTTCTCCAGCCGCAGCGATTGCAGATAGGGCACTGCCGGGATGACGAAGACGCCGGTGGCGCCGGTGACCAGCCCGGTCGCCACCCCGACCAGCGGTGACATCAAGGCTTCGTGGCGCACCGGCGTGGTGAAGCCGGCCTTGGCGAGGCCGAGGATCGCATAGAGCACCAGTGCGGCGCCCAGCCCGGCCGAAGCCGCGCCCGTATGCGTGCCGGTCAGCAGCCCGGCACCGGCAACGGTGCCGAGCATCACGCCGGCCATCATCGTCCATAGCCGCTTACACAGGCCGCCGAAGGACGGGCCGGTCAGCAATTGCCAGAGATTGGTGACCAACGACGGGATCAGCAGCAGCGCCGCGGCCTGCGCAGGCGGCATCGTCACCGCCAGCAGGCCCATCGCAACGGTCGGCAGCCCCATGCCGACGACGCCCTTGACGAAGCCGGCGGCGAGGAACACGGCGCCGATCCAGGCGAGGACGCCGGCGCTCAGCATGGTCGTATCTTCAAGGCGGGATCAGTCATGCAGCAGCATATCGGTTGCGTCGGCATCCAGGCTGGCGGCCTTTGCCGGCGCCGCATCGCGGCTGGTGGATACGACCGTCGCCGCGCATCCCCGCAGGCCTGATCCCGCTGGCGCCATGGCAAGGCCAGCCACGGCAATGGCCAGCACGATCGCCGTGCTTTCGAGAATGCCGAGCCGGCCTGACGTTCGTTTGTTCATCACAATTCTCCTTCGAAACTGTTTGACGAAGATCCCGGCCGATCACAATGTGGAAGTTGTGCTGCCAACCTTCGGCCAGGACGAAGGCTGGAGGGCCGATCGCCTTCCCGGGCGCTGAATATTCGCAGGAGCAAAAGAATGCGCTTCGATCTGGTCGATCTCCGCCTGTTCCTGCTGGTGGCCGAACGCGGCAGCATCACCCATGGCGCCGAGCTTGCCGGCCTGGCCCTGGCGTCGGCCAGCGCCCGCATCAAGGGCATGGAGGAGCGGCTCGGCGCGCCGCTCCTGGAGCGCCGCCGCCGTGGTGTGGTGCCAACGCCGGCGGAACAGGCGCTGCTGCATCATGCGCGCGCCGTGCAGAACCAGATCGAGGCCATGACCGGCGATCTGGCCGCCTATGCCACCGGCCTGCGCGCCCGCGTCCGGCTGCTGGCCAACACCGCCGCTACAGCCGAGTTGCTGCGCGACATCCTGCCGGCTTTCCTTGTCGCCCATGCCCAGATCGACATCGATCTCGACGAGCGCCCCAGCCATGAGATCGCGCAAGCCGTGGCCAATGGTGCGGCCGATCTCGGCATCGCCGCAACCTGGGCCGGCCTGTCGCATCTCGAACAGAAACCGTTCTTCACCGACCGGCTGGTGGTGATCGCCGCGCGGAACCGGCCCGGCCTTGAAGGCCGCACCGTCAACCTCACTGAGGTTCTCGGCGAATCTTTCGTCGGCCTCAGCACCGGCCATGCGCTGCAGGAGCACATCACGCGCCAGGCGGCCCGCCTTGGCGGCCATCTGCATGTCCGCATCCGCGTGCCTGGCCTCGACAATGTCTGCCGGCTGGTCGCGCAAGGCGCCGGCATCGCCATCGTGCCGGAAAGTGCGGCGGGTCGTTCCGTGCGCACACTGCGGCTGACCGACGACTGGGCGACGCGCCAGCTCAACCTCTGCGCCCGCCGCTTCGAAGAGCTGACGCCACAGGCAAAACTGTTGGCGGCAGCGCTGGTCTGAGCCCTGACAGCGACCACCTATCACCAGTAGCGCTGAATCATTGCCTTGCTTTTCCAATATCCGTGACGTAGCTTGTTTGCACATTGGCAAAAAAACCGCCAAAGTTTTTTCCTTTTGTGAAAGACGGGGACTTTGCGAGAACATCTCGATCTGACCGATCGGCGGCTGGTCAAACAGCTGTCGCAGGATGCACAGCCGGGCATCAACCGCATCGCGGAGATATTGGCGATTTCGGTGCCGACGGTGCGCACGCGGTTGCGCAACCTGCTCGACCGCAACCTGCTCAAGATCGTCGGCCTGCTGAATCTGACCGAGCGTCCCGAGCTGATCTCGGCCATTGTCGGCATCAATGCCCAAGGGCGCGGCCGGGCCCGCGAACTGGCGCAGCGCATTGCCGAACTGCCCTTCGTCAACTCGGCCTCGGTCGTCACCGGGCGCTTCGACATCATCGTCGACGTAACCGTGGCGGGTGACGTCGCCGACCTCTACCGCGTCACTAGCGAACTGATCCCGGGTGCCGGCGAGCCCGGCGAAGTCGTGCGCAGCGAAACCTTCGTCGTCATGGCGTCCTGCAACAAATGGGTCAGCCTGCCGGAAGGCTGCTGGTCGGACGACCGCAAGGAGCCGGCATGAAGATCGCGGTACTCGGCGGCCTCGGCCTGCAAGGCCGGGCGGCAATCGCCGACCTTGTTGCCAGCGACGGCGTCGAGGAAATCGTCTGCGTCGACACCGCAGCGGATGGCCCGGCCCGGCTTGCCGGCCTGACCGATCTTGCCCGTGTGCGCTTCGTCGTGCCTGAAGGCGCGATCGGCCCGGCGCTGGCCAATGTGCTTGATGATGTCGACGCCGTCATCGACCTGTTGCCGCAGCCATTGATGCGCGAGGCGGTGCAGGCCGCGATCGCCACGCGCACGCCGCTGGTCACCACCAACTACGCCAAGTCGATCGCCGATCTGGCGCCGGCCGCCGAACAAGCCGGCGTCTCGATCATGACCGAATGCGGGCTCGACCCCGGCATCGACCTCGTACTCTACGCGCGCGCCGCCAGGCAGTTCTCTTCGATCACCGCGATCGATTCCTATTGCGGCGGCATCCCCGAGCCGAAGGCGATGGCCAAGCCGCTGTGCTACAAGGTGAGCTGGAATTTCGACATGGTCCTGGTCAGCCAGAACCGCGACAGCGTCATGATCGAGGGCGGAAAGCGCGTCGCGGTGCCGGCCGGCCAGCAGCACGAAAACCCTTTCATCCATGAGATCGAGGTCGCGGGCCTGGGCAGGCTGGAAGCGTTCCCAAATGGCGATGCGCTGCATTATGTCGAGATGCTGGAGGCAGCCAAGGGTCTGCGCCGTTCCGGCCGCTACACGCTGCGCTGGCCGGGATGGTCGGCCTTCTGGGCGCCGCTAAAGGAGCTCGGTTTCCTCTCTGAGGACAAGGTGCCCGGCACCTCCAACAGCCCGCGCGAATTCCTCGGCCGGCTGCTCGGCCCGCAACTGCAATATGGTCCCGGCGAGAAGGACCTGTGCGTGATGCGCAATGTCTTTTCCGGCCTCGAAAGCGGCCGCGCCAAGACGGTGACGTCGGACCTGATCATCGAGCGGGACCTGGCTTCGGGCCTGTTCGGCATGAGCCTCGGCGTCGGCTATCCCGCCAGCATCGTGGCGCAGATGCTGGCGCGTGGCGAGATCACCAAACCCGGCCTGCTCAACCCGCTGCTGGACGTGCCCGACGAACCCTTCTTCGACGAGCTTGCCAGACGCGGCATCAAGGTCACCGAGACGGTGGCCTGGGACTGAGGATTTTCGAACGGTGGCTGCCGCCGGCAACGGCGCTGCCGCTCAAAAAGCACCCCAAAGGGTGAAAAACAACGAAGACATGGAACAATAAAACAAGGAGGACTACCAAATGAAGATTGCCAAGCTTTTCATCGCCGGACTTGCGCTCGCCGGCCTTACCACTGCTGCCTCAGCCGGAACACTGGACGACATCACCAAGCGCGGCGAACTGCGTGTCGCCGTGCAGACCCAGGGACCCCCTTTCTCGCTGGTTGGCGCCAATGGCGAACGCACCGGCAGTTCGGTTGAACTGGCCGAACTGATGGCCAAGGAAATGGGTGTGAAAATCACCTTCCTCGATTTCGACTGGGATGGTCTGATCCCGGCGCTGCTGTCAGGCAAGGCCGACCTTCTGGTCGCCGACATGACACCGACGCTGGCGCGCGGCATGAAGGTCGCCTTCACCACGCCTTACATGTACACCGGCAGCACCGTCTTCACCAAGGCCGACAGCAAGTTCAAGACCACCGAAGACTGCAAGGCCAAGGGCACCAAGATCGCCGTGCTGCTCGGCGCCACCGGCGAGAAGGAAGCCAAGAAAGCCTTCCCCGACGCCGACATCAAGAGCTACAAGGGCGGCGGTCCGCTGCTGCTCGACGCCGTCAACAACGGCCAGGCCGATTGCGGCGTCAACGACGTCTCGGCGGTCAAGGGCCAGTCGACCGCCTATCCGGCCGGCAGCTTCACCATCATGCCGGACCTTCTGTCGAAGGAGCCGCTTGCCTTCGCCACCCGCTATGACGAGCCGGACCTGCTGGTCTGGATGAACCTGTTCCTCAACCAGGTCACCATCGATGGTCGCCTGCAGAAGAACCTCGACTACTGGGTCAATTCCGACGCCTGGAAGAAAGACCACTAAGCAGCGATAAACCCAGGCGGTTAGCGCGCGTCTCAAGCGCCGCGAAACCGCCTGGAATTTCGCTTCATCCGTCGTTTCCTGCACTCTGGGGATTGCACCCAACGATGCTCGAAAATTTCAGTTTCCGCACCATCGTCGAATACCTGCCGCTGTTCGGACAGGGCCTGATCACGACCGTCTGGCTGTCGGCGCTGTCCTTTGTCGGGGCGCTCATCGTCGGCATCGTGCTGTGCGCCATGAATCTGCAGCGCGGCTGGCTGTTTCGTGTGCCGGCCAAGGCTTATATCGATGCGGTGCGTGCCACGCCCTTGCTGGCGCAGCTCTATTTTCTCTATTTCGGCCTGCCCCGGCTCGGCTTCGTCCTGCCGGAACTCGTCGTCGGCATCCTCGCGCTGTCGTTGAACAGCGGCGCCTATATCGCTGAAATCATTCGTGCCGGCATCCTGTCGATCCCGCGCGGTCAGGTCGAAGCCAGCGTCGCCTCGGGCATGACCTATGTCCAACGGATGCGCCTGGTCGTGCTGCCGCAAGCCTTCAAGGTGACGATCCCGCCGCTGCTTGGCCAAGCCATCGTGCTGGTCAAGGATTCCGCCCTTCTGTCGCTGATCTCGGTTGCCGAACTGACGCGCGCCGGCCAGTTGCTCGCCTCCGACCGCTTCATGCCGGCCGAAGGTTTCCTCACCATCGCCGCCTTCTATCTGCTGCTCTATTACGGACTGAAGGGACTGGCTGGCGTCTCCAGCCGCTGGCTCGGCACGGCGGGGGCGCGGACATGATCTGGCAACAACTGCAAAGCCTCGCCGGCTCCTATCCGCTGGCCCTGCGCGGCCTCGGCATGACCGTGATGCTGTCGCTGATCAGCCTTGTGCTCGGCACCTTGCTCGGCTTCGGCCTCGGCATCCTGCGCACCGGCGGCAACCAGCTGATCTCGGGCTTGATCGGGGCCTGGGTCGACCTGATCCGCGGCACGCCGTTCCTCGTGCAGATCTTCCTGATCTTCTTCATCCTGCCGGAGTTCGGCATCGAGCTTGACGCCTTCACCGCCGGCATCATCGCGCTGACCAATCTGGCCGCCTGCTTCATCTGCGAGATCGTCGTCGCCGGCATCCGCTCGGTGCCGACCGGCCAGGTCGAGGCGGCGCTGGCGTCCGGCCTGTCGCGCTGGCAGCGCATGCGCCAGGTGGTGCTGCCGCAGGCCATGCGCATCGTGCTGCCGCCGCTGGTCGGGCAGTATGTGCTGCTGATCAAGGATTCTTCCGTCGTGTCGGCCATCGGTCTCACCGACCTCACCCGCGTCGGCTGGCTGGTGGTGCAGCGTGTGCCCAACGGCCTCTTGGTCTTCTTCCTCGTCGGCGTCGGCTATTTCATCGTATGCTATCCCCTGATCATGCTGGCCCGTCGGCTGGAGCAGCGCATGGGCGCGGCACATGGCGAGGTGCAGTTGTGACTTCCAACCCCAAAGGTCCAGAAAACATGACCACAACGGGCCTTGCCAAGACCGGTATGATCGACTTTCGCGGCGTCAACAAATGGTTCGGCTCGCTCAACGTGCTCAAGGACATCACGCTCAGCGTCGAGCCGCGCGAAGTGGTCGTCGTCTGCGGCCCGAGCGGCTCGGGCAAAAGCACTCTGATCCGCTGCGTCAACGGCCTGGAGGCGATCAAGAACGGCGACCTCGTCGTCGACGGCCAACGCCTGGGCGACCCCGCCACCAACATGACGCAGCTGCGCACCGAGATCGGCTTCGTCTTCCAGTCGTTCAACCTCTACCCGCATAAGACGGCACTCGAGAACGTCACGCTAGCCCCCATCCATGTCCGCAAGATCCCGCGTGCCGAGGCTGAAAAAGCAGGCCGTGAATTGTTGGCCAAGGTTGGCCTCGCCGACAAGGTCAATGCCTATCCCGCACAGCTCTCCGGCGGCCAGCAGCAGCGCGTGGCGATCGCGCGTTGCCTCGGCATGCGGCCCAAGATCATGCTGTTCGACGAGCCGACCTCGGCGCTCGATCCCGAGATGATTTCCGAAGTGCTCGACGTCATGGTGGCGGTCGCCGAGGAAGGCATGACCATGATGGTGGTGACGCACGAGATGGGCTTTGCCCGCAAGGTCGCCCAGCGCGTGGTGTTCATGGACGCCGGCGCCATCGTCGAAAGCGGCACGCCGGACGAGTTCTTTTCACACCCCAAGACCGACCGCAGCCGCGCTTTCCTGAGCAAGATTCTCAGGCATTGATGTCACGCCTTATAAGACATGCTTCTTTTTCGGTGTATCGACGAACCTCCGTTTGGGCAATGCGGGGCTTCCGTCATTGACGACATAGCGCAAACGCGCTGCAAGCCGTGCTTCCGCTTCAGGCCAATCCTTGAGACTTACCGGAAGCCGCGCGATGAGCTTCAGTTCGCGATCGTAAAGATCCACATGGACGAAAGGAATAGCGACGACAACGACAATGACTTGTCCAAAGCCTGCCAACTCGGAGAGTGGGATCGTTTTGTTTCTGAAGAGACGACGGTAGATGATGTTTTCGCCTTCGATGCTCCAACGTGCGTATTGGACAGCAATCCCGGCCACCATGAGACCGACAAGGAAAACACCGATGACCACTCCGGACCAAAGCTCGGCCGGGGTCTGCGCTTCGGGATGCGTGAAAATACCATAGATCATGGCTGCCAATGCGCCCCCGGCGCCCAGACAAACAAACCATCCCAGCGTTCGTTTTGCTGACCCGGTCTTGAATACGATCATTCTGCATAAGATTCCACCTGGTTCACTGTGACCGCGGGTAGCGGGAACCCCGCGACGCATTCGATGTCGAGCCGGTCTTCCCGGCGCTCCATAAGAGCCAGGTTTCCGTCGGCAGTACACTGCGGTAGATGCAAAAGGGATTGCGGTCGATCCCCACTCTCAGCGTTCCGGACCCTTTTGCAGACCATCATGATCGGCGCCAGGTGCCAAGTCACGCGAGATGGGTCACGAACGCTGGCAGGCCGCCCCGCCGTCTGAGCAGCACGATGGCGAGGAAGGCGATCACGCCGCTCGCGGCGACGACGACCAGCACCCACAGCGAATTGGCGACGGATGTCCGCGCCATCATGAAGGCGAGCGCGAACGGCGCGAAGGCCGAGGTGAACTGACGGGCAGCGCTCGCCCATCCGAGCCGCGCACCATAGCCCTCGCGGCCGAAGAGTTCGAGCGGCAAGGTGCCGCCGACGATGCTGGTGAGGCCGGAACCAAGGCCGAACAGCAACACGAACAGGAAAGCGCCTGGCAGCCATGGCGTCGTCAGGAGCAGTGCGCACAGCCCTGCTGTGATCAGCGATGCGGCGATGACGGCGAGGTGCGTCTGCTGCAGCCGCCCGCCAAACAGCATGTTGATCAGCCGGCTGGCGACCTGCGCCGGCCCGAACAGGGTCGAGACGAAGAGGCCTGCGGTTCCGAGCCCCAGCGCCGCCGTCAGCGGCACCATGTGGATGAGGATCGCCGACAGCACGAAGCCCTCGGTGGCGAACCCCGCCAGCATGAGCAGGAAGGCGGTCCGGCCGCGCCGCGCATCGAGCCGCGTGCCCGCTTCATCGGGGGCGGACCCGCGCTCTTGCGGCATGACTGCTGCATGGCGGCGCGACAGGCGCATCAGCCACGCGTGGATCGGCAGGCATAGGCCGAGATTGAGAGCGGCGAACAAAAGATAGACCTCGCGCCATGTCAGATGCGCATGCAGCGCCGAAGTCAGCGGCCAGAACAGGGTCGAGGCGAACCCGGCGATAAGCGTCAGATGGGTGATGCTGCGCTGCGGTCGGGGAACCCCGATCTGCACGATCGCAACGAAGGCGGCGCTGTAGAGAACGAAGCTGGAGGCCAGTTCCATCGCCAGCAAGGCCACAACGAAGCTCACGCGGTCGGGCGCGACGGCGCACAGCGCCAGCGCCACGGCTGCCGCCACCGAGCCGACGGTCATGATGCGGCCGGCGCCGAAGCGGTCGGCCCACCGCCCGGCAGTCGGCGCGAACAGGCTGCCGGCAAACAGCGAGGCCGACAGCGCGCCGAACACCCAGCCTTCCGTGAGCCCGAACTCCCCAGCCATTGCCGGCGCCAGGATCGAGAAGCTGTAGTAGAGCGTGCCGTAGCCAATGATCTGGGTCAGCCCAAGCGCCCAGATCGCCTTGCGCAGGACGGATCGTTCAGGCATCGGCGCCGGCCGCCATATCCTCTCGCGGCTCGGTGGCCGGCGCGGTTGCGCAGCCGCAACCCGATGCGCCGGTTGCCTTGGCGTCCGCATCCCTGACGCAGCAGGCATCGACAGCGGCCGGCGCGGGCCCGCCACAGCAGCCGGCGCTTGCCGCTACCGTCGCGACACCGACGGCGCAGCACACGCCGGTCTCCGGCAGCACCAGCCGGACCTCGCGGGCCGCGGCATGGTCTCCGGCAATATCGGCCACCACCGAGCGGACCTGCTCGTAGCCGGTCGCCATCAGGAAGGTCGGGGCACGGCCGTAGGATTTCGAGCCGACGATGGTGAAGCCCGGTTCGGGATGGGCGAGCTCTGCAATGCCATGCGCGGGAACCGTGCCGCATGAGTGGAAGTTTGGATCGATCAGCGGCGCCAGTGCCGGCGGCGCCTCGACGGCGGGATCGAGCGCGATGCGGATTTCGCTCAGGAACGACAGGTCTGGCCTGAAGCCGGTGGTGACGACGATGCGGTCGATGGCCAGGCTGAACGGCTTGCCACCCAGGCCGGCATCGACAACAAGCCCCTCGCCCTGCGTCTTGATGCCGTTGACGGCGAAGGGCGCCAGCATGTTCAGCCTGCCATCCGCCATCGCCTGCCTGGCAGCCAGCCCAAGCGCGCCGCGTTCCGGCAACTGGTCGTTCAGCCCGCCGCCGAGCAATCTCTCGATGCTGGCGTGGCGCAGCGCCCAGAAGATTTCGGTGCCAGGCGCCGCATCCTGCAGCTCCATCAGCGCCAGCGCGACGTTGATGGCCGAGTGCCCGCCGCCGATGACCAGGATGCGCTTGCCCGCATAGTCTTCTCTCGCCTTGCCGAGCACGTCGGGAATGCCATAGGCGATGCGTGCCGACGCCTCGCCTTCGCCGGAAACCGGCAGCCCGTCGACGCCGATCGGATTTGGCCGCCACCATGTTCCGGACGCGTCGATGACGGCGCGCGCGAGAACGCGGTGTTCGCCGCCGGCATCGCGATAGCGGATGACGAAGGGCGCGTCCTTGCGGCCATCATTGGCGACCTTGTCGTGTCCCTGACGGGTGATCGCGGTGACCTCGGCGCCGAGCTTCAAATTGGCGGCGATCGCGGGAAGCCGGCCAAGCGGCGTCAGATAATCGCGCACGATCTCGCCGCCGGTCGGCAGGCCCTGGCTGTCCGGCGCCGTCCAGCCGGAGCGGTCGAGCAGCGCCCGCGCCGCCGTATCGATGTTGTATTTCCATGGCGAAAACACCCGCACATGGCCCCAATCGAGCAGCGCCGCACCCACGCTTTCGCCGCGCTCCAGGATCAACGGACGAATGCCGCGCTCGACCAGATGCGCCGCGGCTGCCAGCCCGACCGGGCCGGCGCCGATCACCGCGACGGGAAGGTTTGCCATCATGTCCATAGGTTCGATCCTTCCGGTATGTTCGAATTATAAGTGCAAAAAAATCAAACCAGTGCTTTGCCGACGGCGGGCGCGCAGACGGCGTCAGCGCAGCACTCGTCGGCGAGATAGCCGATCAGCGCATTCATGCCGGGATAGTTGGCGCGGCAGATCAGCGTCGTCGCTTGCCGCTCCTGCGTGACAAGCCCGGTGTCGACCAGCCGTTTGAGGTGATGCGACAGCGTCGATGACGGAATGTCGAGCTTGCCCTGGACGCTGCCGACGGCAAGCCCGTCGTCACCGGCGCGCACCAGGATGCGATAGAGCTGAAGTCGCGTCGGATTGCCGAGTGCTTCAAGCTGGGCAGCTGCTTTTTCGAGTTTCATGGAAATAAACTACGCGGCACTTTTCGCGCCGTCAACTTAATTTCGAAAAATATGGAAATAACATCAGCCGGCGCGTTTGCCCGAGGCGCCTGTGATCACCTCGCCATCCTCCTTGGTGAACGCACCGATCTCCGGGTTGGGCAGGATGTCCAGCACCTTTTCCGACGGCCGTGCAAGGACGACGCCGAGCGGGCTGTCCACGATCGGCCGGTTGATAAGGATCGGATGTGCCAGCATGAAATCGACGATCTGCTCGTCGGACCATTTCGGGTCGGCAAGGCTGAGTTCGGCATAGGGGGTGCCCTTCTCGCGCAGCAGGTCTCGCGGTGTGATGCCCATCGCGGCGATCAGTTCGACTAGCCTTTGTCGCGACGGCGGCGTCTTCAGATATTCGATCACCTCCGGCTCCTCGCCCGACTGCCGGATGATGGCCAGCGTGTTGCGCGACGTGCCGCAATCGGGGTTGTGGTAGATGGTGATGGTCATTTCGAGGCCTTCCCAGTCGACATGGTATTCCGGACGGCGCCACCCTTCTCGTACCAGCCCTTGCTGCGGTTCACGATCCACACCACCGACAGCATGACCGGAACCTCGATGAGCACCCCGACCACGGTGGCAAGAGCCGCGCCCGAATTCAGCCCGAACAGCGCGATCGCGGCGGCCACCGCCAGCTCGAAGAAGTTCGACGCGCCGATCAGCGCCGATGGTCCAGCCACGCAGTGCCGCTCGCCGCTGAGGCGGTTGAGCAGATAGGCAAGACCGGAGTTGAAATAGACCTGGATCAGGATCGGCACTGCCAGCAGCACGATCACCAGCGGCTGCGCAATGATCTGCTCGCCCTGGAAGCCGAACAGCAGTACCAGCGTCGCCAGCAAGGCAATCAGCGACAAGGGCTGCAGCGTGGCAAGCAGGGCATCGAGCCCGACCTGTCCCCTCGCTGCCAGCAGCCGGCCACGAACTAACTGCGCGACGATCACCGGCGCGACGATGTAGAGTGCGACCGACAGCATCAGCGTGCCCCATGGCACGGTGATCGCCGACAGGCCGAGCAGCAGGCCGACGATGGGGGCGAAAGCGACGATCATGATCGCGTCGTTGAGCGCCACTTGCGAAAGCGTGAAATTCGGCTCGCCGCGCGTCAGGTTCGACCAGACGAAAACCATCGCCGTGCAGGGCGCCGCGGCAAGGATGATCAGCCCGGCAATGTAGGAATCGATCTGCACGGCGGGCAGCCATGGCCGGAACAGCCAGCCGATGAAGAGCCAGCCCAGCAGCGCCATCGAGAACGGCTTCACCGCCCAGTTGATGAACAGCGTCACGCCGATGCCGCGCCAATAGGTGCCGACCCTGGCCAGCGAGGCGAAATCGACGCGCAAGAGCATCGGCACGATCATCAGCCAGATCAGCACGGCGACAGGAATGTTGACCCTGGCGATCTCGGCCGACGCGATGGCTCCGAACACGCCCGGCAGCAGATGGCCAAGCGCGATGCCCGTGACGATGCACAGTACAACCCACACCGTCAGATATTTCTCGACGAAGCCGATGCCGGGCCGCACCGCCACAGCTGCGTTCAAAGCATGATCGGTCATGATGGCTTTCCTTGTTCGAACGGCGCGCGGCGGACAGTCACAAGCCCCTCAGCAGTCACAGGTCACGGCATTGATGACGGGACGGCAGAGCTCCGGCGCGCCATTGCAGCAATCTTCCATCAGATAGGCCAGCAGGTCGCGCAAGCCGGTCATATCGGCGACATAGCGCACGGTCCTTCCGTCGCGTTCGGGACGGATCAGCCCGGCATGGGCGAGCACCTTCAGATGCGCCGACATGGTGTTCTGGACCGTGTCGAGCCTCGTTGCGATCTCGCCCGCCGGGATACCTTCCGGACCGGCACGCACGAGCAGCCGGAAGACATCCAGCCGCGTCTCCTGGCCAAGTGCGGCCAGCGCATTCAAAGTGCTTTTCTTATCCATATATCCGAATCCTTGGATTTATGGATATCGGCTTCCCAGCGATCTGTAAAGAGTGTCCGCCGCCATCATGTGACGGCAAGCACCTTTCCCGTATCGTGCTGGCGCACGAAGTCGACGCGGGCGCCGTCCCAGTGGTAGCTGTAGTGGCGGCCCTGGACTGGAATGGTGATCGCGTCGGGCCAGAAGATGCCGATGCAGCCGCCGCCCGGCATGCGCACGCTGTTCCACACCAGCCCGTCGCTGCCTGCTGCCCGCAGCGCCCGCCCTTCCGCCTGCGAGGCGGAATAGTCGTCCGGGTCGAGCACGCCGGGCACGGCGTTGACATCATCGAGGTCGCGGTCGACGCTGCCGATCAGCACGCGGAAATCCGCCGTCCAGCCCGGCCCCTCGTTGGTGGCACGCATGAATTTCTGATGGTGGTGGATGGTCTCGGCCAGCGCCACCTCCTCGCTGTCGCCCGCATAGTAGATGCCGTAGCTGCCATCCGAGAAGCGTCCCGGCCGCAGCGTCGAACAGTGCACGAAGGGCGCCATCACGAAGCTGGCGCCGGGGCCGGAAACCCGCCTTGCGGCCGACACCTTGCCGAGGTCGCCGATCTCGAACCTTATGCGCGGGTTGGTCTTCGCCTCGACCGAGGCCAACGCCTCCCAGTCGCGCGGATCGGCAATGTCCTCGAACAGGTCGATCGGCGGGTGGATAGAGCGGATGATGCGGAAGGTCTGGTGCCAATGGACGCCGCGCCGGACCGCAAGCCCACTCACCATGCACCACGCTCCGCATCGAGCCATTCGCGCATCGCCGAGAGATCGGAAATTTCGCCGCGCAGCATCAGATCGAGGGCCGACTGGCCGCCGAAGGCGGTATTGGGCTTGCGTATCCAGGCATAGCCGCGCGCCGGGTCCGTGAACAGATAGCGCAGGCCCTTATGGATGCCCATCAGATGCGCCAAGCGGGTGCGCAGGTCGCGGTCGATCCTGCCGACGCCGCCTTCCTTCGCCCCAGTCTTCCAACGCGCCCAGGTCCGCGCCGACATGCCGCCGAGCAGGATGCAGGCCTCCAGGTCGGTGAGATTCCAGGCCTTGAACAGATTGACCGTGGTGCGCGCCAGCGCGCCAGCTTCTTCATCCGAGATAGCGGCTCCGACCGTGGCCGGCGTGGTGACGATGGACTGAAGCTGCATTTTGTGCCTCGCTGTTGGCAGACATATAGCATGTATTTGCCAATTGGCAAAATAAGTTAAACCGCATCTGATGGGAAGAGGATGGCGGGACGTGGCAGGGTTTGGGTTCCTCGCCCCCACGGAAGTGGGGGAGAGGTGGCTCGGGGAAGCCGAGACGGAGCGGGGGCGGCGCGGCCTTAGGTGATTTAGAGGGAACTTGCCAGCGTCGCAGCCCCCTCTCCGACCGCTTCGCGGCCACCTCTCCCCCGCTTTGCGGGGGCGAGGAACCCAAGTCCTGAAAGTCGCCGCCAGTACCCCGTCTACTCTGCCGCCTCATACCCTGCGATGCCCTTGATCTCGAGGAAATCCTCGAGCCCGTATTCGGCATATTCGCGGCCATTGCCCGACTGCTTGTAGCCGCCGAACGGCAGGCCGGCGTCCCACTGCGGATAATTGATGTAGACATTACCGGTGCGCATGCGCGCCGCGACTTCGCGCGCCTTCTTCATGTCCTTGGCCTGGATGTAGGAAGCGAGGCCATAGACGGTGTCGTTGGCGGTCTCGACCACCTCGTCGACGCTGTCATAGGGCATGATCGCCAGCACCGGCCCAAAGATCTCCTCGCGCGCGATGCGCATGTCGTGGGTGACGTCCGCGAACACCGTCGGCCTGACATAGTAGCCGCGGTTAAGCTCGGCCGGCCGGCCTGGGCCGCCCGCTACCAGCGTCGCACCTTCATCGATGCCGGCCTGGATCAGGTCCTGGATCTTGTCGAACTGAACCTGGCTGACGACCGGGCCGAGCTTGGTGCCGGCGGCGTCAGCGGGGCCGACGGTGAACTTTTCCGCAGCCGCCTTGGCATAGCCGGCCGCCTCTTCATGGCGGTCGCGCGGCACGAACATGCGCGTCGGCGCGTTGCAGGACTGGCCGCTGTTGCTGAAGCAGCCGGCGACGCCCTTGCTGACGGCGCTTGCGAGGTCGACATCCCCGAACAGGATGTTGGCCGACTTGCCGCCAAGCTCCTGATGCACGCGCTTGACCGTGTCGGCGGCGGCCTTGGCCACCAGGATGCCGGCACGGGTCGAGCCGGTGAACGACACCATGTCGATGTCGGGATGGCTGGACAGCGCCTGGCCGACGCCGGGACCGTCGCCATTGACGAGGTTGAAGACGCCCTTCGGCACGCCGGCCTCGTCCAGGATTTCGGCGAAGATGATGGCGTCGAGCGGCGCGATCTCGGAGGGCTTCAGCACCATCGTGCAGCCAGCAGCAAGCGCCGGACCGACCTTGCAGGTGATCTGGTTGAGCGGCCAGTTCCACGGCGTGATCAGCCCGACGACGCCGATCGGCTCCTTGACCACCAGATGGTTGCCCTTCACGTGGCGGAATTCGAAAGTCTTCAGCGTCTCGGCCATTTTGGTCAGATGCGCCAGCCCAATGCCGACCTGGCTGTCCAACGCCATCTGGCGCGGCGCGCCCATCTCGCGTGACACAGCGACGGCAAGATCGCCACTGCGCTTCTTGTAGACCGCGATGATGCGGTTCAGCAGGTCGAGCCGCTCACCAACCTCTGTAAAACCAAAGCTGTTGAAGGCGCGCTTGGCGGCAGCCACCGCCTTGTCGACATCGGCCTTGGAGCCTAGCGAAATCTGCGCAAAGGCGTCCTCATTCGAGGGATCTATGACGTCCAATGTGTTGGGCACAACAGGATCGACCCACGCGCCATCGATATAGAATTGCAGATTGTGTGACATGGTTTTCTCCTTGGCCGCATGGCCGCGCCGGGCCGTCATATCTGGCTGGAGATAACGATGCACAAACGCCGCTGTCAAACGCAACCCCCGAAGTCGTTGAGCCAGTGCGGCAGTGATTGAGCCAGAGCGGTTGGGCCAGCGAGTAGTGGTGAGGATGGACTACAGCAAGATATGCCCGGCCTCGACCAGAAACCGCCTCGCGGCGGCCTGATCCGTCGCTTTCACCAACAGATGGTCACCATCGAAAGTGGACACCAGGAAGATGCCCAACCCGTTTTCCGACAACGGCCTGATAACCGACAGCACGATACCGGTTTCATCGAAGGCAAACGGGCCCTCGAGTTTGAAGGCCACCCAGTCGATATCCTGCTTGACGGCATGCGGCACGCGGTCCTGCAAGCAAACGATCGAAAGCTCGTCGTCAGTCCTTGTGATGCTGACGAAGCCTGGCCCGTCCGCCCAACCGGGAATGATCTCGCCCGCCTCCAGCCGGGAAACCGCGTAAAGCCCTAGGAGTTGCTTAAGCCTGACCCTGGCAGCCATTATCGAACTCCTTCGTCAGATTGCCGGTAATCCCGCGAGCCTCTTGCTCATATAGACCGTCATGCCGCCCATGAACGGCTCTTCCCGATCGATGACATAGCCCTGCCTCTTGTAGAGCGACACATTCGCCTCGAAGGCGCCATTGGTCAGCAGGCGAAGCTCGGCACGTCCTGCTTCGATTGCCTTGCGCTCGGCCAGCTCCAGCAACAGCCGGCCAATCCCTCTCCCCTGCGCATCCGGTGCCACGCAGACATTCTCGATCCAGAGGTGATCTGCGGCCAGGATGGTTTCGATTATCCCGACAATGCCGCCATCCTCGACGGCGAGATCGAACGGATGCTCGGCAACAGCCTTGTCGTAGTCGGCGCGCATAGGCAGCGGCTCGCGGCCGATCACCGGCACCCATTTGACATAGGCGGCACGAACGATATCCCGGATCGCGGTGGCGTCAGCGGGCTCGGCGGGCCGAAGCCGGATAGAAGAATTGGTGGTCATCAAAGTGCTCCAGATATGAAAAACCCCGCCGGCGGTGTCGCGGGCGGGGCTGGAAACGAACGAACCGGATCTATCCTGCCGGTCTTTGTCGTCGCGCAATCAGTCTGCCGCTCCGCACTGTGCAGGTGCGGCGTCGCTTGGTGTTGGTGGGCGCGAGGACGAACATGGCGCCAAGCTGGAACATGATGCGTGGCGCTGTCAAGGCGGCTGCTCGATCGGTAATGTCTCATGTCATGGAATCGCTGCGGGCCTTGCGATAAACGGCAATTGATCGATGGACAAAATATGACCGGAACGCTGAACAAGGGTGCGGATGGTTGCCATCCTGAACCTGGCCTATTTCGGGATCGAGTTTGCCGTAGCCGTCTGGATCGGATCGGCATCGCTGTTCGCGGACAGCATCGATTTTCTGGAGGACGCATCCGACAATCACCGCCGCCGACGGCCGGCTTTCGCCGTCGAGATGCAGGGACGCGCGGCAAGCAACAATTACTGGGCCAGTTTCTCCCTCCCCGCGCAACACAGCCTGACCGCGCCTTCGGGAATCGTTGCCCCCGGCGGCCGGTGGCGGCGCAATGCCCGGCCAATGGAACACCCTCCATCCCCGTCGCCGATATCCACACAAATCCGGCGGACCCGGCCCGGCCTTGGCGGCGGACGGCGCGGACGGGAATCTATCAGCCGCATCTGGTGGACGACGACCAGCGGAGCAACGACCGCGGCATGTTCTAGGCGGCGCGCCGGCAGGCGATGTCGCATCTGGACTGCACCCGCAGTCGTTCTATCTTTTTGCTCGACCCAGACCAAGCACCGGAGCCATCGCCGTGACCGTTACCGACCTCTATCGAGGCTACATCGCCTGCCTCAACAATCAGGATTGGCAAAATCTGCATCGCTTCGTCCATGACGAGGTCCACTACAATGGCGACCGCGTCAGGCTGGCGGGGTACCGCGAAATGCTGGAGCGCGATTTTCGGGAGATCCCAGACCTCTATTTCGACATCCAACTGCAAATCGCCGAACCGCCGTTCATAGCCAGCCGGCTCCAGTTCAACTGCACGCCGAAGGGAACCTTCTTCGGCCTGCCCATCAACGGCCGGAAGATCTCCTTCAGTGAGAACGTCTTCTATGAATTCCTCGACGACACAATCAGGAACGTCTGGTCGGTGATCGACAAGGCGGCGATCGAAGCGCAGCTTTAATCCAGGTCGGCCAGAAGATGACGCACAGCCAATGCCCGACCGATCGTTCGTAAAAACCGATCATTATGACGAAAATAATTCGTTGGAAAGATTATTTGAGGAATGACATTCTCCCCGCGTACTCGCCTGGAGCATTGCATTGTCTTCCGTTTCCCACTTCGCGAACGATATTCCGAAAAGCGCTTTTCCTGCTGATCTGACACCAAGGCGGAAATCCCTCAACTGGAATGGCATCGTCCCCGGCGTCGTCCTTGTCACGATGATCACGGCTGTTGCCTTCTCGGCCCGCAATGTCTCCGGCGTCGCCTTGTTCAGCCCGATGATCCTGGCCGTCGTTGCCGGCATGATCCACTCCAACGTGCTCGGCACACCGGTGCACGCCAAAGCCGGTATCGCATTCTCGCAAAAGCGCCTGTTGCGCTTCGCCATCGTGCTGCTCGGCTTCCAGCTGACGCTCGGCCAAGTCGTCTCGATCGGCGCCGGCGGCGTCGGCATTGTCGCGGCCACGCTTGGTGCCACCTTCGTTTTCACCATCACGCTCGGTCGGCTGATCGGCGTCGACGCCAAGCTGGCGCAGCTGATCGCCGCCGGCACCTCGATCTGCGGCGCCTCGGCTATCGTCGCCACCAACATCGTCACCGATGCGCGCGACGAGGACGTCACCTACGCCGTCGCCTCGATCACCTTGTTCGGCACCGTCGCCATGCTCGGCTTCCCGCTCATGGCGCCCATGCTCGGCCTCGACCAGCACGCTTTCGGCCTGTGGGCAGGCGCCTCGATCCATGAAGTGGCGCAAGTCATCGGCGCCGGCTTCCAGAACGGCACCCAGTCCGGCGAGATCGCCACCGTCGCCAAGCTGACCCGCGTCGCCATGCTGGCGCCGATGGTCGTCGCGCTCGGCCTGATGGCGCGCCGCAGGAGCAGCAGTGAGGTGGCGGCGCGGCCGCCCATGCCGTGGTTCGTCGCCGCCTTCGTCGCCATCGTGGCGCTGAACAGCCTCGTCACCGTGCCGGCCGAGGTGAAATCGGCAATGGCGCTCGCCACCACCATCATGCTGACCATGGGGCTGGCCGCCATGGGCCTGCAGGCCGACATCTCGCAGTTGCGCTCACGCGGCCTGCGCCCCTTGGCGCTCGCCTTCTCGGCCTTCCTGTTCATCGGCTGCTTCAGCCTGCTGCTGGTGAAATTCGCCTAGTCTAAACCGGGCCTAGTCCTCGAACGAACTCGCCGCGGCATAGATCGCCGCCAGCGTCTCGATGCCGGCCTGGTCGGCCTTGTCGAAGCGGCCGGGCAGCGGGCTGTCGAGATCGAGCACGCCGAAGACGCCTTCATCGTCCTCGAGCAGCACCACCAGTTCCGAGCGCGAGTCGGCATCGCAGGCGATGTGGCCGGGAAAATCATGCACGTCCTTGATCAGCATCGAGGTGCCGAGTTCGACCGCCGTTCCGCACACGCCCTTGCCGACGGCGATGCGCATACAGGCCGGCTTGCCCTGGAACGGCCCGAGCACCATTTCCTCGTCCGACTGCAGGAAATAGAACCCGGCCCAGTTGAGGTCCGGCACCATCTGGAAGATGAGTGCTGCGGTGTTGGCGGCGTTGGCGATCGAATCGCGCTCGCCGTCGAGCAGCGCCTTAAGCTGAGTGGCGAGGTCGCGGTAGAACGCGGCCTTGTCTGAGGTGTCGATGGCCTTGGCCGCAAACATGAACGTGTCTCCGTATCGAGGATAGCTGTTCGTCCGATCGCTTGCCAAAGTCGGCGAGCTCCGCGACCAGACGGCCGCCCGCACAGTCTAGCGTGGATTGCGTCCCCTCCGAAAGCCGCAAGATCAGGGGTGCCTCCCGGCGCTGAGCCGGACGGCAAGGCAGCTATGCGTAAACTTTGCGATCATCTTGAGAATCATGACGGCCCCGATCGGGGCCGTCATTCACCTCTCAAAGAGATCGGACAAGTCCCGGGTTTTAGTAGCCGCCCATACCGCCGCCGCCCGCCGGGGCAGCGTCTTTCGGCGGGATGTCGGTGATCATCGCTTCGGCGGTGATCAGAAGGGCTGCGATCGAACCGGCATCCTGCAGTGCGGTGCGCACCACTTTCGCCGGATCGACGATGCCTGCCTTGATCATGTCGACATAGACCTCGTTCTGGGCGTCAAAACCCTGATTGTGGTCCTTGCTGTCGGTGAGCTTGCCGACGACGATCGAGCCTTCAACGCCGGAATTCTCGGCGATCTGGCGGATCGGCGCTTCGAGCGCCCGCAGCACGATCGTGATGCCGGCCGTGACATCGGCATTGGCGCCGGTCAGGCCGCCAAGCACCGAGCGGGCACGCAGCAGAGCCACGCCGCCGCCGGGCACGATGCCTTCTTCAACCGCCGCGCGGGTGGCGTTCAGCGCATCGTCGATGCGGTCCTTCTTTTCCTTGACTTCCGACTCGGTGACGCCGCCGACGCGGATGACGGCAACGCCGCCGGCGAGCTTGGCCAGTCGCTCCTGCAGCTTCTCCTTGTCGTAGTCGGAGGTCGTCTCTTCGATCTGGCCCTTGATCTGGGCGACACGCGCCTGGATCGTCGCCTTGGTGCCGGCACCGTCGATGATCGTGGTGGTGTCTTTCTCGATCAGCACACGCTTGGCGCGGCCGAGCATCTCGATGGTGACGTTTTCAAGCTTGATGCCGAGGTCCTCGGAGATCATCTGGCCTGATGTCAGCACGGCGATGTCTTCCAGCATCGCCTTGCGGCGATCGCCGAAGCCCGGCGCCTTGACGGCCGCGACCTTGAGGCCGCCGCGCAGCTTGTTGACGACCAGCGTCGCCAGAGCCTCGCCCTCGACGTCCTCGGAGATGATCAGCAGCGGCCTGCCGCTCTGCACCACCGCTTCGAGGATCGGCAGCATCGCCTGCAGATTGCCGAGCTTCTTCTCGTGGATGAGGATGTAGGGCTCTTCCAGCTCGACGCGCATCTTGTCGGCATTGGTGACGAAATAGGGCGAGAGATAGCCGCGGTCGAACTGCATGCCTTCGACGACGTCGAGTTCGGTCTCTGCGGTCTTGGCTTCCTCGACTGTGATGACGCCGTCATTGCCGACCTTGTCCATCGCCTTGGCGATCATCTCGCCGACGCTGGCATCGCCATTGGCGGCGATGGTGCCGACCTGTGCGATCTCGGCCGACGACTTGACCTTCTTGGCGCGCGCCTGGATTTCCTTGACCACGGCGGAAACCGCCTGGTCGATGCCGCGCTTCAAATCCATGGGGTTCATGCCGGCGGCGACCAGCTTGGCGCCTTCGCGCAGGATCGAGGCGGCCAGCACCGTGGCGGTGGTGGTGCCGTCACCGGCGAGGTCGTTGGTCTTCGAGGCCACTTCGCGCACCATCTGGGCGCCCATGTTCTCGAACTTGTCGGCAAGCTCGATTTCCTTGGCGACGGTGACGCCGTCCTTGGTGATGCGCGGCGCGCCATAGGCCTTGTCGATGATGACGTTGCGGCCCTTGGGGCCGAGCGTGACCTTCACCGCATTGGTGAGGATCTCGACGCCGCGTAGCATGCGGTCGCGCGCATCGGTGGAGAATTTGATTTCCTTGGCAGACATGATTTTTATCCAGTTCGTTCGGAGAAAATGAGGTCAGGCAGCTTTCTTGGCGGCCACGGTCTTGTCGGTTGCAGCCGTCTCGCCCTTGTCGATGATCCCGGTCTCGCTCTTGTCGATGACGCCCATGATGTCGGCTTCCTTCATGATCAGAAGGTCCTCGCCGTCGATCTTGACCTCGGTGCCCGACCATTTGCCGAACAGGATGAAGTCGCCGGCTTTGACGTCGAGCGGAACAAGCGCGCCGTTTTCGTCGCGTGCGCCAGGCCCGACGGCGATGACTTCGCCCTCCTGCGGCTTTTCCTTGGCAGTGTCGGGGATGATGATCCCGCCCTTGGATTTGATATCGCCTTCGGCGCGACGAATGACGACGCGGTCGTGGAGTGGCCGAAATTTCATGGGAACTTTCTTTCTGGGGCCGGCACAGGCGGCCACGCCCCTCCTCTATAGACGCGTTGGCACTCGATAGATAGGAGTGCCAAAAATTATTCGCGGACCATATTAAATATTCAAAAGTATTATTTCAGCTGGCCGTTTCGTGATATCCGCAGAATGTCAAATAATTCAAAAGATTGAATTTTGCCGATCGAGTGCCTATTTATCGGACAAGTTCACTTTCACGATTTCAGGCACAAGGGAGATTTCTTCGATGGCCGAAGGCAATCAGACGATCATGGAAAAAGCTGAAGCCCGCTTTGTCGACAAGCAGAAGAAGACAGCGGAGAAAAACAAGGCGACCGCCGAATATATGTCCGAGGCAAGAGCCAGGGAAATCAAGACGGCAAGGCTGAGGGAGCTTCGGCTGGCCAAGGAAGAGGCCGATCGTGTCGCCGAGGCCCTCAATCCGACGCCGAAGAAGAAGCGGGTGACCAAGAAAGCCACGGAGGCCAAGACATGAGCCTCACCTTTCCCAACCGCAGCCGCAGCTATGACGAAGCGGGCCAGCGCATTCGTTTCGTTGGCCATGACGGCATGTTCCAGATCTCGTTTTCCGTCGCTGCCGACGCCATGGCCAAGATGCGGCCGGGCACAGCTGCCGACGAAGCCGGTTATCTCCAGACATTCGACACCGAGAGCAGCGCCATCCGCGAGGTGGCGTCGAAGGCCTATGACCGCACCCGCAAGAGCATGTATGTGCTGACGGCGGCCGATTTCGGCTGAAATGGCGGCGAGTTGGCGCTGACCGCGATCAGGTCTTGCGCTCGGCCCTTTCGCGGCGTCTGACGTCGCGGACATTCATCTGCACGACCATGTCCTCGGCCTCGCGCGGCCCCATCCCGACCATCACCTTTTGCCGGACAACCGCAGGCTGGCCGGTGAAGACATCGATGATGCTCCAGCTCTGGGGAAGCTCCATGCGCAGCGTGTAGCGGTTGGCCATGGCGGTCAGCCTTGCATCGTGAAAAACACGGCGCCCAGGATCAGCACCGTCCAGGCGACGACCGACAGTTTCAGCACCATGCCGCCATGCACGGCCAGAAGCTTCCGCAGGTGCGGCACACCTGCCGACGAGACCGGTGCCGCCGCCAAGGCGACTGGGGCCTTGAGGCCAAGTTTTCCAAAGACGGGCAGCAGCGACGGTTCACGCACGAAAGGCCTCGAATGTCAGGGAAAAGCGAAGCAAGAACGCTCGCACCCCTTCCATAGCACTTTTTTCGCGAGCGCCTGCATGCCAAATTCAAGACAGGACTGCTTTGACGGCCAGTCCCTACTGCATTCGCAACACACAATCTATTCGTGGGAACTGACTGCGCCCGGGGCAGATTGGGACGCCAAATTTTGGAGGCCTCGCCTCGGGATCGAACCGAGGCTTCAGAGATTTGCCGTCTCCAGCGTAGCCGCTCCGCCACGAGGCCATGGCTGTGAAGTAGCGGCCAAATATTTACGGAAAGGTTAATCCCGAGGGATTGTTCAGAATTTTCGGGGTCGAGTTTCAGAGCGTTCGCCAGCCAACCTTGCCGGGTCTCGCTTCCGGCGCAGAGTTGAAATCCTTCACGCCCCAAGCGGCAGCCCGCCCCGTCTCGACCGAGGGCCTCCAGCACTGCGACTGACGTTCTTCCCCTGAGCTACGCGCTTCCGAGGCTGCTTTTACCCCGCGTTGCATTTCGGAGGAGAGGAGCGGAGGCCAACCAACTTTTCCCCTTGAACAGCGATTCGATCTGGCTTAGCTTCATCTGAGAAAAGGTTTTCTCAAACAATCGTCGTCGGGCTCGGCCACCTGCCGGGCCTTATCCGGCTCGGCAAGAGAAAACCTTTTCCCAACCAAGGATCTCGGCGCGATGCCATCGGACGATCTGCCTGTTCCGGTCTTTTCCAAGCCAGTCACCTTGCGTGACGTGGCCGCCCAGGCCGGAGTCAGCGTCGCCACCGCATCCAAGGCGCTCAACGGCCAGGGCCGGATGACAGCCGAGACGCGCGAACGCATTCGCGAGACCGCCCGGCGGCTTGGCTTCCGACCCAACAGCCTGGCGCAAAGCCTGCTCCGGCGCCGTAGCTTCACCGTCGGCCTGCTCACCAACGATACCTATGGCCGCTTCTCGCTGCCGTTGATGTCGGGCATTTCGGACGCGCTGGTCGACAATGGCGTCTCGGTGTTCCTGTGCAATGTCGAGGAGGATCCGCGGCTGGGCCAGATGCATGTCGACGCCATGCTCGACAAGCGCGTGGACGGCATCATCGCCACCGGCAAGCGCATCGATCGCCATCTCCCCGTCGACCTCTCCAATCTGCGCGTCCCGGTGATCTATGCCTTCACGCAGCCAGATCCCGACGCCGTCGCTTTCGTCTCGGACGATGTTGGCGGCGCCCGGCTGGCCGTCGAGCATTTCTGCCGGCTGGGCCGCAAGCGCATCGCCCACGTCACCGGGCCGGCGAGCTTTGCCGTGGTGCACGCGCGCGTCCAGGCTTACCGCGACGTGCTCGTCGAAAACGGCCTGACGGTCAGCGAGCCGCTGCTCGGCTCCTGGTCGGAAGCCTGGGGTCACCAGGCGGTTGCGCAACT
This sequence comes from Mesorhizobium sp. M0491, assembly GCF_040321265.1. Taxonomy (NCBI): domain Bacteria; kingdom Pseudomonadati; phylum Pseudomonadota; class Alphaproteobacteria; order Hyphomicrobiales; family Phyllobacteriaceae; genus Mesorhizobium; species Mesorhizobium sp. M0491. The sequence continues at coordinate 109,244 of NZ_JAMYRE010000006.1, forward strand.
GTTCGACGGCAAAAGCGAAAGGCCGGACGCGGTCTTCTGCGGCAACGACCAGATCGCGCGCGGCGTCATTGATGCTCTGCGCGAACGCGGCCTCGACGTACCCGGCGATATCGGCGTCATCGGTTTCGACAATTGGGAGATCGTGGCCGAGGCGACGCGTCCGCCGCTGACCTCCATCGACATGAACCTGGTTGCTCTCGGGCGCGAGGCCGGGCTGACCCTGCTTTCGCTGGTCGGCGGCAAGCCCGCCGCGCCGGGCATTCGAAAACTGCCGTGCCGGCTGGTGGTGCGGCAGTCATGCGGCCATCCGCTGGATGGCTGAAACCAAGCGCCGCGCAATCGGCGCCAAGCCGCGGAGCGCGGCCAACCCTGGAGGAGGAGAACATGAGGAACCTTATTGCCAAACTGGCCCTGGCCGCTGCCGTTCTGGGTGGCGGCATCGGTGCCGCGGCCGCCGAGACGGCCAACATCTGGGTGCGCGCCGACGGCTCGAATTTCATGCCGAGGATCGTCGACGCCTACAACAAGGCGCACACCAACCAGGTCAAGCTCGACATCATCCCCAATGCCGAGATCATCCCGAAATATGGTGCCTCCGCGGCCGGCGGCACGGCGCCCGACGCGCTGTCGCTCGACCTGATCTACACGCCCTCCTTCGCCGCCGCCGGCCAGCTGGAGGACATCACCGACTGGGCCAAGTCCCTGCCCTATTTCTCGAGCCTGTCGCCTGCGCATGTGAAGACCGGCACCTACAAGGACCACATTTACGGGCTGCCGTTCTCCGCCGACGCCTCGGTGCTGATCTGGAACAAGAAACTGTTCAAGCAGGCTGGCCTCGACCCTGAAAAAGGCCCTGCCAACTGGGCCGAGATCGCGACCGACGCCGAGAAAGTCAACGCGCTCGGCGGCAACATCAAGGGCTTCTACTTCTCCGGCAATTGCGGCGGCTGCAACATCTTCACCTTCACGCCGCTGATCTGGGCGTCGGGTGGCGACATCCTCTCGGAGGACGGCTCGAAAGCGACGCTGGACAGCCCGCAGCTGCGCGGCGCCATCGATCTCTACCGCTCGATGGTCAAGAAAGACCTGGTCCCGGCAGGTGCGCAGACCGACACCGGCGCCAACTTCTTTGCCGCCTTCGCCGCCGGCAATATCGGCATCTCGCCGTCCGGCGCCTTCGCCATCGGCGCGCTCAACACCCAGTATCCCGATGTCGACTACGGCGTCACCTTCCTGCCGGGCAAGGACAGCGGCTGGTCGTCCTTTGCCGGCGGCGACAATTTCGTCGTCACCAAGGGCACCACGAAACTGCCCGTGGTGAAGGAGTTCCTCGATTTCGCCTATTCGCTCGAGGGCCAGACCATCCTCGCCAAATACGGCAGCCTGCCGGTGCGCGGCGACATCGCCAAGGAGGCACTGAAGGACCTCGATCCACGCTATCAGATCGCCGCCGAGGCTATGGCCAAGGGCAAGACACCCTATTCGGTGGTGTTCAACGACCTGATCAACTCCGCCAACGGGCCGTGGACGCAGATGATCAACGAGGTCTTCTTCGGCGACGATGTCGATGGCGCCATAGCCAACGCACAAGAGACGATGCAGTCGATCATCGACCAGGCGCCGCAAAAATAGCGGCGGCCTACCCGGCCACCCGCCCGGCTCCGTGGGCGGGTGGCCGGCGCGTTCTTTACCCTCCCTCTTGTGGCGAGGGTCGCTGCAAAGCAGCGGGGTGGGGGCAGCGCCAGTACCCCCACCCGGACCTTCGGTCCGACCTCCCCACAAGGGGGAGGTGGGGCGGCCAACTGTATCCGACGGAAGAACAGGCACGGCATGAGCTCTATCACAACCGCAGCAACCCCTGCCCCGCCCCGCGCCCGCAGGGTCGCCAGCCGCCAACAATGGATCGGCCTGCTCTATGTCGCGCCGGCTGTCGCGCTGGTCGTCGTCTTCTTCCTGATCCCGCTCGGCATGACGGCGTGGATGTCGCTGCACAATTGGCCGCTGATGGGCGAGCACAGTTATATCGGCCTCGGCAACTACGTCGCCATCCTACGCGACACCAGGTTCTGGAAAGCGCTGCGCTTCACCGCCTACTACACCGTGATCGTCACCATCGCGATCTTCGTGGTGGCCTTTCCGCTGGCGCTGTTCGTCGAAAGGCCGCGGCCGCTGACCAATCTCTACCGCACCATGTTCTTCATGCCGGCGGTTGTCGGTTTCGCCTCGGCCAGCCTGCTCTGGTCGTGGCTGTTGAACGTCGATTCCGGCCTGTTCAGCCCGGCCGCCTATGACCTCGGCCTGATCGACAGGAAGTTCAACCTTCTGGCCACCTTCCAGCCGGCCTTCTGGTCGATCATCGCCATGGTCGTCTGGAAGGTCGCCGGCTTCACCATGATCATCCTGATGGCCGGCCTGCAATCGATCCCGCAGGATCTGCAGGAGGCCGCAGTCATTGACGGTGCCGGTCCGTTCGCCAGGTTCCGGGCGATCACCTTGCCGCTGATGCGTCGTACGCTGGCGCTGGCGCTGATCCTGTCGGTCGCCGGCTCGATCCTCGCCTTCGACCAGTTCTACATCATCCTGCGCGGCGGCCCGCGCAACCAGACGCTGACGGCGGTCTATTGGATCTTCAACCAGTCCTTCGTGTCGTTCAAGCTCGGCTATGGCGCGGCACTTTCCATGGTGCTGCTGGTCATCCTGGTGGCGCTCAGCCTCGTCCAGCTATGGTTGTTGCGCAAACCCGAGGGTCTCGACTGATGGCGCAGGCCGCCTCCCGTAGCCGCCGGCTCCTGAGCCGCGTCGCAGAGCATTCGACCGGCATCATCGCCTCGGTGCTGTTTGCCGCGCCGATCGTCTGGGCGGTGCTGTCGGCGTTCAAGCCGGCGGCCGAAGCGCGCCTGCCGCCGCTGCCGCCCTGGCCGACGACAGGCTTCTCGCTGGAGAACTACGCCACGCTCAACAGCTTCGGCGAAGGGCTGTGGGTCTCGGCGCAAAACAGCATCTATGTCTCGGTGATGACGGTGGTGCTGTCGGTCGCCGTCAGCGTGCTGGCCGGCTACGGCTTTTCGCGGTTCCGGTTTCCGTTCAAGGACCTGTTCTTCATCCTCATCCTGTCGACGATCATGATCCCGTTCCAGTCGATCCTGACGCCGATCTTCCTGGTGCTGACCAAGCTTGGCCTGCACAACACCCTGACCGGCCTGGTCGGCGTCTATGTGACGCTGCAACTGCCGTTCTCGATCTTCATGATGCGCAACGCCTTCGACGCCGTGCCGCGCGAAATCGAGGAGGCCGCCCGCATGGACGGTGCCAGCAATCTCACAATGCTTTTGAAGGTGATGCTGCCGCTGGTCTGGCCGGGCGTCGTCACCATCGCCCTGTTTGCCTTCCTCGGCGCCTGGAACGAATTCCTCGCCGCCCTCGTGCTGATGACCGACCAATCCAAGTTCACGCTGCCGGTGATGATGACCGCACTGCAGTCGGGCCGCTTCGGCGCCATCGACTGGGGCGCGGTGCAGGCTGGCGTCACCGTGATGATGGTGCCGTGCCTGATCCTGTTCCTGGCGCTGCAGCGCTTCTACATCCGCGGCCTGATGGCCGGGGCCGTCAAATAGACAGACCGAATGGAGTAAGTTTCATGACCGCATCGCCATCCGCAAAAACCGGAAAACCGAAGCTCGCCTTCCGCCCGCTGCCGGTGCCGCAGGTCGACGTGCACGGCTTCTGGGGCGACCGCGCCGACGCTGTCGCCACACGCACCGCCGACATCCTCTACGAGCGCTGCGTCGAGGCCCGCATGCTGGAGCAGATCGATCCGGACCGCCCCTCGCCCGGCATAGTCATCCCCTTTCACTCGCCCTCTCCCGACGAAGCCGATCGCCAGGGCGCGGAATTCACCGGATCGACGGTGACCACGCAGATGTTCTGGGATTCCGATCTCGGCAAGACGATCGAGACCGCGGCCTATTCGCTTTACCGGCGCAAGAACCCCGAACTGGAGAAGAAGATCGATGCCGTCATCGACATGTATGGCAAGCTGCAGCAGGAGGACGGCTATCTCTCGAGCTGGTATCAGCGCATCCAGCCCGGCAAGCGCTGGACCAATCTGCGCGACTGCCACGAGCTCTATTGCGCCGGCCACCTGATCGAGGGCGCGGTCGCCTATTACCAGGCGACGGGAAAACGCAAGCTGCTCGACATCATGTGCCGCTATGCCGACCATATCGCGTCGGTGCTCGGCCCCGAGCCCGGCAAGAAGAAGGGCTATTGCGGTCATGAGGAGATCGAGCTGGCACTGGTCAAGCTGGCGCGGGTGACCGGCGAGCGGAAATACATGGAGCTGGCCAAATACTTCATCGACCAGCGCGGGCAGCAGCCACATTATTTCGACGAGGAGGCCCGCGCCCGCGGCGCCGACCCGAAGGCCTATCATTTCAAGACCTATGAATACAGCCAGTCACACATCCCGGTGCGCGAACAGGACAAGGTCGTCGGCCATGCGGTCAGAGCGATGTACCTCTATTCGGGCATGGCCGACATCGCCACCGAATATGGCGACGACACGCTGCGGTCGACACTCGACCTTCTGTGGGACGATCTCACCACCAAGAGCCTCTATATCACTGGCGGACTGGGACCATCGGCGCACAATGAGGGGTTCACCAGCGACTACGACCTGCCCAACGAGAGCGCCTATGCCGAGACCTGTGCAGCGGTGGGCCTGGTGTTCTGGGCCAGCCGCATGCTTGGCATGGGGCCGAACGCGCGCTACGCCGACATGATGGAACGCGCCCTCTACAACGGTTCGATCTCGGGCCTGTCGCTCGACGGCTCGCTGTTTTTCTACGAGAATCCATTGGAAAGCCGGGGCAAGCACAACAGGTGGAAATGGCACCGCTGCCCGTGCTGCCCACCCAATATCGGGCGCATGGTCGCCTCGATCGGCAGCTATTTCTACAGCCTGGCCGACGATGCGTTGGCCATCCACCTCTATGGCGACTCGACCGCCCGTTTCGACATATCGGGCGTCCCGGTCAGCCTGACGCAGACGAGCAGGTATCCCTGGGACGGCGCCGTCGAGATCGCGCTCGAACCGCAGGCGCCGGTCGAATTCACCTTGCACCTGCGCATTCCCGCCTGGAGCGCCAGTGCCCAGTTGAAGGTGAACCGCGAAGCCATCAAGCTGGCTGAAATCACCAGCGACGGCTACGCCGCGATCAAGCGGACATGGAAAAAGGGCGACAATGTCCGGCTCGATCTCGAAATGCCGATCGAGCGGCTCTATGCCAACCCGCAGGTGCGCCAGGATGCGGGCCGCGTCGCGCTGTCGCGCGGTCCGCTGATTTATTGCGTCGAGGCATCAGACAATGACAGCCAGCCGCATCGCCTGACGCTGCCGCGGACGGCCACCATCGAAGCGCAGCACCGGCCGGAACTTCTCGGCGGTGTGGTGACGCTGTCGACCGCGGCACTTGCCGATGTCCCCGACGGCTGGCAGGACGGGCTCTACAGGCCCGAGCCGCCGACCACCGCCGAGACGCGCCTGACCGCCATTCCCTATTTCGCCTGGGACAACCGCGAGCCCGGCGAAATGCTGGTGTGGCTCAGGGACGGCTGAACGAGGTCGGTCTATGGGCGATGACCGATCCAAGCTCAGCCGCGGTCGATGCCGCAGTTTCGGGCTTTCGGTCCATATAGCGCAGACGCAGGCGCAGGAATGGCGCCTCGACGCAGGTGTAGCTGAGATAGCCGATCGGGATCGTCGCCACGAAGCACAATGCGGACCAGAGGCATGCGACGTAGAAATTGCTGATGCTCATGACATTCGTGTCTATGAACGCCGCCAATTGCATGACGAAGAACAGGTGCAGAAGATAGATCGAATAGCTGTAGGCCCCCGCCTTCTCCAGTATCCTGAACGGCGGGCTTGTTCGCTTTTTCGAAAAGCTCGTGTCGTAGTAGGCGATGCCGAATGAATAGGCTGCCGCCTCCAGGGTCGGCAGGATGATCCATATCCAATGAGGCGACGGATAGCGGCCCAGTTGGTAAAATCCGCCGGCTGCATCGAACCACCAGAAGAACCCCGAAAAAGCCATGAGAACGGCCAGCGCCAGCCAGTGTTGGTTCTTCGCGTGGGCACGCAGGTGGAAGGCAAGAATGCCGGCCAGGAACTGATCCGCATGGCCTATGATGGTTACGGACGCCGCCGACTGCACTTCGCCGATCTGCACATACAGGACGGACCTCAGCACAATGGCTGCCGCGATGAACAGCAAGGGCGCGAACACAAACCGCCTGGATGCCATCAGCAAGAACGGCAGCAACAGGTAGAAGTGCGCTTCGATCGTTACCGACCAGCCGCCATTCGGGAGGGTGGGAAAAAGAAACCCCAATCCGACGCCCGTGAAATACCCGTCGAGGGACTGTCCGGCCAGGTACCTGCGGCAAGCCTCGATACATATCACGACCAGCAGAAGCGGAAGCAGCCTGAGGGCCCTGTTGGCAAAGAAGGGCAGATAGTTGATCTGCTTTCCATCGAGCAGCTTGGCGAACAGGTACCCGGAAAGCGCCATGAACAGGGAAACGCCAGTATGCCCTTCATCCAGAACGCTGAAGAGGGGAAGAGCCGGCACGAAGTCATAAGGCACCGGGCCTTCAGGAGACGCATGAAGGAAATGCCAGGAAAAGACAAGAAAGGCCGCCAGGCCACGAACATGATCCAGCGCTGGGTAATGCTCTCCGGTCGAGGATTTCATGATTTGCCCACGCGCACCGTTTCCTGCGCCGGTGTTCAGGTCATCGTTGGGCCAGAACTGTTTTCAATTCATTAAACCCTCACTGCGGAGACTTCCAAAATCAGAGATTTGCTTCGAAAAGTGCTGTGGCCTGCAAACATCCGGGGCCAAACACGACTGAAGCGTGCCGCGTCTGAGCGGATCACTTCTGGGCGGATCACTTCTGGGCGATGGTCAGCCCGATCTCCACGGCCACCAATTCCTGCAACCGCCACAGATTGCGGTCGCGGATGCCGCAGGCTTCGAGGTGGCGGATCGTCTCGAAAAGATATTGCGCGCCCGAGCCCCAATGACCGGCGGCTGTCACCAGCGTCGCCGCGATCGCCTGCTTGTCGAGCTTGCCGGCATAACGCGGATTGGCGGGATCGACGACGAAGCCAAGCGCGCGACATGGGCCGCCTTCGGTCCTGACCTGCAGCCAGCGCGGCACGTTGACGGCGGGCAGGATGGTCATTTCGCGGCGCAGCAGCGCTTCGAGGTTAGCCGCCAGCGGCTCCGCGATCTCGAACACCATGCCCTGGCACTGGCCGCCGCGATCGAGCGCCATCATCAGGCCGGGCTGCTCGACCGTGCCGCGAAAACGCTGCACCGTGAAGCAGAACGAACGATGCCAGCCGCTGGCCACCGCGCGTTCTCCGCCCCTCACCTCGCCGGCGGGCTTCCACAACAGCGAGCCATAGGCAAATAGTTTCAGCGGCCCGGCCGGAGCGCCGGCCAGCACCTCGTCGCGGATGCGCGCATAGTCGGCATCGATCATGTGAACCATGCCCGGCGTCGGCCCGGCATCCTCGACAGCACGCATGGTGCGCGCGATGAGATCCTCGGTCAGAGCCATCGGCGCCTTGCGCGGGACCCTCGATGATGCGGTGGAAATAGCCTTGCTCATCTTCGCGCTCCCAGCCCTACCGCCATGTTGCCGAAGGCTGAAGGATTCTCAAGGGCCGTGCAGCCGAGATAGATCACGAGTGGCCGATGCCGCTCTTGCGTGACGCGTCTTGGACGATGTTGCCGGCAAACTGTTCTGTTCCTTGCCGGAGGATGCCATGAACGACGCGTCGGCAAAGCCCGCTGGCCCCGTCCTTTCATCGGCGGAGCGCGTCAACACGCTGTCCCATTTCCACCGCGCCGAGATCGCTCGCATGGCAGGATGGCGCGACCGGCTGGACAGGACAACCAACTGGGCAATCACGGTGGTGGCGGCGCTGCTTTCGGTATCGCTGTCGACGGCCAGTGCGCATCACGGCGTGCTGCTGTTCGCCATGCTGCTGATCCTGCTGCTGCTGTGGATCGAGGCGCGCCGCTATCGGTTCTTCGATTTCTATCGGGCGCGCGTACGCCAGTTCGAACGCCACTATTTCGCCCAGATCTTTTCCCCACAGCCCGACTTCGCCTCGGACTGGCTGCTCATCGTCGGCGAAGGCCTGCGCGCGCCGAAATTCCTGCTGTCGCAACGTGTCGCGCTGGCGCGCCGCCTGCGGCGAAATTATCTCTATCTCTTCCTGATCCTGCTGCTGGCCTGGGTGCTGAAGATATCGACCCCCAGCCTTCAGTCCGCAGGTGTCAGGACCGGCTTTGTCGGCTCGCTTCGCGAGGCCGTAGACAGCGCCGCCCTTGGCCCGATTCCCGGTGTGGCGATCGTGGTCTTTGTGGCGGCTTTCTATGTCGGGCTGCTCGCCTTCGCCTTCTTCGCGGCCGGCGACGACGGCGAACTTTCCTTCGGCGACGTCCATGTTTGACGTTGATGTCCGGCGACACGCCGCTGCAATGTCAACGGCGCCCCGCGGCGTTGACATGGTTGGTCCGCCGGGACGTTTGGGGAACGGAAGACCCTGTCTTCGCGGCTAGATGCCGAAGAACTGCTTGCCAATCATGTAGCCCAGTGCCGCCACGACCAGCGGAAAAAGTGCCGGCGCGGCTTTGCCTAGAAGGGAGACCTGCTGGTCCTTCGCTGGCGTATGACGTGCATTGCCGAGATTCTTGGTCATTGCTTGCCTCAGGTTCGGAGGATTTATTAGCAAATGCTTATTAAAAGCATGGCCGCATTAACGGCCTGATAGGAAATCAACTCTGATCAGATGCAAATTCTAATGATCGGCACATGGACGGCAAAGACGCGCTGCCCTATTTAGCGCGTTCGAAGCATTGGCCGGGACGCGCGGCCGTTCGCGCCAATCGGCAAAACCGCGCCTGAACAACAAGATGGCTCAGGAACCCGATTTAGCAGGTGAACGCCAGCTCCAGAGCCGGTGCAGTTCGTCCGCCGCCTCGCCCGACAGGCGCGGGGTCGAACGGCATGCCTGTGGGTACGCAGGCCGTGCGCCTCAAAAAATTCGCAAACCCAAAAAATTCGCAAACCAATGTCGGACTGGCTAGCCTTCGTCCGTCCTTGGGGTATCGAACAGGCATTCATGAAAGGATCCAGCAATGCCCGGCACCGTACGTTTGCACCGCGTTCTGACGACCAGCCCGGAAAAGGTCTATCGCGCCTTCGTTGAAGCGGACGCGCTGGCCAAGTGGCTTCCGCCAAACGGCTTCACCTGCACGGTCCATAATTTCGAGGCAAAGGTCGGAGGCACGTTCAAGATGTCGTTCCGCAATTTCACCACCGGCGACAGCCACTCCTTCGGCGGCGAATATCTCGAACTCGTTCCGGGCGAGCGCCTGCTTTACACCGACAGGTTCGACGATCCCAACCTGCCCGGCGAGATACGAGTGACCGTGGTCTTGAAAAAAGTGTCGGTCGGCACTGAAATCGACATCACCCAGGCGGGCATTCCGGACGTCATTCCGGTCGAGGCCTGCTATCTCGGCTGGCAGGAGTCGCTCAGAAATCTGGCAAAGCTCGTCGAGCCCGAGATCAATCAATAGGCTGAGAGTGGCTGGGAGAACGGTCGTTTCTGGCCTGCCGAAGCCCGAAACTTGGACTGTGGCGGGAACTGCCCTTTATCGCTAGCAATTCAACATTGCGTTTGACACCCCCTGTGACTGGACGTGTCAATGAAATGAAGAGTGCAGCGGAGGCTGAAAAAGCATGACTTTGACCAATCGAGACATTGTCGAACTAACCGAATGGCGGCGCAAGCTGCATCAGCAACCGGAAATCTCGAATGAAGAGGAGAAGACCGCAAAAGAGGTCGTCGCCTTCCTCGCCGATACGGGGCCGGACAAGGTGCTGACACAGCTCGGCGGGCACGGCGTCGCGGCCATATATGACAGCGGCAAAGCGGGGCCGACGGTGCTGTTCCGTTCGGAACTCGATGCCTTGCCTATCGAAGAACTTTCAGGCGTGCCGCATTCGTCGCGCGTGCCGGGCAAGTCGCATATGTGCGGCCATGACGGACACACCGCGATCCTGGCATCCCTCGGCCGTCAGTTGGGGCGCGAGAGGCCTGCAAGCGGCCGCGTCGTGCTGATGTTCCAGCCGGCGGAGGAAACCGGCAATGGCGCGGCCGGCGTCGTCGCCGATCCGCGCTTCGGCGAGATCGTGCCGGATTTCGCTTTCTCATTGCACAACCTGCCCGGCGTGCCGTTCGGCGAGGTGCGGCTCAAAGCCGGCGTGGTCAACTGTGCATCACGCGGCATGCGCATCGTGCTGGAAGGCAAGACCGCCCATTCGTCCATGCCGGAGACCGGCATCTCGCCGATGCTGGCGATCAGTGAGTTGATGCCGGCGCTGCCGGCGCTCGGGCGCGGAACCTTCGCCGATGACGATTTCTCCATGCTGACGGTCACCCATGCCGCGATGGGCGAAGCCGTGTTCGGCATCGCGCCGGCTCACGCCGAGGTGTGGGCAACGCTGCGCACCCGGCGTGACGAGCGCATGGCAAACCTGTGCGCTGCTGCCGAAGCACTGGTCGCCAGGATCGCGGGCGAGCATCGCCTTTCCGTCCGCTGGGACTATCACGAGATCTTCGTCGCCAGCGTCAACGCGCCGGACGCGGTGGAGCATCTGCGGCGCGCGCTCGATGAAGAGGGCGTCGCGCACGGCGAAGAAGCCCTGCCGATGCGCGCCTCTGAAGATTTCGGCCTGTTCGGCCATAGTGCCAAGTCGGCGATGTTCTTCCTCGGTGCAGGCGAGCGGCACCCTGCCTTGCACAATCCCGACTATGACTTTCCCGACGACCTGATCCCGATCGGGTCAAGGATCTTCATGCGCACGGCACGTAATTTGCTGGGCTGACCTCCGCCAACTCTAACACCGAAAGGAACACGCAATGCCAACGATGCCAAAGAACACGATTTGCCTCTGGTTCGACAAGGACGCCGAGGCTGCGGCTCGCTTCTACGCGGAGACCTTTCCCGACACCAGGGTGGCGCCGTTCACCGTGCGCCGAGCGACTTTCCGTCCGGCAAGAAAGGCGACGTGTTGACGGTCGATTTTACCGTTGCCGGCATTCCCTGCATCGGATTGAACGGCGGCTCCACATTCAAGCAGAGCGAGGCCTTCTCGTTCCAGATCGCCACCGACGATCAGCAGGAAACCGACCGCTACTGGAATGCCATCGTCGGCAATGGCGGCCAGGAGAGCGCGTGCGGCTGGTGCAAGGACAAATGGGGCGTGTCCTGGCAAATCACGCCGCGCACGTTGACCGAGGCCATGGCGGCCGGCGGCGAGGAAGCCAAACGCGCCTTTGATGCGATGATGGAGATGACGAAGATCGACGTCGCGGCGATCGATGCAGCCCGGCGCGGCTGACCTCGATCGCAGCTGAGTTGCTATCTGACCTTGATGACGACCTTGCCCTTGGCGCGTCCTGTTTCGACATAAGCCAGCGCCTCGTTGGCGGCTTCGAAGGGAAAGACCCGGTCGACAACCGGGCGGATCGCACCGGCTTCGATGAGCGATGCGATCTTGCTCAATTGCTCGCCCTGCGCCCACATGAAGAGAAACGAGAACGTCACGCCACGGCGCTTGGCTCTCGCTCGAATACCGCGGCTCAGCAGGCGAAGCACCAGCTTCAGCACCATGTTCAGTCCCTTTTCCCTGGCGAAGTCGGGATCCGGTGGGCCGGAGATGGAGATGAGCTTGCCTCCCGGTTTCAGCACATTCAGTGACTTTTCAAGTGTCTTTGTGTCCTGGCTGTTCAAGACGACGTCGTAGCCCGACAGCACTTTTTCGAAATCGTCTTTCTTGTAGTCGACGACGACATCGGCGCCGAGCCCCTTGACCAGACCGGCACTCGCCGCGCTGGCGGTGGTCGCAACGGTCGCGCCGAGATGCTTTGCCAGTTGGATGGCGAATGTCCCCACGCCGCCGGATCCGGCTTGAATGAAGACCTTCTGTCCCCTCTTCAGGTTGGCCCTTTCGATGAGCGCCTGCCAGGCGGTCAGGCCGACCAGCGGGATCGAGGCCGCCTCTTCCATGCTGAGGTTCCCGGGCTTCAGCGCCACATCCGCCCCATCCATGGCTATGAACTCGGCAAATGTCCCGATCCGGCCATCGCGCGGCCGCGCATAGACGTCGTCGCCGAGTTTGAACTTGCGGACTTTCGATCCCACGCGGACAACCCTCCCGGCCACGTCGTGACCCAGGATGAATGGTCGGCGATAGGGCAGGATCAGCTTGAACTCTCCGGTTTTGACCTTGGAATCCAGCAGGTTCACCGCCGCGGCGTGGACCTCGACAAGGACATCGCTGTCCCCGAGTTTCGGCTCCGGCATTTCGGCCAGCCGCAGCGTGCCGTTCTTACTATACTTGTCGACGACGAATGCCTTCATGGCAGTGACTTTCTGAGAGATTGTTGATGTTCGGGACGAAAGCCGCCCGGTGAGAGGTGTCAGGCCTCGAGAAAGGCCAATGCTTTCGGAACGAAATCCGCGTGGTTCTGGAACACCCCGCCATGGCCGGCATCCGCATAGATCACCAATTGCGCCCCCGGAATGCGGCGGGCGAGATCGTGGGTATTGACGCTCGGCACCATCCTGTCGTGATCGCCATTTGCGATCAGCGCGGGGATGCGGATGGCGCTCAAATCTTGCGGCGCCTGTAGTCCATAAGCCTTCACCGCCCGGAGTTGCGCGCCGAATGCGCTAAGCGATATCGGCCTGTCGCGGTCGGCCTTGCGCTCTGTCAGCCGCTGCAGGAACGCCTTCGCGGCGCGACGCCCATTCACCGTTCTGGTGAAGAACAGATAGTATTTCGGATCCCGAAAAGTCAGCGCACCCTTGATCATGTCCACGATCGTCAGTGGTGTCATCTTGTCGATGCCTTGGCCGCCGGCCGGCCCGGTGCCGGCCAGGATGAGCTTGCGCACAAGCCTGGGTTCGGTCAGCACAATCTCCTGCGCCACGAAGCCGCCGAGTGAGAAACCGAAGAGATCGACTTGATCGAACCCCAGCGCCCGGACAAAGGCGACCGCATCCCGTGCCATCTCGGCGATGCTTGACGGCGTTTTGCCGCCTGAAGCACCAACGCCCCTGTTGTCGAAGGCGATCACCCACCGGGTCGCGGCGAGGCCATCGACGATGCGTGGATCGAAATTGTCCAGTTGAGCGCCGAGATGGTTCAGCAGGATTACCGGCACGCCCGTCCTTGGTCCGAGCTGCCGATAGACGAATGCCGTGCCGCCGACATCGACGGAATGCGTTGGCGTGTCCTGGAACGATGCCCGTAAGTGGGGCGACCGCTTGAACCCATGTGTCATGCTTGGCACCTCCGCCTTGTGGGGGCTGGCCAATCGTGTTGTCGTTCCTAGACGCATGTGCGTGAAATCCTCTGCTCGCTGTTGTTCAAACCGGCAGGCGGAACTGTTTGCGCAGGCTCTTGTCGAATATCCCCGCAGGGGCAAAGCGGCGCAGCAGGCTGACCTGGCGCGCTGCCTTGCCGGCGGTGTAGCGCCGTTGCGGACGGGCATCGGTCGCTGCTTTGACGACCACCTGCGCCACCACTTCGGGCCGATCGGCGACAGGCATCACATCGCGAAGCAGCGCTTCCAGCGTAGCTCGAGCCTGATCGTATTCCTGCAAAGGCGAATCCGGCTGGATCCCGTTCTGGTCGAAGACAGTGCGAACGAATGCCGGCTCGATGACCGAGACGCGGATATCGAAGGCACGAACCTCATGGTCGAGCGATTCCGAATAGCCCTCGAGCGCGTGCTTGACCGCCGAATAGTGCGCTGAATACGGCGCCGGCACCAGTCCCAGCACAGAGCCGATATTGACAATGCGCCCCTCGCCGCGCCGCCGCATCGACGGCAGCACAGCATTGGTCATGCGGATGACGCCGAACAGATTGACGTCGAACAAGGCCTGCACCTGTGCAATCGAGAATTCCTCGGCGCCTCCAAGCTGGCCAACGCCGGCATTGTTGACCAGGAGGTCGATCCGGCCGGTCTGCGACAGCACCGTCGAAACGAGTGCGGCAACGGCTTCACCGTCGGTCACGTCGCAAACCAGCATGGTCACCCCATCCGGGCCGTCGTCGGCCTTGCGCCGGCTGGTTCCGAAGACCGTGAACCCCGCCCTTGCCAGAGCCTCGGCACTGGCGAGGCCAATGCCCGAAGAGGCTCCGGTCACAACAGCGGTTTTTCCGGAATTCGCATTCATTTCGTGCTCCAAAATCATGAGGGCTAGCTTTTTTGCACCCTTTGAATTACAGTCGTAATATCAGATTACGTTCATAATGCAATAGCAGAAAGGAATGGCAGCTATGCGCTACGAAAAGGGCCGGAAGGACGCCTCGCGCGGACGGATCATGGAGGTCGCAGCGGAACGCTTTCGCGGCGACGGCATAGCTGCGTCCGGACTGGCGACCATCATGAGCGACGCCGGGCTGACGAACGGCGCCTTCTATCCACACTTTCAATCCAAGGCGCAGCTTGTCCGCGAAAGCGTGGCGGCGGCGATGGAGCTTCAGGCGCAGCAACTGGCGGAAGCATTGGCTTCGGGCGTGGAGATGGCCATCGACACGTATCTGTCGGCCGAGCACCGGGACAACCCCGGAAAGGGCTGCGCGTCAGCTGCGCTGCTGCCGGAACTCGCCCGTCAGCCGCCTGAAACGCGTGAAGCCTATACAGACCACCTGCTGGCTTTGGTGCGCCAGTTGGCGGAAGCGCTACCGCAGGCCAAGAATCCGGAGGGCGTGGCGCTGGCTGTCTTCGCAACGCTCCTCGGCACGCTGCAAATGGCCCGCGCCGTGGGCGGAACGGAATTGTCCGATCGCATCCTCTCGGCGGGGAAAGACGCGGCGAAGACGCTGATCGAGCAGCGTTAGCGCTCCAGGAAAGATCGTAACGGCGTTGCCGGCCATATGGCTGACATCGGGTAATCGCGAAGGAAGCTGATCGTGAGGAATATGCCGGGCGTTGACGGATAGCCGATCCGTCAGATCTTCCGGCTGGCCAGCAGCCTTGTCAGCCAGTCCGGATTCATTTCCGGAACAGAGGACAATAGCCGTTCGGTATAGGCCGCGTGCGGTGGCGTGAGAACTTCGCTCTTCAATCCTTGCTCGACGACTTTGCCGCGGTGCATGACGACGATTTCGTCGGCTATCGCGCGCACGGTAGCAATGTCATGGGTAATGAAGATGTAGCTCATTCCGAGTTCACGTTGGAGACGTATGAGGAGCTTGAGAATTTCCTCTTGGACGATCTGGTCGAGCGCGGACGTGATCTCGTCGCAGATGATAAGCTCCGGATCGGCAGCCAACGCCCGAGCAATGCAGACGCGCTGTTTTTGGCCACCCGACAGCTCACCAGGCAGGCGTTCCAGAAAATCTTCGCTCATCTCGACCATGTGCATAAGTTCGCCGATCCGGCGATCCCTCCGCGCGCCCTTAAGGCCTAGGTAGAATTCGAGCGGCCGAGCTATGACCTCTTCGACCGTTTGGCGCGGATTCAGGGCGTTGTCGGGCATTTGATAAATCATCTGTATGCGGCGCAGGACCTCCTTCGGCCGCGTCTTCAGGCTCGAGGAAAGAAGCTGGCCGGCAAAAGAAATCGAACCTGAAATTGGCGGCAAAAGGCCGGTGACGACTCGAGCGAGCGTCGATTTCCCCGAACCGGATTCGCCAACCACAGCCACGGTTCTTCCGCGCGGAACCTTGATGGAGACATCCTGGAGCACCTTGACCTTTCCTGCATAGGCCGCGGTAACGTTGTCTATAGTCAGCAGATAGTCATCGGCTGGAACTTCGGGCTTGGCGAGCTTGCGTACGGCCCAGAGCGTTTTTGTATATTCCTGGCTGGGCGAGGCCAGCATCTGGCGCGTGTCAGCCTCCTCCACGGTTCGTCCGTGGCGCAGAACTATGATGCGATCCGCCATTTGCGCCACCACCGCCAGGTCATGCGTCACGTAGATTGCAGCGGTGCTGAATTCCTCCACGATGTTGCGAATGGAAGCTAGAACTTCAACCTGCGTGGTTACGTCGAGCGCCGTTGTTGGCTCGTCGAATATTATAAGGTCCGGACGACAAGCCATTGCCATCGCTGTCATTGCCCGTTGCAACTGCCCGCCGGAGACCTGATGAGGATAGCGAAAGCCTATGGTCTCCGGTTCTGGGAGTTGAAGGCGTCGATAAAGATCGACGGCGCTCCGGTTCGCCTCTTCCCGGCCGGCAATTCCATGTGCCACTGCGGTTTCGACGGTTTGTTCCAAGAGCCGATGTGCCGGATTGAAAGAGGCAGCCGCGCTTTGCGCGACATAGGCAATGCGGGAGCCCCTGAGGCGACGGCGCCCTTTTTCATTGACTGCCAGAAGATCAATCCCGTCGAACAGGACCGAGCCTTGCGTGATCCGGCAGCCCGGCTTGGCATAACCCATTGCGGCAAGGCCAATGGTGGACTTGCCGGCGCCTGACTCTCCGATCAGCCCAAGAACCTGGCCCCGCTTCAGCGTCAGATCGACCCCGTGGACAATGGGATGCCACCGCTCATCCGAGAACCCCTCCACATGCAGATTGCGGATTTGAAGCAGATCCTTTCCTTTTTCGCGTGGGCCTGGACCGCTACTTTTCATCCCGCAACCCGCTTGTTGCTTGCAGGAACCAATCCACCACGAAATTCACGGACACGGTAAGGAGAGCAATCGCGCCGGCCGGAAGTAGCGGGGTGACATCGCCGTAGGTGATCAGGGTCGCGTTCTCGCGCACCATTGATCCCCAATCGGCCGTCGGCGGCTGAATACCGACGCCGAGAAACGACAGCGCCGCAACTGTCAGGAACACGAAGCAGAATCGCAAGCCGAACTCGGCGACCAGTGGCGGCATGACATTGGGAAGGATTTCCTTGGCGATGATCCATTTCGGTCCCTCGCCGCGTAATCGTGCCACCTCGACATATTCCATCACCGCCACGTTAAGCCCGACGGCGCGAGAAAGCCGAAAGACCCGGGTGGAATCCAGAAGCGCAATGATGACAATCAGGCTGGTGATCGACGAGCCGAAGATCGTCAGCAGCACCAGCGCGAAGATCAGACTCGGGATCGACATCAGCACGTCCACCGCACGCGACAAGATCTGGTCGAGCCACCCCCTGTACAATGCGGCAAGAAGGCCGAGCGAGACGCCGACCGCGAAGGACAGCAACGTGGTCGCGGCCGCGATAGCGATGGTGTTGCGCGCACCGTAGATCAAGCGGGTAAGCATGTCGCGGCCGAGCTGATCGGTTCCCAGTTTGAACTCCTGGCTCCACGGCGCGAAGGCTTCGCTGAAAACCTGCGTCTCGCCATATGGGGCTATCCAGTGTGCGAAGACCGCAACAAAGACGTAGCCGAGGATCACGACGATGCCGAACCACGCGCTGAACGGTGCCTTCTTCAGCGCAGTTTTCGCCCGGGTAGAACGCGAGCGCCTCAGCCTTTGAACCGCCGCGACAGATTCGGATCTGGTCATCGTGGGTGCAAGAGCCTGGGATTGGTGGCGATGGAAATAACGTCGGCAAGCAGGTTGAGAAGGATGTAAGTCGCGGCGAAAATCAGGGCGCAGGCCTGGACAACCGGAACATCCCTGGATTTTACTGCGTCAACCATCAGCTGGCCGATGCCGGGGTAGACGAACACGACCTCGACCACGACCACTCCGACGATGAGATACGCCAGATTGAACGCCACCACAGTGACGATCGGAGCCCAGGCATTGGGCAGGGCATGCCTCAGCACGATCACCATTGGGGACATTCCCTTGAGGCGCGCCATATCGATGTAGGGGCTTGCCAGCATGTTGATGATGGCCGCTCGGGTCATGCGCATCATGTGGGCCACGATTACGAGCGTAAGGGTGATTGCCGGCAGGGCCACTTTCCAGAGATGCTCCCAAAATGGCGTCTGATCGTTCACATTCGACAATGTCGGAAATTTGGGAACCGCATTGAGCGCCCAGTTCAGCGAGACAGTGAGCCAATGAGGCAGCGTTTGAGCGAAATCGGATCCGATGAACGTGTCGCGCGAGATCACCAGGTAGGCGAGCATATAGGCGACGAAAAATTCCGGGAATGAAATGGTTGTCAGTGTCGCGACATTCACCAGCCGGTCGAACCAGCCGTTGCGGTACAGCGCAGCCAGAATGCCAAGCCCCAAGGCCAGAGGAACAGCTATCAGCGCAGTCACCGCTGCAAGGAACATCGTGTTGTAGAGGCGTGGTGCGATGATCTCGGCCACGGTACGCCGATATCCGGTGCGGCTCGCAAACGAAGAGCCGAAATCGCCATGGAGCATCTGGGCGACCCAAACGAAGTAGCGCTCGACAGGCGGACGATCGATGCCGATTTCCCGCTGGAACGCGGCGACCGTTTCGGGCGTCGCCGATTGCCCTAGCGTGGCCTTGGCGAAGTCGCCTGGAAGCATCGCGATCGCAGAGAAGATGATGATGGACACGATGAACAAAGTGACCAGGCCGAGGCCAAGGCGCTGCAGGACCGTTCTTGCGACGGGGTTCATGTGCGTGGCGTTTCCCTTTGGGCGGCAGCCCTGCACTCGGAGTAAGCCGGCCGGACCCTCAAAACCATCGCGGCTCCGGCCCGCCATCTCATGCCGTGGCGATCCACCAGCGTTCGGCCATTTTCAGTCCATCGTTCTCCCAGTTGGGCGCCACATCACCGTGTGCGAGCTTTTTGGATTGCGCGCTTACGAAATTGTTGAAGACCAGCACGATGCTGCCGCCGTCATCGTGGGTTAACTGCTGCATCTCGGCATACATCGCCGCTCGCTTGGCCTCGTCCGTCTCGGCGCGCGCCTGGACAAGCAATTCGTTGAAGTGGGGATTTTTCCAGAAAGACTCATTCCAACTGGAGTCGGCGGCGAAGGCTTGCGTGAACATCCAGTCGGCCGTGGCCCGACCGCTCCAATAGGAAGCGCACCAGGGTTTCTTCAGCCAGACATTGTCCCAATAAGCGTCCTCGGCCTCACGCACGACATTGACGTCGATGCCGCATTGGGCTGCCGTTTCGCGAATGAGCGAAGCCGCGTCCACGGCGCCGGCAAAAGCCGCATCGGCGACCGAGAGATCCACTTTCAGGTTCTCCATTCCGGCCTTTTTCAGGTAGTGCTTTGCTTTTTCCGGATCGAAGCTGTGTTGCGGTTGCGGATCTTTGGCGAATTTGATGGCCGGCGCGATGGGGTTGTCGTTGGCCACAGTAGCGTGGCCAAGAAAAATCTTGTCGACGATTTCTTGGCGATTGATCGCCCATTTCAATGCCATGCGCACGTCCGGATTATCAAACGGCGCCATCGTGACATTCATCGGCAAGGTATAGTGCCCGTAGCCAGTGACTTCGACGATTTCCACCTTGGGATTGCGTTTCAACATGCCGAGGGTCTTCAGGTCGGCGCGGCCGATATAGTCCACCTCCCCCGTGGACAGCGCCGCCATGCGGGCGGCAAGATCCGTGATTGCGATGAACTCCACCTCGTCGAGATAGGGCTTGCCGTTCTTGAAGTAGTTTGGATTGCGCTTGAGCTTGGCCGAAACGCCGGGCTGGAAATTCTCGAGGGCGAAAGCACCGGTGCGAACGCCTGAAGCCCAATCCGCCTTGCCGTCCTTGGCCGGCATGATGACCAGATGGTAGTCACTCATGATGTAAGGGAAATCGGCGTTGCCGTTTTTGAGCGTGAAGACCACCGTTTCCGGGCCGTCCGCCTTGACGTCGGCGACGGAGTCCAACAGCGATTTCGCCGCCGATTTGGTGTCCTTGCCCATGTGATATTGCAAGGAGGTCACGACGTCATCCGCCGTCACGGTTTTGCCGTTATGAAAGGTTGCGCCTTTGCGCAGCTTGAAGGCCCAGGTTTTGGCCCCATCCGAAGTTTCAAAGCTCTCGGCGAGGTCCGGTTGGACATTGCCTTTGGCGTCGACCTCAGTGAGGCTGTTGGACAGCGAGCCCGAAAATGCGGTTTGTGTGAACGTGTCGGGGTAGCCGGCCGGATCGATCGAATCCGTCGTCGCGCCATGAGCCATGCCGAGCTTGGCGAAGCCGCCCTGCATCGGTTCGGCCCGCGCCGTGCTCACGAACAGCCGGTCGGCGGCGGCAACGGTCAGGCCCGCGGCCAGCCCAAGATGAATGAAGTCGCGGCGGGAAACCTTGCCGCCTCCGATCAGGCTTTGCGCGATACCAAGCTTGTATTCAGATTCTGACATTTGACTCTCCCATTGCGGAGTTCTCCGCGTTATTTCTCGTCAAGCACCGGCGAACAAATCTGCTTATTGGCTCCCGCCACCTTTCCTTCGAATTTTTCCAATCCCAATCGGCTTGCGCCAATCAGGCCGTCACGTAGATGCCGCCGGCTTCGACGGTGACTGGAAATGTGCGCGCGCGAACGGAGGGATCGACCAAGGCCGCGCCTGACTTGATGTCGAACTCCCAGCCGTGCCAGGCGCATCGAACGATCTCGTTTTCGCGATGATAGATGAATTGCGCCTGTTCAACGGGCGCGGTTGTGCCGCATTGCGGCCCCTCGCAAAGCGGAGCGCCGCGGTGCGGACAGACATTGAGCAGCGCGTGGAATGAATCTCCGATGCGGAAAATCCCGACCGAAAGGCTGCGGATCTTGGCGATGAACGGAGACCCTGTTTCGATCTCGTCGACGCGGCAGATATAGGTCTTCTCGGGCATCGTATGCTTCCTCAGGCGGCATTCGCGGCTTGCGCGCGGGGGATGCGTTTGTAGACTTCCAGCGCGTTCAGTCCCATGATCTTGCTCTTCCAGGCAGGAGGGATTTGCAGCGTGTTGGCATCGTCGTAATCCCAGTGCGGATAGTCCGATGCAAACATCAGCGTGTTTTCGCCGTCCATCGCTTCGAGCGTGGACCAGAGATGTTGGATGTTTGCAGGCTGCTCCAGCGGCTGCGTGGAAAAGCGGATGTTGCGCCGGCAATATTCAGACGGCAGCATCTTCAGCCATGGCGTCTCCTTGCGCAGCGCTTTGTAGTCGGCGTCCAAGCGCCAAAGGACCGACGGAACCCAGGCGACGCCGCACTCGATGATCACGAAGTAGAGGTCCGGCCATTTCTCGAAGACGCCATGGGCGATCATGCTTGCCACGTGCGACATCGCCGACATGTGCAGAATGGCATGCGTTTCCCAGAAGAATGTCGTCGGGGCAGGAGCAATGGCAGTTGAATTCACGCCCCCATGCCCGCCCAGATGAATGGCGAATGGCAACCCCACTTCCGCGCAGGCTTCGTAGATCGGGTGGTAAAACGGGTCGCCATACGGCTTGACGGACCCCTGGGAGGCGAGAACCTGGACCATGCGCGGATGACTGCCAAGACGGCGTATCTCGGCGGCAGCGAGCTTCGGATCCTGTGGCGCGATGATGATCGAGCCCATGAAACGATCGTCTTTCGGCAACCACTGATCGATCTGATAATCGTTGTAGGCGCTGACCAGAGCGCTGGCATAATAAGGGTTAGCCAGGGTCGACGCCTCGATAGGCTCATCGCCGGTCAGGATCGCCACGTCGACTTTGTATTTGTCGAGGTGCTTCTCCTTCATGATGAGATAATTGTCGGCTTCTGTTTTCGGACGGATGTCCTTGCGGGAAAAATCCTGCGGGTGGAACCAGGGCCGATGACCATGCGGAAAGGCGCCAACGGGACCTGTTTTCTCGCCCTCGATGAACATGTCTTTCCACAAGCCGGAGAGATAGGGCTCCAACACGGTGGCGCTTGACCAGTAATTATGACAGTCGCAGTCGACTATGAACACTTCTTCCGCTCCGTATCCGTGTCTCGTCCCGCGGCGCTGCCGGCCGCTGATCTGCTGCAGCTTCCGCCTTGAGTATTGTTTGATCAAGCTTATGATACGTGGAATATGATCGAGTTTTTCGATTGGATATTTCATGCAACTTGATCACATCGAGACCTTTCTCGACATTATCGAATCGAGAAACTTCAATCGCACCGCGGATCGGCTAGGGTTGACCCAGTCGACGATCAGCACCCGCATCAAGAACCTCGAGAGCGCAATCGGGTCCGAACTGTTCCAGCGCGGACGCGCCGGGGCGGAGCCGACCGCCGCAGGGCGCCGGTTCGAAGCTTATGCAAGATCCTTGCTGTCCACATGGTCGCAGGCTCGCCACGATGTCCGGGCGTTCAATCGTTTCGAAGGCACCTTGCGCGTCGCCGCGCAGGTCGGGATGACCCGCTCGGTTTTGCCGGGTTGGGTCGAGACGCTGTGTCAGGCTCTTCCCAAATCGTCGATCCATGTCGAGTCGGATTATTCAAACCAGATGGTCAGCGACCTAAGCATGGGAAATCTCGACATCGCAGTGCTTTATGCTCCGCGATACCTACCCGAAATCTCCTATGAGCATTTGATGGTTGAGGAATATGTGATGGTTTCCACGGTGGCCAGAACCCTCTCGGAGGTCGATCCCGAAACCTACATTCGTCCGGGCTATACGGTCCTGCTGGAGAAGGCCCATGCCGAATTGCTCGGCGAGTTGGCGATCTGTCGCCTTTCCATGGGATCGGAAACCTTGGCGGAAATGATGCTACGGCGCACGGGCGGCACCTGCTATATGAGAAGTGACGATGCGCGCCGGTTCGCCCTCGAACGCCCATCGTTCATCGTCGAAGGCGCTCCGACGCTGCATCAGCCGGTACACACGGCCATCCTGGCGCGCCGCAAACACGAACCGATCATCCGCAAGGGAATCCGCGCCCTTCACGTTGCCGTGATGTCACTGGATATGTAATCGAAATAATCGATCATAACTTGGGAGGGATGCTTCTGTTGCGGGGGGCCTGGAACTGGCATCTTGGCTCGACTTCAAACCGAGATGAACGATGAACGCACACGTTTCCTTTGGGGCCCCCGACCTCCTCCCGATGAGGCGTCATCGGCAATGGGCACAAACCACATCGCAGCTTGTACTCTGCCGTCGTGTAATCGAGGAAACGCCCGATGTGAAAACCTTCGTTTTCACATCCCCGACGGATCGGATGTTCTGCTTCAGCGCGGGCCAGTATGTGCTCGTGCACCTTAAGATCGAGGGTGCCGCGGTGACGCGCTCCTACTCTGTTTCGTCACCACCGACGCGACCGCTCGACCTGCAGATCACGGTGAAGCGAACACCGGGCGGCCTGGTTTCGAATTGGCTCCACGACAATTTGGGGGCGGGCGACGAGATCGAGATCGAAGGGCCGCTCGGCTCATTCAATCTCGATGACCTGCCATATGAAAAGCCGCTCTTCCTTTCGGGCGGCAGCGGGATAACGCCGGTGATGTCCATGCTGCGTGCGCTTACCGACCGCGCGGCCGACCAGGATATCTCATTCGTTCATAGTGCCAGAACGCCTGGTGACATAATCTTTCGAGGGGAATTGGACGCACTTGCCTCTCGCTTTCCCAACGTAAAAGTAACGTGCGTTTGTAGCCAGGAAGATCCCACCTGGAGGGGGCCGACTGGCAGAATAGACAGCCAGATGCTGCTGACCCTCGTTCCCGATCTCCACAACCGCACTATCTTTGCCTGTGGCCCTGAAGCGTACATGAAAGCCGCACGTGCCTGCCTGGATGCGATTGGCGTGGCTCCGTCGCGGTACCACCAGGAGAGCTTCGGCGGCGTCAGCAGCCCTCAGTTGGAACCGGCCTCGACAATACCATCTTCGGTCCGTTTCGTCCGCTCCGGGATCGTGCATAACTGCTTGCCCGGAGAGACGCTGCTGGAGGCGGCACGCCAATGTGGCGTCTACGTCCCAACCGCCTGCCAGCAGGGAGTTTGCGGCACTTGCCGCATCGCCAAGTTGTCCGGCGAAGTCGCCATGGAGGATCTCGGCGGTCTGGCCCCTGAAGAGAAGTCGGCCGGCTATGTCCTGGCATGTTGCAGCCGCCCGCAAGGAACGGTTTTGCTCGATCTTTAACCCCGGGTGCTTGGTTCAGCATTGAAGCCGGCGCAGTAGTGTTGAACTGCCGGTGAAGGCGTTGCCGGCGTAGCGGACTGATGCCCATCGACCCCAGCCGATATTGCTCAGAAGTCGAGAGCGACCATCATGCCGCGGACTTCGGCCATTTCCAGCAGCAGGTCTTGCAGTCTTTCGTCCAGCGCGGCACCGGTCAGCGCCAGAAGCTCGGTGATGCTCTCTCTCATCGATATGACGGCAGCGCCTGTCTTCTCGGCGAGCAGCCGACCGATGGCAGCTCGGATCAGGTCGTCCTGATCAGACATCGCTTCACCTCCCGACGCACTGCAACCTCCCCTTGCTTTCCATGCCTCACCGCCGCTTTCGACAACAGGGCGTGATTTCCCATACGGTATGATTTTCGATGCGACATCAGGCACCTTTGCTCATGCCAGCAGACCGTCTCGATGGGCCCGCCAGTCGTTCAACACCGACAATGAGGGCAGCAGCGAAAAAGGGCCGGGCTGGACCGTTTCAACCGCTGCAAGCAGCGCCAGCGGCACTTCGTGCCGATAAAGCCCAATGCACACGCCCCCTTCGACCGTTGCCGGCAATTCCGTGATTGTGTCGAAAATCGAAAACGTACCCGTTGGCTCTTCCACGATTTCGAAACGCCCCACCCGAAACCTCCCTCTGCACAAAAGTAGCGACCAACGCGGACATCCCCAACCGGTTCCCTGAGGCCGGCACTTTTTTTCGCGCCTTGGTTGTAGCGCATGCCGGCAGCACAGTCATGCCCGCAGGGCGCACAGTCAAAAATCGCTACGCACATTTTAAATCTTGACGCGTGTCAATTTTTTATAAAACATGCGCAAACGCCGGCATGGCATCGACCGGCGCTCTGGGAGGAGCAATGCCTGACGTCGAAAGTGCCCGAACCTGGGCTGCAGTCCGCACATCCCAAGCGGGCAGCATTCTGTTGGCGAGACCATCGCGCCGGGCGCCGGGCTCGCGCCCCGTCGGACATTGCAGTCGCCGGCCAGCGACATTGATGCAGCCCATAAAACAATCAGGAGGAGGAAAAACCATGCGTATGTTCAATTGCCTGAAGCTTGGCACGAACCTGCTTGGCGCAGGCATGCTTGCAGCCATCGTCGCAGCGCCCGCCCATGCCGAGGATGCGGCGAAAGTCGCGGCCATCGTCAAAGGCCTCGACAATCCGTTCTTCCAGACCATGCAGAAGGGCATCGAGGAGCAGGCCAAGGCAAACGGCGTGAATGTCAGCGTCCAGGCCGCCGCCAACATGGGTGACGCCACCGGCCAGGCCGACCGCCTGACCGCCATGGCCATGCAGGATTTCGATTGCTACCTGGTCAACCCGATCAGCGTCTCCAATCTCGTCCAGGCGCTGGTGCCGGTCGCCCAGAAGAAGAAGCCGATCGTCAACATCGACTCGACCATCGACCCCGAGCAGGCCAAGGCCGCCGGCTTTGCCGTCTCGACCTATATCGGCACCGACAATGTCGCCGCCGGCGCGCTGGCCGGCGAAGAGATGCTGAAGCTGGTGCCGAAGGGCTCCAAGATCGCGCTGGTCGCCGGCATCGTCGGCGATGTCGGCTCCAACGCCCGCATCAAGGGCTTCAAGCAGGCGGTGGAAGGTAAACTCGACATCGTGGTGATGGTCAGCGCCGACTGGGATCGCGAAAAGGCGCTGACCGCCGCAACCGATATCCTCGCTGCCCATCCGGACCTCGCCGGCTTCTTCGCCGCCAACGACATCATGGCGCTCGGCGTCGAGCGCGCCGTGCGGACCTCGGGCAAGGACGTCAAGGTGATCGGCCTCGATGGCATCGTCGATGCGCTGAAATCAATCGCCGCCGGGGAACTCACCGCCACCGTCGCGCAATACCCCTATGTCGTCGGCGCCATGGGCCTCGAAGCCTGTGCTATCGCGGCCAAGGGCAAGGAACTGCCGGCCAACGTGCCGGCACCGGTGCTGTTGATCAACAAGGACAATGCCGAAGCCTCGCTGAAGAACTTCCCGCGACCCGGCGGCGACTATCCCGATCCCTTCCGCGAGATGCTGAAGTGAGCACACCTTCAGACAACGCACCCGCCGCCCATTCGGCGGGTGCTGAGGAGAGCCGTCCCTCCCTGGCGGCTCTCCTCCTCGATCCCTCCTTCTGGGCCGACTGGGCATCCGTCGTCGGCTTGGTCGGCCTCGTCATCGTCTTCGGCATCGCCCAGCCGGTCTTTCTCAGCGTCGCCAATCTGCAGGCGCTGCTGCTGGCGGCGGCGATCCTGGTCGTGCTGTCGATCGGCCAGACCTTCGTCATCGCCACCTCGGGCATCGACCTGTCGCTGGCGGCCGCCGTCATGCTCGGCGCCATCATCATCGGCCTCGTCAATGCCGCCGGCTACGGCATCTTCATCGCCTGCGTGCTCGCGGTTCTCGCCACCAGCGCCGTCGGCTTCCTCAACGGGCTGATCATCACCGCAGGCAAGATCCCCGACTTCGTGGTGACGCTCGGCACGCTGTCGGGCATCACCGGCCTTGGCCTCATATTGTCGGGCGGCGAACCGACCATGGTCGGCTCGACCTTCCTGCTCAGGCTCGCCTCGGGCTCGTTCGGACCGTTCGGCTATCCGGTCTGGGTAGCGATCGCAGCCGTCATCGTCGCCCATATCGCGCTCTACCACACGCGCTTCGGCGTGCATCTGCTGGCGACCGGCGGCCAGGCTGAAAGTGCCGGCGCGCTGGGCATCCGCACCAACCGGGTCAAGATCGCCGCCTATACGATTTCCGGTCTCTGCGCCGGCATCGCGGCCATTCTCCTGGTCGCCCGCATCGGCTCGGCCGAACCGCAGATCAACACCAGCCTGCTCTTGAATTCGGTGGCGGCGGTGGTGCTGGGCGGCGTCAGCCTGTTCGGCGGCCGCGCCAGCATTCTGGGACCGGCGATCGGCGCGCTGATGCTCACAGCACTCGTCAACGGCCTGACCTTGCTCAACGTCTCGGCTTTCTACCAACCGCTTGCCGTGGGGGCCATCGTGGTGCTGGCGGCGCTGATCATGCGGTATCAGAAATGAGCGCTCCCCATCATATCCCCGCCACTGAGGCGATCATCGCCTGCGAAGGGCTGAGCAAGCATTTCGGCGGCATCCGCGCCTTCACCGACGTCGCCTTCCAGGCCCGTCGCGGCGAGGTCACCGCCGTCATCGGCGACAATGGCGCCGGCAAGTCGACGCTGATCCGCAGCCTGGTCGGCGTGCATCAGCCGGACACCGGCAATTTGTTCTTCGACGGACGGGCGCGGCCCTTCGCCAATCCCGACGAGGCACGCAAGGCCGGCATCGAGACCGTGCACCAGAACCTGGCGCTGATCGACGAACTGACGGTCGCGCAGAACCTGTTCCTCAACCGCGAGATCGTGCGCCGCATCGGCCCGTTCGCTTTCCTCGACCGCAAGGCGATGAAGCGCGAGGCCCGCTTAATGCTGTCGCGGCTGTCGATCAACGTGCCGTCGATCAACCAGCGTGTGCGGCGTCTGTCGGGCGGCCAGCGGCAGGCGATCTCGATCTGCCGCGCTGTCGGCTCCGGCGCCAAGCTGGTGGTGATGGACGAACCGACGGCGGCGCTCGGCGTGCAGGAGACGGCCAATGTCGAGGCGCTGATCCGGCGCCTGCGCGAGCAATCCGTCAGCGTCATCCTGGTCAGCCACAATTTCGATCAGGTCCGCCGCCTGTCCGACCAGATCTGGGTGATGCGGGCGGGAAAGATGGCGGCGACCGTGCGCGCTTCCGAAACGTCCGGAAATGAGCTCGTCGCGCTGGTAACCGGCGCGGCATAGTCCTGCAGCATCAGACTTGAAATCAAAGGGAGTTCGCCTGTGGCACCAATTCGTGTCGGACTGATAGGTCTTGGAGAGGTCGCGCAGTCGATCCATCTGCCTGTGCTGGGCGATCAGCGCGACCGCTGGGTGATCGCGGGCGTGTACGACGTGTCGCCCAGCCTGGTGTCACTCGTCACCTCCGAATTTGCGACGGCAAAGGCCTTCGACACGGCCGAGGCGCTGATTAATTCGCCCGACATCGACGCTGTGTTCGTGCTGTCATCCGACGATACCCACAGCCGCTTCGTGCGGGCGGCGATTGCTGCCAACAAACATATCCTGCTGGAAAAGCCCGCTTGCCTCACGGTGCGCGAAATCGACGATCTGCTGGCGCTGATGCCGGGCTACGACAAGACCCTGTTCGTCGGCTATATGCGCCGCTATGCGCCCGCCTATCTGGCCGCCAGGGACGAGCTGCCCGCCTTCGCCGACATCACCCATGTCCGCATCTTCGACCTGATCTCGGAGGGCCGGCATTTCCTCAAGAAGAGCCAGAACGTCCTTTACCCCCAGGACATCGACCCTGCCCTGCTGGCGCGTGGCGCAAGCGAACGCGACGCGCTGATCCGCGAGGTGGTGGGCGCCGACGCGCCGGCCGATCTGGTGCGCGCCTATCGCGGGCTGACGGCACTTTCCTCGCACCACATTTCGGCGATGCGTGGGCTGATCGGCGAGCCGACGCGCGTGCTGGCCGCGCACCGCACCAACGGCGGCGCCAACACATCAGTCACCTTCGACTACGGCCATTTCGCCTGTCTCTACGACGCGGTGGTCGACGATCTCGGCTTATTCGACGCCATGATCGAGGTGCGCTCGAACAACAGGCGGGTGCGCATCATCTACGACACGCCCTACATCCGCAGCCTGCCGACGCGGCTGGAGGTCACCGATGCCGGCCCGTTCGGCCCGGTGACGAAAACCCTCGGGCCTCTCTACGGCGATGCTTTCTCGAAAGAACTCGAGACTTTCCACCGCCACATCACCGAAGGCACAAAGCCGCTGACCGACCTCGCCGATTCCCGCCGCGACCTGGCGCTGATGGCCGAGATCATCGAGCGGATGAAGGAGAGTGGCGGGCGCTGAGGCGCTGCCTGCCGCCTACTTCCCACAGTGATGATCGTTGATCTTGTTCAACGCATTCGCGTCGGGTCCGACGCGATGATAGGAGCACGCGCCGGCTGCTGTCGTGACCAACTGCTGATCGTAGTAGCGCGGGCCGCCGAACAGGATGTCGATGAGATCGCCTTCGGCGGGAACGTAGCGTTCGGAGTGGACCCGGCGGTCGTGATACCGGTCGCCAGCGAAAGCCGGGGCGCAAACGCTTGAGCCCATGGCGACAGCGAGAGCTAGGATCGCAACGCATTTCGTGGTCATCGCCAATACCCTCCTGGCCATTTCCGGAATCACACCATACATCCAAAACCGCCAGCCGGACAAAAGTTCCGGAGATGACCGCGATAGGCTCTTGCCGAAGCCAGCTGCCTCGCTCATCCATGGTGCGTGGAAATGTGGGACCCGTGATGACCGATGCCGGCTTTCATCTCGTCGAAGCGACGATCGACCAATTGCGCCGCGCGCTCGATGACGGCACCGTCACCAGCGTCGAACTGGTCGGGGCGTATCTCAGGCGCATCGCGCATTTCGACCGGCACGGCATCAGCCTCAATGCCGTCCCGTTGCTCAACCCTGGCATGTTCGAGGAGGCTGCCGCCTCCGACCAGCGCCGCCGCAACGGCACCGTGCTCGGGCCACTCGACGGCATCCCCTACACCGCCAAGGACAGCTACAAGGTATCAGGCCTGACGGTCGCCGCCGGCTCGCCGGCCTTCGAGCATCTCATTGCCAATGAGGACGCCTTCACCATCGCCCGGCTGCGGGCCGGCGGCGCGGTGCTGATCGGGCTGACCAACATGCCGCCGATGGCCAATGGCGGCATGCAGCGCGGCGTCTATGGCCGCGCCGAAAGTCCGTACAATGGCGACTATCTCACCGCCGCCTTCGCATCGGGCTCATCCAATGGCTCCGGCACAGCGACAGCGGCCAGCTTCTGCGCCTTCGGGCTTGGCGAGGAAACCTGGTCGTCCGGCCGCGCGCCGGCCACCAACAATGCGCTGGTCGCCTATACGCCGTCGCGCGGTGTCATTTCGGTGCGCGGCAACTGGCCGCTGGTCCCGACCATGGATGTCGTCGCGCCGCACACGCGCAGCGTCCCCGACATGCTCGAACTGCTCGACGTGATTGTCGCCGACGACCCCGAGACGCACGGCGATTTCTGGCGCGCGCAGCCCTGGGTCAAGCTGCCGAAAAGCTCCGACGTGCGGCCGCCGCGCTATACCGACCTCACACTGGCGGGGTCGTTGAAAGGCATGCGGCTTGGCGTGCCCAGAATGTATATCGGCCGCGACACCGAGGCCGACAAGCCGATCGAAACCCGCGCCTCGGTACTTGCCCTGTGGGAGCAGGCGGCGGCCGATCTGAGGCGGCTTGGCGCCGAGGTGATCGAGGTCGATTTTCCCGTCGTCTCCAACTATGAACGCGACCGTCCCGGCGCGCGCAGCATGGTCGAGCGCGGGCTGGTGCCCCCAGAGTTCGCCGAGCGCGAGCTCTGGGACCTCTGCATCTGGGGCTGGGACGATTTTTTGCGCGCCAATGCCGATCCGGCGCTTCCCGATCTCGTCTCGGTCGATGGCCCAAAGATCTTCCCGCAACCGCCCGGCACGCTGTCCGACCGATACGAAGGCGGCTTCGACCTGAGGGTATATGTCGAGCGGGCACGGTCCGGCGTCACGCCCCTCGTGGACATTCCAACGCTGGAAGAGGGACTGAAGGGACTGGAAGCGACAAGGCGGATCGATTTCGAGGACTGGCTGGACGCGCAAGGCATCGACGCCGTGGTGCTGCCCGCCGCTGCCGATGTCGGGCCGGCCGATGCAGACATCGACGAGGCGTCCGCCGCCTTTGCCTGGCGCAATGGCACCTGGGTCGCCAACGGCAATCTGGTCTGGCGCCATTTCGGCATCCCCACCGTCACCGTGCCGATGGGTACGATGGCCGATATCGGTATGCCGGTCGGCCTGACTTTCGCCGGCAAGGCCTATGACGACGAAAGGCTGCTGCGCATGGCCGGCGATTTCGAACGCTCCACGCAGCGCCGCACCCGCCCGCCGCGCACGCCAGAACTTGCCGCCGATGTGTTTTCAGGCCGCCCCGCCCGAGCCGACGACAGCAAGGCGTCAGCGTTCGCCATCACGCTTGCCGCCGAGACGCGGCCTTTCGGCGATCAGGACGAGATCGTCATCACGCTCGACCTGCCAAATGAGGTGTCTGGGACGGCCTGCCTCAAGGTACATGTCAACGGAGAGGCCGTCGCGCTGCAGCGAAGCGGTGCGCGCTTCAGCGGGCACGCGCTCATTCCGGCCGCCGAGCATCAGCGCTTCCACAGCGTCTGGCGTGGCTCCTACGGTTCGATCGTCACAGCGGTGGTGTGGCTGGAGGATGGGCGCAGCGCCGGCGCCTATCTGGTTACGGGCGGGATTGGGTGAGGTTGCGCAATTCGTGCCTTAAGCCTCCCCGAATTCGTCATCCTAGGGCGGAGCAAGGAGCGAAGCGACGCGGCGCAGACCCTAGGATCCATGCCAGGACTGTGACCGAAGAATGCATCGGTCCAGAGCAATTGAGGTCAACTTTTCTTTCCAGATGCAGCGATTGCGACTGAAAGTTCTCCACCGTCGCACCGCACGGAAGTCGCGGCATGGATCCTAGGGTCTTCGCCACGTCGCTTCGCGACTGCTACGCCCTAGGATGACGAAGCGTGGGGTTCGCAAAAGTGTCGTCAATCAACGATCGCCAACCTCTCGCAGTTCTGGCAGCGCCGTTCCCCTCGTCATCCACTTGCAAAGCGACTCTCGACATAGGCCAGGTCCCGCTGAATGACATCCCGCTTGTCTTGCGACAGACCGCCAAGCAGCTTTTCATCGAGATATCCTGCTCGAATAAGCTGCGCGAACACGAAGAGAAGCTGCGAATAGCGATAGTCGAACGTGCGATCGATTTCCCGTCGCTGTTCACGCAAATAGCCTTCGAGCTCCCACATCTCGGAGGGCTGCGTCACCGCACTCGCCTTGCTTTTGAAGTCGGCCATCGTCTTTGCGAGCGCCGCCTCAAGAGCGGTATCGAAGGCATGGCGCGCGAGCTTCTTTTCGGATCCGGACCACTCGAAATCACTCATTTGATATCTCCATGGATGCCCTGTGAATTCAACCCAGGTTTTCACGAAAACGTGCCTGCTGCTACCCCCGCGCCGCCCAAAGCAAACCCCGCTCCACCATCAGCGCCATTTCCGGCACCGCGAACTCATCCGCCGTGTGACCAAGGGAACTGTAGAAAACCTTCCCCGCCCCATAGCGCCGTTTCCAGACGACCGGCATGACGACGCCGCCTATCCCCGGAAAATGCGCGTCGGTGAAGGTGGTGGTCGCCAGCACCTCGTTGCTTGGGTCGACATGCATGTAATATTGCTCCGACCGGTAGGCGAAATCGCTGATACCTTTTGTGATCGGATCGTCCGGCCGGGTGATGGCGACGTGATAGTCGATGATGTTGCCGGGATGCGCGACCCATTGACCGCCGGTCATGAACTGATAGTCGGGCTCGTTGCGGAAACTGTCGCCCATCGTCCCGTGGAAACCGCCGAGTCCGCTCCCCCCGAGAACCGCATGCGTCAGGTTCTGCAGTTCGGTCTTCTCGATCGTCGACATGGTGATGACGGGCACGATGAGATCGAATGACGACAGCTCCGGATCGGCGAACATCGCCGTGCCCTCGCCCAACGTGACGTCGAAGCCGTTTCGCTCAAGCAAGGTGCGAACGATCTTCGCGCTCTGCTCCGGCGTATGGCCCTCCCAGCCGCCCCAGGCGATCAAGGCCTTCTTTGGCATGGTGTACCTCCCTTGGAGCACTCCGCTTCGATCGATCCGGCGTCAGCGCCAGCCCAGAGCCGGCGCGACATGGGTCAGGATCGCCTCGATGACATGCGCATTATAGTCGACGCCGAGCTGGTTCGGAACGGTGAGCAGCAGCGTGTCGGCCTCGGCGATCGCCTCGTCCTGCGCCAATTCCTTGATCAGCACATCCGGCTCAGCCGCATAGCTGCGCCCGAAGATCGCCTTGGTGTTCTCCTCGATGAAGCCGATCTGGTCGCGGCTTTCGTTGCCGCGGCCGAAATAGGCACGGTCGTGATCGTCGACCAGCGCGAAGATGCTGCGGCTGACCGAGACGCGCGGCTCGCGCTTGTGGCCGGCCGCCTTCCAGGCCTCGCGATAGATGCGGATCTGCTCGGCCTGCTGGATGTGGAACGGCTTGCCGCTCTCGTCGAATTTGAGCGTCGAGCTCTGCAGGTTCATGCCGAGCTTGGCCGCCCATTCCGACGTGGCGTTGGTAGCCGCACCCCACCAGATCCGCTCGCGCAAACCCTCCGAATGCGGCTCGAGGCGCAAGAGGCCGGGCGGATTGGGGAACATCGGCCGCGGATTGGGCTGGGCGAACCCCTCGCCCCGCAGCGTCTCGAGGAATACCTCGGCATGATGCCGCGCCATGTCGGCGTCGCTTTTGCCTTCCGGTGGCGCGTAGCCAAAATGGCGCCAGCCATCGATCACCTGCTCGGGCGAGCCACGGCTGATGCCAAGCTGCAGGCGGCCGCCGGCGATGATGTCGGCGGCACCGGCATCTTCCGCCATGTAGAGCGGATTCTCATAGCGCATGTCGATTACTGCAGTGCCAATCTCGATGCGGCTGGTCTTGGCGCCAACGGCGGCCAGCAGCGGGAACGGCGAAGCGAGTTGGCGGGCGAAATGATGCACGCGGAAATACGCCCCATCCGCGCCAAGCTGTTCGGCGGCGACGGCGAGGTCGATGGATTGCAAAAGCGCGTCCGATGCCGAGCGCACTTGCGATTGCGACGAGGGCGTCCAGTGCCCGAACGACAGGAAACCGATTTTCTTCATAGCCATGCGATATAAGGATGCGCGTCAGGCTTCAATGCCAAAGAGATTTTTCGACGCACCCGATCAAGGCTCATGCATCGCTGTTTTCGAAGGCGCCGATGCCTTGTGCGATAAGGTTGGTCGCCATGACCAATGAGACGATTGCCGCGGAATTGAAGACGACGACCCACCATTTGCCGCCGGTCAGGAAGCCGTAGCCGTCGGCGACGGCCAGTCCCCAGTCGGCCGATGGCGGCTGGATGCCGAGGCCGAGAAAGCTCAGCGTCGCGATCGAAAAGAACGCGTAGCCCAGCCTTGTGACCAGCTCGATCAAGATCGTTTCCCTGATGTTGGGCAGTATCTCCAGAAACATGATGGCGAGCGGGCCCTCGCCGCCAAGCCGCGCAGCGCTGACATAGTCGCGCTCCTTCTGCTCGCGCACGGCGGCGCGGACGGTGCGAGCCACCAGCGGCGCGTAGGCGATGCCGATCACCAGGATGACGGTCAGGTTCGACGGGCCGATCGCCACCAGCGTCATGGTGACGAGAACAATGAACGGAAACGCCATCAGCGTATCGAGCAGCCGCGCGCCGATGGCATCGACCAGGCCGTCGAAATAGCCGAGCACCAGACCGATGATGCTGCCGGCGGCAACGCCGGCCAGCGTCGCCAGCGGCGCAACCAGCAGGATATCGCGCGATCCGACGACTATGCGGGACAGCACGTCGCGGCCGAGATGATCGGTGCCGAACCAGTGCAGCGCATCGGGCGGCGTCAGCATCGCCAGAAAATCCTCGGCATAGGGATCGTAGGGAACGAAGAGGTTGCCGAACAGTGCGCAAACGACCCAGAACAGAAGCAGCAGCGATCCGACCACGACCGACGGGGCCAGTCCGGAGAAAACACTGCGGATCCTGCGCACTGCCGGAAAGCCGGCCACCGCGCGCCGTGGTGCGGGAAACTCCGCCAGATCCGTCATGGCGAGGTCCGGCGGCGTTGCCGCGGATCGAGCAGCGCCAGCACGAGGTCGCCGGCCGCCGCCGACAGCACGAAGATTGCCGCCATCACCAGCACGCCGGCCTCGAGCATCGGGAAATCGCGTGCCTTGGCCGCATTCAGAACCAGATTGCCAAGCCCCTGGATGCCGAACAGCGCCTCGATCACCACCAGCCCGCCAAGCATGTAGCCGGTCTGCGTCGCCAGCACCGCGATGGTCGGCGTCAGCGCGTTGCGCAGCACGTGCCGAAAGATGATCTCGCGCCGCTCCAGCCCTTTCAGGACGGCGGTGCGCGTATAGTCGGCGGCCATTGCCTCGATCACCCCTGCCCGCGTCATCCGGGCGATGTAGCCGGCAAGGTTCAGCACCAGCGGCAGCGCCGGCAGGATCAGATAATAGCCATGCGTCCAGAAGCCCGCGCCATCGGGCGCAACGCCGGAGATCGGGAACCAGTTCAGCCACAGGCCGAAGAGGATAAGGAGCATCAGCCCGGAAACGAAATCAGGCACGATGCCGAAGGAAACGCCCGCCATCACGATCAGCCGGTCGATCAGGCGGCCGGCATTGAGACCCGCGATGACGCCGGCCCCTACACCAAGCGGCACGAGAAAAATCAGAATAATGCCGGCAAGGGCAGCAGAGCGCTTGAGGCTTTCGAGCACGAACGGCGCCACCGGCCCGCGCATAGACAACGAGGTGCCGAAGTCACCGGTCACGGCCTTGCTGAACCATAGCCAGTACTGGACGAGAATCGGCTGGTCGGCGCCGAGCCGCTTGTTCAGTTCCGCCACCGCCTGCGCGTCGGCAAACGGACCGAGCATCACGCGGCCGACATCGCCGGGCAGGACCTGCCCGGCGAAGAACACCAGGATGCTGACCAGCCACAGCGTGAGGACAAGTGTGCCCACACGCGTTGACAAAGTGCGGCCCGTCAGCATGTCTCGATCATGCCTGGACGAAGGAAACGCGGTCGAGCAGCAGATGCGAGATCGCCGTGAAGCGCACGCCCTCGACCTTGGAGCTGACGATTCGGCTGTATTGCGAGAAGTAGCTGATGATCGCCGGCGTTTCGTCGAGCAGCAAGGTCTGGATCTTGCCGGCAACGAGGCGCTGTGCCTGCAGATCACGCGCCTTCGAGTAATCGAGCAGCAGCGCATCATAGGCCGGGTTGTTGAAATGCGCCGCGTTCCAGGCTCCCGAACTCTTCAGCGTGGCGTTGAGGAAGATGTCGGGAGTGCCGCGATGGCCGTAGTCGGTGATGCCGAGCACCGAATCCAGCCATGGTGAGCTGCCGAAGGTCGCCGAGCCGTAATAGGCGTCCTGCGGCAGGACATTGAGCTTGATGTCGATGCCGGCCTTCCTGGCGAAGTTCTGGATGATCACCGCATAGTCGGGAATGTCATAGGCGCGTTCGGTGGTCAGCGTCACCTCGAAGCCGTTGGGCACGCCCGCCTCGCCAAGCAGGCGCTTGGCCTCGGCAATGTCTTGCTTGCGCTGCGGCACCGATGGATCGGCCGATGGGAAGATCGGCGCGAACGGGGTGTCGTTGCCGACGATGGCGCGGCCCTTCAGCAGGCCCTTGACGATCGCCTCGCGATCGAGCGTGAGCGCCAGCGCGCGGCGGACCCGCTTGTCGGTGAACGGAGCCTGGTCGGTTCTGAGATGCACCTGGTCATGCGAGCTTGCCTGCACGCTGAGCAGCTTGAAGTTGGGATTGCCTTCGATCGCGAGTTCCAGGCGCGTCGTGCTCGGGATGACGTCGAGCTGGCCGGCCTGCAGCGCCAGCACCTGCGCCTGCTCGTCGTCGAAAAACTTGATCTCGACCCGGTCGGGCAGCGCCTTGTCGCCCCAGTAGTCCTCATTGCGCACGAAGCTGGCGCCTTGCTTGGGACGGAAGGATTCCAGCTTGAACGGACCCGTGCCGTTGAAATTCTTCTCGAAATCGCCGGCATAGTCGGCCGGCAGGATCACGGCATTGTAGACGTCTGAGGAGACATAGAAGGGGAAGTTGCTGTTTGGGCCGTCGAGATCGAAGGCGACGGTTTCGTCGTCGACCAGCTTGGCGCCGCCCTTGGACAGGATGCCCTTGTAGGCCGACAGGGCCGACGAGCCGCTGGCCGGATCGACCAGCCGCTCGAAGCTCGCCACAACATCCCTAGCGGTGACCGCGCGACCATCGTGGAATTTCACCCCTGGCCGCAATTTGAAGGTCCAGCGACTGGCCGTCTCGTTTGCCTCCCAGGACAGAGCGAGCTTCGGCTGCAGACCATCCTTCGGATCGTCGAGGATCAGATACTCGCCGACCTGGCTGATCACCCCGATGCTGGCCGGATCGGTCACCGAAACCGGATCGATCGCCTTGGTCGGTTGGCCGAGCCCGACGCGAACCGTGCCGCCGGCAGCAGTCGCGGCGCGTGCGCCTCCAAGCCCCTGCGAGGCGGCAAAGCCGGTCAGGCCGAGCAGTGCGGCGTATTTCAGGAGATCGCGGCGCTTGAGAAAGCCGCCCTGATATTCGTCGACGGCGACATTCCAGATGTCCCCCGACAGGTTGCGAACTGCGTCGATATCTCTGCGTTTGGTCATGTTAAACCCCTGCTCTGAAATGAAGATTGAAAAGCTATGCGACGGGTTCGCCGTCGAGATGGATGCGGTCGACGGCCTGCGGATAGAAGGCGATGAGCCCTTTGATCTTCGGCATTTCCTCTATCGGATCCCGGTAGCTCCAGGCGATGTCCGGGCGCACCGTTCCGTCGCTCAGCAGGCCGGACCAGTAGGAGGCGATGCCCTTGTAAGGACATCGCGTCGTTGTGACGGACGCCGTCAGCCGCTCCAGCCGGATGTCTTCCGCCGGCAGATAGAAACGCGTCGGCAGATGCGTCTCGAACAGCAGAACCGGACGGTGGCTGTCGGCGATTGGCTCGCCGTCGAACCAGATTTGCACATGGCTGGAGCTCTGCAGCACATCGATGCGCGCATACGGGTCTCGAGCGTGGACGAAGACTTCTTCATCCTCCTCGAACCACTGGTCGACGGCCTTCCAGGTGAAGGCGATGCGGCCAGCCAGCGGCGACAGGTTTTCATCCGGCGGCGAAACGAACGCCCAGGCCGCGTTGGCGCTGCGCCTGTCACCGGTATCAATATCCCAATAGGCTGTCTCGCCACCGACCGGATGCGGTTCGCGATGCAATGAGGGTCTCAGCACCGACGGGTCGACCGCTGACGGCGGGAAGAAATAGATCGGCAGGAAATGGTTGGAGCGCAACACCAGCACGTTGCGGCTGTCGGCGATGGTGCGGCCGCCGAATTTGACACGCACGCGCTTGGGGCTGTGCAGGACATTGACGAGCTGCGGCGCGGTGGCTTCGCGGGGCTGCAATCTTGGTGCAACGGTCATGATCGTTCTCCCGGCCTGACGTCAGGACACCGCGCGCGCATTGTCGCGCTGTTCGGCGAAGCGATTGGCTGGTCGCGCCAGGCCGAAGCGGTCGCGCAACGTTCCCGGCGCGTATTCGAGGGGGAATACGCCGCGCCGCTGCAGCTCCGGAACCACCTGTTCGGCGAAATTCACCCAGTCCTCGGGCAGCAGCGGGAACATCAGGTTGAAGCCATCGGCGGCACCCGAAACGAACCAGTCCTGCAATTGGTCGGCGATCTGTACCGGCGTGCCGGCGACGGTCGGCACCGAACCGCTGTTGGCAAGCTTGCGGGCGATCTCGCGCAGGCTGAGATTCTGCTTCGCCCACTGCTTGACCCGGTTGAGCGACGTGCGTCCGCCATTGAACGTGCTCTCGTCCGGCAGAGGCGGCAATGGCCCGTCCGGCGGGAACAGCGACAGGTCCAACCCGCTCCAGCTGGACAGAAGGTCGATGCCGACCTGATCGGGAAGCAAGGTCTGCAGATATTCCTGCTTTTCCCGGCCTTCCGCCTCGGAGGCGGCGACAACAGGCAGGATGCCGGGCAGGATCTTGAAGCTCTCCGGCCGCCTGCCGTGGCGGGCCAGCCGCTCGTTGATATCCTGACGGTATTTGATGCCATCCTCCTTGGTGCTGTAGATGGCGAAGTGCGCATCGGCCTGGGCGGTGGCGAAGTTCTTGCCGTCTTCGGAGGATCCGGCCTGGACGATCAGCGGATGACCTTGCGGCGGCCGCGAGACGTTGAGCGGCCCGCGCACCTTGAAATGCTTGCCCTTATGGTCGATGGGGTGGACCTTGTCGGGATCGGCGAAATAGCCCGACGCCTTGTCGATCAGCAGCGCCTCGTCTTCCCAACTGTCCCACAGCGCTTTGACGATATCGAGGAATTCGGCCGCGCGCTCATAGCGGAATGCATGTTCGATATTGCCGTCGCGGCCGAAATTGCGCGCCTCCTCGTCCATAGCCGAGGTGACGACGTTCCAAGACGCCCTGCCCTTGCTGATATGGTCGAGCGACGCGAACATGCGCGCCACATTGTAGGGCTCGCTGTAGGAGCTCGACGCCGTGGTGATCAGGCCGATATGCTTGGTCACGCCGGCTAGCGCCGACAACAGCGTCAGCGGTTCGAGGCGGGCATTGGCATAGTGGGCAACGCCGCTCTTGA
Organism: Mesorhizobium sp. M0491; assembly: GCF_040321265.1. Classification (NCBI taxonomy): domain Bacteria; kingdom Pseudomonadati; phylum Pseudomonadota; class Alphaproteobacteria; order Hyphomicrobiales; family Phyllobacteriaceae; genus Mesorhizobium; species Mesorhizobium sp. M0491. The sequence goes on from NZ_JAMYRE010000006.1 coordinate 148,761, forward strand.
CCGAATCCCAGATCGACACGTGGTCGGCGACGAAGATGGTGTCGATCCTGGCGCGCTCGGCCGCCTGCACGAGATCGCGGTAGAACTCGAAGTCCAGCACTTCCCGGCCCGGTGCCCGCGGATGGCGCCACGACATTCGATGATCGCCCTGCGGGTTGAAGAAGAATGCGCTGAGGATCATGTGGTCTCGAGCCATGCCGGCCTCCTTCCAGATCTGCTCCGGAGACCGTCGCGCTGCTTCGGCAGGCGGCGACAATCTCTGCTGATCCGAGAAAGGTAGATTGCGCTCCGGCTTAATCCGAGTAATTTTATAGAGATAATGCGTTGCGAAAGCGGAAGCGATTGCCCTCGATCGCAGCCCGCGAAGAAAGTGGTTTCAAGTCCCCATGTCCTCCTCGGTTCTGAACGTCGACCAGCTGTCCATCGCCTATGACGGGCACAAGGGATCGCATCCCGCCGTCAGCGGCGTGTCGCTGCATATAGGCGAAGGCGAAGCGCTCGGCCTGGTCGGCGAGTCGGGATCTGGGAAAAGCTCGGTGGCGCTCGCCATCCTGCGCTATCTGCCGAAGAATGCCCGCATGGCGGTGTCAGCGCTCGAATTCCAGGGCCGGGAAATCCGCGACCTCTCCGCCGAGCAGCTGCGCCAGCTCCGGGGAAATCACATCGCCGCCGTCTACCAGCATCCGGGCGCGGCCCTCAATCCGAGCATGACGATCGGCCGGCAGATCACCGAAACGATCATGCGGCACCGCCCGGTTCGCCCCGACGAGGCGCGCGAGCGTGCCGCGGAACTGCTCGGACGGGTCCGCGTCAGCCATCCGGAGCGTGTGCTGGATCTCTATCCGCACGAATTGTCCGGTGGCATGCAGCAGCGCGCCAACATCGCCATTGCGATTGCGCTCGATCCGTCGCTGCTGGTGCTGGACGAGCCAACGACGGCGCTCGATGCCAGCGTCCAGTCCGAGATCATCGCCATCCTGCATGACCTTCGCAAGGATCACAAAACCAGCATCCTGCTGATCAGCCACGACATCCATATGATCCGCTGCTCCTGCGACCGTGTGGCGGTAATGCAGGAGGGCACGGTGGTCGAGAGCGGCGCCGTCGGCGATGTATTCGACAACCCCTCTCATGCCTACACAAAGGCGCTCATCGCCTCGATCCCGGCGCTCAACTACACCAAGCGGGACGGAAGACTGGCGGAGACGGACGGCATGCCAGCGCACCCCACAGCCCAAGGCGAAGACGCCGGCTTGCCAAAAGAACGCCGGATCGCGATCGCCTGCAAAGGCATCAGTCATGCCTTCGGCAGCCAGCCAGTGCTGCACGGCATCGATCTCGACATCGGCCAAGGCGAAACCTTCGGGCTGATCGGCGAGTCCGGTTCCGGCAAGTCGACCCTGGCACGCATCGTCACCGGCCTGCAGACGCCCAGCGCCGGATCGGTCGAGCTGTTCGGCAGAACGGTCGCGCCGCGCGTCGAGAAGAGAAACCTTGCCGAACGCCGCGACGTGCAGATGGTCTTCCAGTCGCCGGATCGCACGCTCAACCCGCGCCAGCGGATCGGCAGGATCCTTGGCCGCCCGTTGCGGCGGCTCGCCGGGCTGCGCGGCAGTGAGGTGAGAGCGCGCGTCAGCGACCTGCTGCAATCGGTCCGCCTCGCCGGCGCCACGGCCGAGCAGAAATCGCGGTCGCTTTCCGGCGGACAACGGCAACGGGCGGCGATCGCGCGCGCCTTCGCCGGCGTGCCGAAGGTCGTCGTGCTCGACGAACCCACCTCCGCACTCGACGTCTCGGTCCAGGCGACAGTGCTCAACCTGCTCAACGACCTGCAGCGCGACAAGGACACCACCTATCTGTTCATCAGCCACGACCTCAGGGTGGTGCGCTACATGGCCGACAGAATTGGCGTGCTCTATCGCGGCCGCTTGGTCGAGACAGGCTCATCCGACCAGATCTTTCGCGGCCCGAACCACCCCTACACCGCACTGCTTCTGGCGGCATCTTCCGATGAGGCCGCGCCAAAGCTTTCCGCTTCGGTCGAGACAGAGGCCACCGGCATCCCGAACACGGGATGCTCCTTCGCCGACCGCTGCCCGCTGGTCCTGCCCGACTGCAGAAAGGCAGAGTCGCCCGCTAACGAGGTCGCGCACGGCCACCGGATCGCCTGCTGGCGGCACAGCCAGGGTTTTTGAGCGGCTCAACAGCAGCCCGAAGGCCCGCGGCAGTTCGGTTTTAGCGGCAGGCGCGATGCGATGCCGGGATTGTCGCAGCATTGGAATCCAGCTTGCAAAAGCCATCTTTTGAGGCCAGCCTAGACGGATGATGGCACGCCGGTCGCCAAAACATATTCTTGTCATGCTGCTCGCGGTATTCCTGACCGCCGGGTTCAGCCTGTCTGCCGCTCAGGCGAGCGTCATGTCGGCGAAGATGATGATGACGACTGGCAGCGGCATGCCTGCCGGCACCGGCATGGCCAGGATGGCCGACACCGCCATGAATGGCGATTGTAGCGCGTGCCTCAAGGGCGCCGCCGACAGTGGCAAATCGATGCATTGTCCGCCGACCTGCGTCGCACCGGTGCTCGCGGTGTTGCCGCTCGAGTTCGCGGCGATGACTTTGACCCGGGCATCGCTGCCGTCGGCACTGCCGACCCCGTTCCTTCATGGGCGAAGTTCCTTGCCCGACCCATTCCCTCCCAAATCCACCGATCTCGTCTGACGCAGTTTCAGCCGCCTCGCGGCTGACTTCTGGCGTTTGATTACCGCTGGCGCTTTGCGCCGGCGAGCACACGGCAACTCGACGTCGAGAGGCTCGCCGTCGATCGAGATCGCAAAGGGCTTGAGAGTGAGTATCGATTTCAGTCATTCCATTTCACGCCGCAGGTTTGTCCTCGCGGCGGCGGGCGTTGCGGCGGCCACCGTAGTGCGCCCCGTATCGTCGATGGCATCCGCCGTCGATGAGCGCCGCATAAGGATGGCGCCGGGCCAGGCCATGTTCACCGGCGCTAGCGGTCCGCTTACGCCTGTCTGGACCTATGATGGGACGGTCCCAGGCCCGGTGCTGCGCTTACGCCAAGGCCAGCCCGCCCGTATCGTCGTCGAGAACGGATTGAACGAGGACACGACAGTCCACTGGCATGGCATCCGCCTGCAAAACGCCATGGACGGCGTGCCCGGCCTGACACAGCCGCCGATCAAGCCGGGGACAGATTGCGTCTATGAATTCACGCCGCCCGACGCCGGCACCTTCTGGTACCATCCGCATGCCAACAGCCTCGTGCAGCTCGGCCGCGGGCTGGCCGGCGTCCTCGTTGTCGAGGAGACCGAACCTGTCGCCGTCGACCGCGACCTCCTGTGGTTGCTGCAGGACTGGCGGCTTGCCGACGACGGGCAGATGGCCCTCGGCTTCGGCAGCGCGATGGACGCGGCGATGTCCGGCCGCGTCGGCAACGTCGTCACCATCAACGGCACGGCGCCGGCCGACCAGAGCGCAAGGGCGGGCGAACGCGTCAGGCTGCGGCTGGCCAATGCCTCGCTCGCCCGCATCATGGCGTTGCGCTTCGAAGGCCACCGCCCGGTCGTCGTGGCGATCGACGGCCAGCCCTGTGATCCGCACGAACCGGATGACGGCCGTCTTGTTCTGGCACCCGCCATGCGCATCGATGTCATGATCGACACGCAGGGCGACCCGGGCAAGCGTTACGCGGTGATCGACGACTTCTATGACGGTCTCGCCTATACGCTGACCACGCTTGCCTATGACAGCGCATCGCCGCTTCGGACCCATCCTCTCGACACGCCGCTTGGCCTGCCGCGCAACCCGTTGCAGCAACCCGATCTCGCAAGCGCCGAACGTCAGGAGATCGTCCTGCAGGGCGGCATGATGGGTGGCGGCAAGCTCGCCGGCGTCGGCGGCATGATGGGCATGGCGACACCCGGCATGAAGGGTGGCGCGGCCTGGGCGATCAACGGCATGTCGATGACCGGTGACGGCCACGCCGGCATGGCGCCGCAGTTCACCTTGCCGCGCGGCGCAACCTGTCATCTCACCATGCGCAACGAAACCGCCTGGTGGCACCCGATGCACATCCACGGCTTCAGCATGCTGGTGCTTGCGCGCAACGGTTCGCCGGTGACGCACCGGCAATGGCAGGACACGGTGCTGCTCGCCCCCAAGGACACGATCGAATGCGCTTTCGTCGCCGACAATCCAGGCGACTGGATGCTGCACTGCCATGTCGCCGACCACCAGATGGCCGGCCTCATGACGGTGTTTCGAGTGACCTGATTTTCTCGTCAAACAACGTCAAGACAACAAGGAGAACTGCGATGAAACTGACTTACTCCCTCGCCGCCTTAGCGGTCGCGATCGCCATGCCGCTGCCAGCTGTCGCGGCGACCATCAACGCGGTGATGTACAAGAACCCGCAATGCAGCTGCTGCGAATCCTATGCCAACTATCTGGAACACAACGGCTTCAAGGTCGACATCAAGCCGGTCAACAACCTGTCCCAGATCAGCAGCGATGCCGGCGTGCCGGCCGACCTCGAAGGCTGCCACACGCTGATGGTCGACGGCTATGTCGTCGATGGCTTGGTGCCGGTCGATATCGTCAAGAAACTGCTGACGGAGCGGCCCGCCATCACCGGCATCACGCTAGCCGGCATGCCGACCGGCGCTCCCGGCATGGGTGGCGAGAAGGCCGGCCCGTTCATCGTCTACGCCTTCACCAAGGACGGCAAGGCGCCCACCGTCTACGCGACGGACTGAAAGGCAACCGCGATGTCTGCCGATATGTCGGATTGCCCTGCCCGAACCTGGCTCGCCATGATGTTCCGGTCCTTCGCACGGCCTCGTGTCCTGCTTTTGCGCCATTTCGCATACAAGGACATGAGTTTGTGCTAATATACAATGGCCATGCACCTTCGTGCGTGACCAACCAATGGGAGGATGCAATGAAAACCATAAATCGCAGGTCTGCAATTGCTCTCGGTGTGACGGCCGCCGCGATTACGCCTCTGTTCACCCTGGCGGCATCCGCGAAGGTCAAGAAATACGGCCCGAAGGAAGGCAAGGAGATTGCGCCCGGTGTAAGGGTGGTGGAGGTCGGCACCGGCGACTCCGACATCGCCGCTTACAAGAGCATCGCGATCGTCGATGTGGTGTTTCAGCCCGGAGCGCACGCTTCCGCGATGATGATGGACAACGACATGGTATGCACCATCACTTCAGGCGCGTTCACCATCAAGAAGGCAGACAAGGAATTCAAGCTCAAGACGGGTGACATGTACACCTGCGCCAAGGGCAAGACCGACGAGGCGACGAATACAAGCAAAGAGGTCGGCGTGCATCGTATCGCCGTCCTGATACCTGCGTAGCAGTTGGAGTTCCGGCCGGACAGGCGGCTTGCATGCTGTCCGGCCGTCGTTTGCGTATCGCCGGGTGCTAGCCTCGTCCGGCATGATTGGGCCTACCACAAGCGCCTACGCCATTTCGGGGCGTTTTGAACCCTCGCGGATGGCCTTGTGCACGCCGCGCTGCAGATCCATGAATGCAGGGCTTTCCATCACCTCTTCGCGGCGCGGGCGCTCGATATCGACGTTGAAGGTCTGGGTGATGCGGCCCGGGCCGATGCCCATGACGACGATGCGGTCCGACAGATAGACGGCCTCCTCCACATCATGGGTGACAAACAGGACGGTCAACCTGTGTTCCTCCCAGATCTGGGTGAGCAGTTCCTGCATCTGGTGCCGGGTCAAGGCATCGAGCGCGCCGAAGGGCTCGTCCATCAACAGCATCTTGGGCCGGTAGGAAAGCGCGCGCGCAATGGCGACGCGCTGTTTCATGCCGCCCGAGAGTTCGGCCGGGTAGCGGTCGGCGCTGTCGGACAGCTTGACGAGTTCGAGATGCTCCAGCGCGATCCTGCGGCAGGTCGGGCGATCGTAGCCGGCGGCCTTGAGGGCAAACTCGATGTTCTGCCGCGCCGTCAGCCAGGGAAGCAGCGTGTAGGACTGGAAGACGACGCCACGGTCGAGACCCGGCTGCAGGATCGGCGCGCCGTCGATGCTGAGATCGCCCGCGTCGAAGTCCTGCAGTCCGGCAACGATCGACAGCAGCGTGCTCTTGCCGCAGCCCGACGTACCGACCAGGGACACAAACTCGTTGTCGGCAAGATCGAGGTTGATATCGCGCAGCACTTCCGTGCGCCGTTCGCCCGTGCCGAAGCTCTTGCGGAGGCCGGCGATCCGCAATTTGGGGAAACTCATCGGCTGGACCTCATTGCGAGCGGCCCTCTTGCTTGAACAGCACCTTCTCCAGCGCCTTCATCACCTGGTCGGTGATGAGGCCAAGCAGGCCAAGCAGCAGGATGTAGCCGATGATCGTGTTGGTCTGGAAATAGCGCTGCGACACGGTGATGCGATAGCCGAGCCCCGAAGTCGCGGCGACAAGTTCGGCCAGCACCAGCCAGGTCCATGCCCAGCCCAGGCTGATGCGCAGCGTATCCCAGATACCCGGCAAGGCGCTGGGGACGACGATGCGCGTCAGGATCTTGCGATCCGGCAGGCCGAGTGTGCGCCCAAGGCCGATGAAATCGGTGGGAACCCGTTTGACGTTGTCCATGATCATAAGGACCTGCTGGAAGAAGGTGCCGATGAAGATGATCAGGAACTTCTGCGAATCTCCGGTGCCGGCCCAAAGAATGGAGAGCGGCACGAAAGCGACGACCGGCATGTAGCGGATGAAATCAACCAGCGGCTCGATGGCCGCTTCCCAAGAACGGAAACTGCCAATCAGAACGCCGATCGGTATCGACAGTACCGAGGCGATGAGGAAGCCGATGGAGATGCGATACATCGAGGCTTTGAGGTCCAGCCACAACGTGCCGTCGGCAGCGAGCTTGGCGATCTGCGTCGCGACGCTGCCCGGCGAAGGCAGGAAGATCGGCTTTACCAACCCCAGTCCGGTCGCCGCCCACCAGGCAAGGCCCAGCCCAACGAACACGGCCACCGCGATGATCAGAAAGCGCGACCTGGCGATGGGCACGCCGATCCCGGAGGATCGGCGGCGCCTCGCCTGTTTCGCGATCGGTCCTGGCGCCGGTCGCTCCCCGGGCATCTGTGTCACCACCGCGATCCGGCCTTGATCATTCCGCCGCCTTGACGAAGGACGGGTCGATCATCTGCTCCGGCGTCACATCGGCCTGCAGCAGCTTGGCGTTCTTGGCGGCGGCTTCGACATCGGCGAAGGTCTTGGTGGTGAAGTCGCCGGTGAGCGCCGTCTTGTTTTCGGCCAGCGAGTAGTAGCGCACGCCGTCAAAGGCGGTGTTGAGGTCCTTGACGTCCGAACCGACAGCCTTGGCGATGATGGCGCGGCCGCCGGGCGTATCAGCATTGTAGTCCTTGAGCGCTGCGTCCCAGCTCTTGATCATGGCCAGCACCTGGCCGGGCCGCGACTTGATCACCTCGTCACGCACCACCAGCACGTCGCTGATCAGGCCGGGATCCTCGCCGGCGGTGAACAGAAGCTTGAGGTCCTTGTTCTGCGCCATGGCGACGGTGAGGTACGGTTCATAAGTCACCGCGACCGGCACCTGACCGGCGATCAAGGCGCTGCCGGCATCGGACGCCGGCATCGGGACCGGCTTCACATCGTCGATCGACATGCCGTTCCTGGCGAGCGCGTATTTGAGCAGGATGTCGCTCGTCGTGCCTTCCTCGAAGGCGACCTGCTTGCCCTTAAGGTCCGCGATGGAGGTGACGTCCTTGCCGGCGATGATGGCGTCGGCGGTCATGGAGACGTCGAGCAGCAGCACGATCTTCACCGGCAGGCCGGCCGCAACCATGCCCATCGCCGTGTGGGTGGCGATGTTGGCGGCGTCGAGCTGGCCGCTTGCAAGTGCTGCATTGATGTCCTTGTCCTCGGCGAAGTTGACGATCTGGACGTCGCTCAGCCCGTTTGTCTTGAACAGACCCTTGGCCTCGGCGACATGCCACTGGCCATAGCCGAGCCAGGGCTCGATGCCGATCTTGAACGCTCCTGCCTCGGGCGTGGTGGGAATGGCCGCATCGGCCGCGTAGGCTGCCGGGGCGGCGGCGAGTCCGATGGCGGCGGCCATCACGAGCGCGCGAAACTGTCCTGTTAGGTTACGCATCATCTTTGTTCCCCTTGATGATCAGACCGCTTTTTCTAGCTGAGGTAGCCGGTCTGGTGAGACTGCGGGTTTCTGCTCTTGCGGCACTGTGCCTCGGCGTCTTACCTGCCACTTCATGGTGAAGTGCGAGGATATTTCAGCGTCAGCGGGAGCGGATGTCAAGGCTAAAATACATACATGCATATACAAGTTGGAAAGACTAAATTTCCCACCTTGGCCGGATCGATCCGGTCGAGGAAACCTGTCACCCGATCGGCTCCGGCAACGGGTTCGCTGCCGACCATGACCGCGACTGAGAAGGCAATGAGGGAGGAGACCGGCGTGTGGCTGCGCGCGCCAGCCCGCAGGTTCATAACCAGCGTCGGCGACAGGAAAAGACCGGCTCGCAGCACCGCGCGCCAATCGGCCGGCAGCATGCCGCGCCGTTTGAGCTCCAGCAGCAATGGCCGCCACAGCGCTGTCGCCTTGACCTCCAGCAGGTCGCGGCGGACGAGGCTCAGGTCCCAGTCCGTGTCGACATGGAGCAGATTTCCGTCCAGCCGCGCCTGGGCGCGAAAAGCCTCTGTCGCGGTCGCCGGATCATAGAGCCAGAACGGGTGGGCGAAGATGTTGTGGACGTCGCCTTCACCTCGGCCAGCAGCGTCGGGATGTGCGAGCCGGCAAAGGCGGGATCGAAGAAGGACAGCTCCGCCCTCCCCGCCTTCGCCGTGTACCAGACATTGGCGTTGTGGGCGTCGCCATGCGCGACCACGCCGCCGGCATCGGCAAGGCGGTCGGGCCGTAAGCGCACAGCCGCGGCATCGAAAAGCTCACCGATGCTGTCGGTGTACTGCTGGTCGTTGATGACGAATTTCAGCCGGGAAAACCGATCCCAATCCAGCTCGGCACCGGGAAAGACGAACGGCTTGCCGACATAGAAATCGGCCAGCCTTCCGCCTGGTGACAAGCGTGTCTCGGCATCGATCAGCCGCTCATGAAACAGCCTGTGGATCGGCTCCGCCGCCACGTCCTCGACAGTGACGGGATGCAGCGTCTCGAGATAGACCTTGAGCAGCCTGGCCGACAGGTCGCGCTCGGCAAGAACGGCTTCTTGCCGCTTGCAGGCATCGTCCTGCCCATCCAGCGCGAACAGCACATCCGAAAATCTTGGATCCGTGCGGCGGCGATAGACAAGGATCTGCTCGCCTGGTTGGGCAGACATATGCACGGGTTGGTCGACCGGCAGGCCGGCGCGCGACAGAATCTCGGCGCGGTAATACTCGCCCGTCATCGCCTCTTCCCGCTCCTCCTGATGGAACTTGAAGAAGTAGGCCTTGCCATCGTCCTCGAAGAAGCCGTTCAACGAATTGAGGCTGTACTTGTCGAAGTTGATGCGCACATTGCGGGGGGTCATCGCGAACAGGTCGCCCAGCAATGCCGCCAGCGCGCTTTGTGCTTCGGCAACATCATGCTGCGCGAGTGCCCGGATCCGCGCCGTGCGGCTCAGTGCCGGCGTCATCTGTCGCTCCTTCCAGCCAGTTCGTTCGCCGAGGGCGAAACCGTTTTCATCGATACATGTATATACATTGGCAGCGGGGCCGCTCCGACTTGCATTCGACCTGCTTCCGTTAGCTGCTTTTTGAAGGTGAATAGCGGCTGCCGAGCGAGTAGCGGCTGCCGGCATAAGTCAGCTTGCTGATCGTCGCCACCACCGCGCCTGTCCATGTCCGGCGGTGCAGGAAGAGGCAGCAGGCGCCGACATCGATGCCCAGATGCCGCGCCGTCTCGGCATCCGCCGGGATGGCGGAAATGATATGCTCGACCTCGGTCACCGGGGTTTTCTGCATGAGGTAGTCATAGGTCGCCGTCTTCGAAAAATCCTGCTTGTCATAGTCGGGGATGAGGCTCGGATTGACGAAGCGCTCTTCCAGTTGCACCGGCAAATCATTCTCGAAATTGACGACGACAGAATGATAGATCGGGACGCGCTTTGCGAACTCGAACGACAGCGCCAGCTCCTTTGTCGGCATGATGGTTTCGAGGACGAGGACTTCGGAACGATGCCTGTTGCCGCGCTCGACGATCTCGGCTGCGATGTTGTTGATCTCGATCAGTGTCGATTGCGGCCGCGGTGGCGCGATGAAAGTTCCCACACCTTGCAGACGGATCAGGAACCCGGCCGAGGTCAACTCTCTGAGCGCCCGGTGAACCGTCATCCGCGACACGCCGAGTGAAGCCACCAACTCATTCTCGGACGGCAGCTTGCGATCCTTGCCCCACCGGCCCGTTCCGATGTTGGCCAGGATGTAGTCCTTCACCTTCTCGTAGAGAGGGCTGGCCGTGTCAGGCAAAGTGACCATTTCCAAAGTCCTTTCCGGCGATTCATCGGAAATCACGACCGCTCGACAGGTTGCCGCATGCGGATGATTGTTTTCAAGCCGTCGCTGTGTCCCGCCAACAGCCGCTCATAGGCAGCCGGAATGTCATCCAGGCCAATCTCCTGGTCGATCAGCGCCAACAGCGGTTCGCTGAGCTCACCTAGCATCCGCACGGCCTCGGGCAGCTCATCGGCAAAGGCGTGGCATCCCAGCAACCCGATTTCGCGTTCGACCAGCGTATTGGGATCAATGTTGAGGCGGCCGTGAAAGATGCCCACCATGGCGATCGTGCCGCCGGGATCGAGAACGCCAAGCAACTGGTTGAGCGCCGCGACGCTGCCGGTCGCCTCAATGGCCGCGAGCAGCGGGGCATTGGCGGTTGCGGCGGCAACGGCATCCCGGTTCAGATCGACCATCGTGGCACCCGTCACCCGCGCCACCCGGGCGCAGCGGCTCTGGTTGCGGTCGGCGACGAGCACGATGCCGGCGAAGGTCCGCGACAGCAGCAGCGCGGCAAGACCGCCGATGGGCCCGCAGCCGACGACCAGCACCGCGCCTGCCGTTTTCGGCAGCCGCCGCACCGCATGCAACGCCACCGCCAGCGGCTCGGCCATCGCCGCGACCCGCTCGTCGAGCCCGGCATCGATGATATGCAAGAGCCGTGCGGGCAGCACCGCCTGTTCGGCAAACCCACCGTCGCAGATCTCCCCCACAAAGCCCAGCGACGCACAGAGATGCCGCCTGCCGGCATGACATTGCGCGCAGTCTCCGCACCAGAACCGTGAATCGGCAACCACCCTGTCACCGACGGCGACGCTATCAACGCCTGCGCCGATGGCGGTCACCGTGCCGGCCAGTTCATGGCCGGCCGTCGACGGCGACCGGCTTATCCATTGCCCCGTGCGGAAATTGTGCAGATCAGAACCACAGATGCCGGCGGCATCGACCCTCAGCTTCACCCAGCCCGGATCCGGCGCGCCTGGCGGAGCGATGTCCTCGACACGCAGGTCACCAGGTTGATAAAGTCGAGCAGCCCTCATCGCGATCGTTTCCGCTCAGCCGGCGAGATAGCGGTCGCGGATTTCCGAGACCGCGTTCTCGTGCGAACTGAAGCCCTCATAGCGGGCAAGCCTGCGGGCATGCAGAGCGAGTTCCGGATAGGCCGCCGAGGTGACATAGCCGACCGACGAGCGCTTGACGAAATCCGTCACCGAAAGCGGGCCGTAGGTCCGCGCCCACCGGCTGGTCGGCAGCACTGCATTGGGTCCAAGGACGAAGTTGGCAAGGGTCACCGGCGTATGCGGTCCCATGAGGATTTCGGCCGCCTCGGTGATGCGTCCGAGATGGGCGAACGGCTCCGTCGACAGGATCTCGAGATGTTCGGGCGCATAGTCGTTGATGAAGCGGTAGCTGTCTTCCAGCGATGCGGTCAGCACGATGCCGCCGCGCTTGCCGGTCAGCACCGCGCGCGAAAACTCCACACGCTGCTCGGTCATCCGCGACCAATGCTCGGGAAGTGCGGCGAGTGCTGCTTCTGCGATCTTGCGGCTGTGCGTCACCAGATAGGCCGAGGAATCTGGCCCGTGCTCGGCTTCGATCAACAGGTCGAGCGCGGCAAGCCCGCCGTCGACGCTGTCATCGGCAAAGATAATCGCTTCCGACGGGCCCGCCGGAAGGCCTGTGTTGATGACCGATGACAGCACGCTCTTGGCCGCCACCACCCACGGGCTGCCGGGACCGACGATCTTGAGTGCGGGCTTCACCGTCTCGGTGCCGTAAGCGACGGCGGCAACTGCCTGGGCGCCGCCGCATTTGTAGACCGTGCCCACGCCGGCGAGACGCGCGGCGACGAGCGTTGCCGCGTCCACCGAACCATCCGATGTCGGCGGCGTCACGATGGCAATCTGCGGCACGCCGGCAATCACCGCCGGCACCGACGTCATCATCGTCACCGACGGGAAAGCGCCCTTGCCGCGCGGCACGTAGAGCGCAACGGATGCGATGGGCGTGTACCTGTCCCCGGCATAGGCGCCCGGCCGGACTTCCTTGAGCCACATCGTCTCCGGCTTCTGCTCCTCATGGAAGCGCCTGATGTTGTCGATGCCGAACTGGATGCTCTCGACGACGTCCCTTTCCACCTTGTCGAACGCCGCATCGAACTCGGCTTCCGACACCTGCAGTTCGCCCTCGGCGACATTGGCCTTGTCGAGTTCCCCGGCGAAGCGGATCAAGGCGGCGTCGCCTTCGTCCTTGACGGCCTGGATGATCGGCCGGACCTTCTCAACGAAGACCGTCAGATCGGCCTCGGCGCGCTTCAGCAGACTGGCGCGCTGGTCGGCATCGATGGATGACAGATCGTGGAAGCTGATGTCGGACATGATTGCTCGTCTCCTGGAACTCTTGGAACGCAATGACGGTTGGCCCGTGGATGGCCATAGTTCTGCGGGTCGACAAGCCGACCGGGGCAAGGATCAAAGCCGTCGAGAGGCTTCACTCAGGCAAAAGTATATACATGTATGTATGATGGTCGCCAGCAATTTTTCCATCATCCTTCCCGTCGAAACTGCGGAGGCAAACCTGCCTCATCAGATCGAGGCGAGAAAGCCGCCATCGACCGGAATGGACTGGCCGGTTATGTAGGCAGCCGCATCCGAAGCGAGGAACACGGCGATGCCGTGCAAGTCGTGGAGATCACCGAAACGCCGCTGCGGGATCTTGGCCAGCATGGAGTGCTGCCATGCCTCGTCGCTGTAAAAAACGTCGGTCATCGCCGTCCTGAAATAGCCCGGCGCGATGGCGTTGACCCTTATGCCAAGCTCCGCCCACTCCGCCGCAAGGGCGCGGGTCATGCCGAGCAGGCCCGACTTCGACGAGCCATACGGCACCGCGGTGGGGATTCCGACTTCGGATGTCAGCGAGCACAGATTGATGATGGCACCAGGGCGTCCGGCGTCGCGCATCTGCCGCGCGGCGGCCTGGGCGCAGAAGAACGCTCCCTTGAGATTCGTGTCGACGATCCTGTCCCACAGCGCCTCGTCGACATCGAGCGAGGGCCGCACCTCCTCCACGCCGGCATTGTTGACGAGAATGTCGAGACCGCCAAGCAGGCTGGCAGCCTCTGCGGTTGCTGCCCGGCAGCGGCCGACATCGGTGACGTCGAGAGCGATGGCGTGCGCCACTCCGCCGGCGGCGCGGATGGCTGCCGTGGTGGCCTCCAGCGAGGCCAGGCTGCGCGCCGTGACCGCGACGTCTGCGCCGGCAGCACTCAGCGCCTCGGCGATGCTGCGCCCGATGCCCCGGCTTGCACCGGTGACAAGCGCCTTCCTGCCGGAGAGATCGAAGAGAGAAGCGTTGCGCATGTGATCCTCCTGATCGGTGTCGGTTTCCGCTTCAGCGTCGAGACTATCAGATCAAGTTGCATATACAAGCATATACAAACTGTTTGGGCTACGGTACGGATGACGAAATCCACCGCAGAGGAGCCCGCCCTTGTCGAAAGCCTCGGATATGGTCCGTACCGAAGTCAACCGCCTGTCGCCCTACAATTCCGGGCTGACAATTGACGAGGTCATGGAGCGATACGCACCGGCCAGAATCGCCAAACTGTGCTCGAACGAAAACCCGCTCGGGCCCAGCCCGACCCTCGCCACGACGATGCATGCCGGCTCCGAGATGTTCCGCCTCTATCCGGACCCTGCCGGGCGCAAGCTGCGCCAGGCGATCGGCGACAAATATGCCGTCACCGAGGACCAGATTATCCTCGGCAACGGTTCCGAAGACCTTCTCTCCGTCATCAGCCGTGCCGTGTTGCGGCCGGGCGACGCGGTCGTCACGCTCTATCCGTCGTTTCCGCTGCATGAGGACTACGCGACGTTGATGGGCGCTACCGTCAAGCGCGTTGTCGTCAACGACGATCTGACCATTAATGTCGATGCGCTGGTCGAGGCGGCGCGCGAGCGGCCGCGCATGCTGCTGTTCTCGAACCCGATGAACCCGGTCGGCAGCTGGCTCTCCGGCGGCGATCTGTCGAGGGTTCTGGATGCGACGAGCGACGAGACGCTGATCGTCATCGACGAAGCCTATGCCGAATATGCCGAGGGCGACGACTATGCGTCGTCCCTGCCCTATCTCGAAAAGCTGGACCGGCCCTGGATCGTGCTGCGGACCTTTTCCAAGGCGTTCGGTCTGGCCGGATTGCGGATCGGCTTCGGCATCGTCGGTGACCCGGAGCTGCGCGCGCTGCTCGACCGCGTCCGCACGCCTTTCAACGCCAACGGCATGGCCCAAGCCGCCGCACTCGCGGCGCTGGCCGACGACGAACACCTCGCCAGGGTCGTCGCGCTGGCCAGGGCGGAGAGAAAACGCGTCGAGACTTTTCTGGCGAGCAAGGGCCTCGACGTCGCCGCCTCCAGGGGCAACTTCCTGTTCTTCAACTGCCGGCGAGATGCTTCCGTGTTCGTCGAAAGCCTGTTGCGGCAAGGCGTCATCGTCAAGCCGTGGAAGCAGCAGGGTTTTGACACCTATGTGCGCGTCAGCATCGGCTCGGCTGCGGAGAACGACCACTTCATGGCCGTTCTGTCGGAGCTGTTGTGAATACACGCTTTGATCGGGATTCGGAACGGACCAGCCAAATTGACCTGCTCCTTGCGGCAGCGAGGTACCAGTTCGGGCACGATGTCACGCTGCGGCGCAATTCGTCGAATGAGGCAGCAGATTTTTTTGAGCTTCAGGCCGACAGCAGGCCTTAACTTTCGCGGCGTGGGTTTTTACATCTCTGGGGTCTGCAAACGATCGACGCTTGAGGAGGCTCCCTTGCAGCAACCAGATGACATCGCCGCCCGCCGATTGGGCATTCTCATCGAGCAATATGTGGAAGCGCGCAAAAAACGATACGGCTATGTGTCGACCGAGCAGGCCTATCGGGCCATCCGGCAGGTCCTCAAACCCGTCATTCCCGACCGCGAACTCGACGACATGGTCGCCTCGCTTGCCGTGAAGAACGGTCTGGCGGTCGTTTTCGACCGCCAAACCAAAGCGTCCGCCGATGACGTAGCTCCGAGGCCAAGCCCCTAGATCGACGCACATCTGCCGGCGCAGGGCGCCATATCAATACGGGGCCAAACGCATCGTTCGGCCCCGCATCGATGTGCATCGCCGGAGGAACCTGCGATACACCTGCGCCGTGGGCCTGTGTGCCGCAAGCCGACGGGCGTGGCGGCTTCAAGCGGCGGTGCTGACCTGGCCCGGCTCGAGGATCGACTTGACCTTGCCGGCCACCGCGCGTCCCAGATCGGCGTTGTTTGCGGCGGTGAAATGAATTCCGTCGACACCGTCCGTGGTGAGGTAATCGCCGGCATTGAGGAAGTCGATCTTCATGAAATCCGCCATCGCCTTGTACTGCCTGGCCAGATCCCTGGATTTTTCGTGCCCGCCGCCGAACATGCCCTCGAACCACGGATCGGGCATCGGGGTCAGCGGCGGCGGCGCAATGACCAGCGCCTTCGGCGCCGGATAAGGCGTGCCGATGCCGCCGGCACTGGTCAGGATCTGCCCGACCAGTTTCGCCATTCCATTGGCGATCTCATAAGGCGTCCGGCGGAAATAAGACTTGGTGTCGTTGGTGCCGAGCATGACAATGACCAGGTCCAGCGGCAGATGGCTGGCGATGGCCGAGGGCAGATAATTGGCCCCGTTCAGGCGCGGATCGTTGGGGTCGTCGAGACAGGTGGTGCGCGCGCTCAGGCCTTCTTCGATGATATGGTAGCCCGCCCCCAGCGCCGCCGACATCACACCGGTCCAGCGCTGGTCATAGGGGTAGCGGTAGGTCGGCGACCCCTCCTTGACCGGAACCCAGCCCCAGGTCAGCGAGTCGCCGTAGCACATGATGTTTTTTGGCGGTGACATCCATGTTTCTCCATCTGTTTGCAATTGTCTGAACGCCGGCGCACTTGCTTTTCGCCGTCTTAAGTCAGGGGTTTCGCACGCGCACTCCGTAGAAGATCGCCGCGCCGAGGATGATGACGCCCTGCGCGATGAGCTTGCCGGGCTCGTCGATGCCGAGCACCGTCATCACCACGAACAGCAGCGCAAAGCACAGCGCCCCGAAGAAGGGCCCCCAGACGCCGCCGTCGCCACGACCGAAGACGACGCCGCCGAGGATCGTTGCCGCGACCGCCAGGATCGGCAGGTCGAGGCCGACACGGACGCTGCCGACGGCGATCGAACCGGTCTGCACCAGGGCCGCGATCGCCGCGATCAGGCCGGCGAGCGTATGCGCCAGGATGACCGTGCGCTGGACCGGCACGCCGGAAAAATGCGCGGCTTCGGCATTCTCCCCGACCGAGGCGACGTAGCGGCCAAAGACGGTCCGCGACAGAAGCAGCCACACCGAAGCGGTCAGCAGGACCCAGAACAGCACCGGCGTCGGAACCGACAGGAATTTCGTGTTGTAGAGGTCGTTGAACAGCTTCGGCACATCGCCGGGCGGATTGCCGCTCGACAGGAACTGCACCAGCCCTACCAGGATGATGCTGACCGCCAGCGTGACGATGACAGCCGACACCCGCCGGCTCCCTATCATGAAGCCGTTGAACAGGCCGATGACGAGGCCGGTGGCGAGCGCCAGCACGACGAAGAAAGGCATCGACGCGCCGGGGAAAGTGCCCGACGAGATGAAATAGTTGATGAGCAGGATGATGCCGCCGCCGGAGAGGTCGATCGACTTCACCCGCATGACGACGAGCTGCCCCAGCACCAGGATGCCGAGCGGGACGATCTGCCTGACGAAGATACCCATGATGTTGAGGTTGAGCATGTTCGGTCGCGCGATCCACAGCGTCGCCAGCAGCACGAGAAAGACAAAATAGGACGGCGGTATGCGCAGCAGGCGCCGGGCGATCGGATTTGCGAGAACGGCAGCCATCTTTTAGAGCCCCATCTTCTTGCGGGATTGCAGCCCGACCACCGCCAGCAGGATGCCGCCCTTGATCGCGGTCTGGACAAAGGGGGAGACGTTGGCGAGGTTCATGCCATTGGCCAGCAGCGCCATGACCAGCGCGCCGATCACCGTGCCGTGCAGGCTGCCTATGCTGCCGGAGAGCTGGGTGCCTCCAAGGGCGACGGCGGTGACGGTGTCGAGTTCGAAAAGCAGCCCGACATTCGGATCGCCCGACACGATGCGCCCGGCCAGGAAGACACCGGCAACGGCCGCGAAACAGGAACAGACCACATAGGCGAGGATGATGTTGCGACGGTCGGAGACGCCGAAATTGCGGGCAGCACTTTCAGCGCCCGAAGCAATGCCGCCGCCAATCGCAAACAGATGCAGCCCGTATCGCGATCCGTAGAGCAGTTTCCACGCTGCCAGGATCACGACGATGCCCCAGAAAACCGGATAGGGAACGCCGAGGAAACTGCCTGAGACGGCATCGATGACGATCTCCGGCACCGTACCGCCGGACACAGGACGCAGGATGCGCGTGATGCCGAGCACGATGTACTGCGTCGACAGCGTCGCGATGATCGGATGGACGTTGAAACGGGTGATCGCCAGGCCGTTGATCAGCCCGATGAGTGCCGCCAGCACGAAGACCGCCGGGATCAGCACGACAGCCGGCTGATCGAGCGCCAGCACCGCCGTGGTGAAGCTGATGACGGAGCCGACCGACAGATCGAGCCCGCCGATGAGCACGACCACCAACTGTCCGATGGCCGCGATGATCAGCGGCATTGCCTGGGCCACCAGGTTGAAGAGGTTTTCGGCCGTGGCAAATTGTGTCGTCTCGACGGTCAGCCACAGCGAAATGAACAAGGCGACCAGCAGTGGCAGGCCCCACAGGCCTTGCCGCGTGTTCCGGCCACTCAGGATGTTGAACAGCGAGCGAACCATGGCAGCCCCCCTAGTGCTGGCGCGCGGAGCCGCCCGTCAGGGCCGCGTCGAGGATCTTGTGTTCCGTCGCCTGCGCCGCCGGCATTTCGGCAACGATGGTGTCGTCGTGGACGACGTAGATGCGATCGCAGAGCCCGATCAACTCGATCGTCTCGCGCGACAGCACCAGCACGGCGCCGCCCTTGGCGGTAAAGTCGCGCAGCAGGTGGTAGATCTCGGACTTGGCGCCGATGTCGACGCCGCGGGTCGGCTCCTCGACCAGCAGAAGATCGAGATCGGCGGCCAGGTAGCGGCCGAGGAGAACCTTTTGCTGGTTGCCGCCCGACAGGGAGCCGACCGGCGCGGACGGCCCTGCCGCCTTTATGTTCATGACCTCCATCATGCGGGCGATGACGTTTCGATACGGCTGCGCCGGCGCGAGTTCGAATCGCCTCGAATGCAATCCGATGGCGATGTTGTGGGCGATCGGCAAAGCGAGGAAGAGCCCCTCCTCCTTGCGGTCCTCGGGAACGAAGCCGACCCTCAGCTGCTGCAAATGGCGAACGCCTGATGATGCCGGGAGCGGCATTTTCAGCGCTTTGCCGTTGACGGAAATCGTCCCGGCGGAGGGATGATAGCGGCCGATCAGCGATCTCAGGAAGCGCTGCTGGCCCTGCCCCTCCAGTCCGGCCAGGGCTACGATCTCACCCTTGTGCAAAGACAGCGACAGCGGCCGCGATGTGTCGGTGATTCTGAGGTTCTCGACTCGCAGGATCTCATCACCCTTATCGCCCGTGCGATCGGGAAAAAGGTCCTGGAGTTCGCGTCCGACCATCATGGCGATGAGGTCGTCGGTGGTGATCTCGGACACCATCCTGGTGCCGACCAGTGCGCCGTCCTTCAGCACCGTCACCGTGTCGCACAGCTCGAAGATCTCCTCCATGCGATGCGAGATGTAGACGATGGCTTTTCCCTTATCGCGCAGCCGGCGGATGTTGCGGTTGAGCACATCGACATCGGCCGCGTTGAGAGCAGCCGTCGGCTCGTCGAGGATAAGCACGCTGGCGTCCGCCTGGATGCAATGCGCGATCTCGACGAATTGCCGCTCGGCTATGGTCAGGTTGGAAACGAGTTGCGACGGGTCGAGCGTGAGGCCGAGTTCGCCAAGCGCCTTGGCGGTCTGGCTTTTCATCGCCCGATAATCGATCGAGCCGAACCGGGTCGTCGGCTCCCGGCCCAGAAACATGTTTTCGGCGATCGACAGATTGGGCAGCAGCGAATGCTCCTGGAAAACGGTCGAAATGCCGGCATCGAGTGCGGCGCGCGGCGATTTCAGATCGAGCTTCTCCCCGTTCATGAAGATCTCGCCGGAATCGGGCTGATGCACGCCCGCCAGGATCTTCATCAACGTCGATTTGCCGGCGCCGTTCTCGCCCATCAGGGCGTGGACGCTGCCCGCCTTGAGATCGAGGGAAACGGAATGGAGCGCCTTGCTCCCTCCGAATGCCTTCGAAATGTGGGACATCTCGATAAGATTGGTCACGAAACCCTCGAACGAACCAAATTCAACACATGGAACGGCCTGCGGGGAATGCTTGTCCACTCCCCGCCAGCCACGGCGCCGTCACTTCTTGCCGTAATATTCCTTGAGCTTGTCCTCGGGCAGTTCGCTCGGCCACCAGACATTGGCGGTCAGGTCGTCGCGATAGTATTTTTTGGCCTTGTCCTGGTCCCATCCGTCGGGATTATAGACATAGCGTTTGTAGAGCTGCTTGCCTTCCAGAAGGGCAACAGCGGCGCGCACGCCGGCCGCACCTTGGGCGGGGCTGTATTCCGGCGAGATCGACTTGAACCCGTCCGTGATCCACTGGCCGAAATAGCCATTGTTGCCCTCGCCCGAAATCGGCGGAACGGGCGTGCCGAACTGCTTGAAGACATCGACGCAGGCGCGCGTCATGTCAGCGCCGGACGACCAGATGCCGTCAACCTGTGGGTTGTTCAGATAAAGCGTCTCGCACAGCTTCTTGGCCTTGTCGTACTGCCAGTCACCATGCTCCTCGGCGATGATCTGCACATGCGTGCCCTTGAGCGACTCCAGGAGTCCGTTGTAGCGGTTGGTGTCTTCCGGATGTCCGGCCAGGCCACGCAGGACCCAGATCTTGCCGTTGTCGCCGACGGTCTTGACCAGCCAGTCGCCCATCACCTTGCCGAAATGCTCGGCGCCGCCTTGGATTTCGGTGGTGTAGGCGTCGGAATCGATGCGACCGGTGTGGAGAATGACGGGAATGCCGGCGGCGACCGCCTTGGCGATGCTGGCATTCGCCGATGTGCTGGTCACCGGCTGCACGATGATCGCGTCGACATGCTGCGCAATCAGGTCCTCGATATCCGCCACCTGCTTCTTCTGGTCGAAGCCGGCATCGAGCAGGATGAATTTCGAGATGCGCTTGTCCTTGGCCGCGGCATTCTCCGCCTCATGCGCCACCTGTACCGTCCACGTGTTTGCGTTGACGCCGAAGTCGCTCATTCCGATGACCCAGGGCGGGTCCTTCTTGAACGCACCGGCCGCGGTCATGCGCGTGTCGTCGGGGCGCGGCGCGACGCCGTCCATCAGCTTGATGTCTTCCGCATGCGCCAGGGACGTCACGGCAAGCGTGGACGCAACTAGCATCCCCAGGCCGACGGTTTTCAGCAATCCTAACATTCAACTCTCCTCCTTGTGGTTGTCCCGGCCTACGAATTCGTATGGCCGGCCGTACGAATGTGTACTGCCGCGAGACGCTCTCCCGATGCATGCTCGTCGTCGCAAACCGACCGATGCACGCGATTCTCCCGTCCCCGAACACATGCGTGTCGAGGCCCAACCCGGGCTGGACGATGGTGACGGTTGAGAACTCCTCCGGCACTTTAGAAGCACAGCGGATTCGCCCTGTCAATAGTTAGTCATGTTGAATGACTATTCCCTTGCTTGCCTTTCACCGCTCCGCTATCCATCATGAATGGCGCTCGCCGGCTTCGGCGCGCTGTCAGTCCCGGCGGGAAAAACATGCGATCAGTCTTGTGCTACGGCGACTCCAACACGCACGGCCAGATCCCCGGCAGGGGGCCGCTCGAGCGCTATGGGCCGGGTGAACGCTGGCCGGGAATATTGCGTTCTCAGCTAGGCCCCGACTGGTATGTCATCGAGGAAGGATTGAGCGGCCGCACCACCGTCCACGACGACCCGATCGAGGGCGCCCACAAAAACGGCAGAACCTATCTTCGCCCCTGCCTGCAGAGCCATGCGACGCTCGACCTCGTCATCATCATGCTCGGCACCAACGACCTGAAGATCCGCTTCAACAAGCCGCCGTCGGAAGTGGCGATGGGGATCGGCTGCCTCGTCTATGACATCAAGGAGCTGGCGCCTGGGCCAGGCGGCTCGACGCCCGAGATCATGATCGTGGCGCCGCCGCCGATGCAGGACGACGTCAAGGAATGGAAGTCCATCTTCGCCGGTGCGCCGGAGAAATCGCGCCTGCTCGCGCTCGAGTTCGAGGTTCTGGCGGACTCGCTCGAACTCCACTTTTTCGATGCCGGCTCGGTGGTGTCGTGCAGCGAAGCGGACGGCTTTCACATCGATGCCGAGGCGCACAGATTGCTGGGCACCGCACTTGCCCGCGCGGTCGATGCCATCGGCTGGAGCCGCTCGACATGAGCAACACTAAAGCCACCGGGCAACGAGCTCCAACCGACGGGGCGACCCTTGCCTGACATGAGGTTCGCACCACCCAATCCATTGCGCATCGCCGATCGCGCGAGCGGGCTGAATGCGTTGAGCGTCCGCAGCTACAATGAGCGGCTGGTGCTGTCGCTGCTGCTTCAGAACGAAGGCATTTCGCGGATGGAAATCGGCGAAAAAACCGGCCTCTCGGCGCAGACGGCATCGGTTATCGTCCGCTCGCTCGAGCAGGAAGGCCTGGTCTCGCAAGGCGAGGCGCAGCGCGGCCGCGTCGGGCCGCCCACCATCCCGCTTTCGCTCAACCCGGAGGGCGCCTATGCGGTTGGCGTCGGCTTCAGCCGACGCCGGATCGACATCGCACTCATCGATTTCATCGGCACCGTGCGCTTCCACACGCAATTGCCGGCGGATGAAGCCAATCCCTTTCCGCAAAGCGGCGATCTGTTCGGCGCGATCAGGCAAGCCATGACCAGCCTGCCGGTCGAGGCGCGCAGCCGGGTTGCCGGCATCGGCCTGGCCGTTCCCGACGATGTCGACACGATGGCTGCAACCCGCAACGGATCGAGCACCTCGCTGAAAGCCTTGCAGGGGGAGATCGAGGAACAGATCAAGCTGCCGGTTTTCGTGCAGAACGACATCACCGCGGCAGCTGGCGGCGAGAGCATGTTCGGCGTCGCAAAGCCGCTCAACGACTATCTGTTCTTCTATCTGGGAGCACGGCTGCAGAGCAGGCTCATCCTCAACCACCAGATCTACAAGGGAAACTCCAGCGCCAGCTTCGATCATGGCCTGATGCGCCTGGAGAGCGAACTGGCCATGCGCGGGCGCCCGTCCGAAATCATCTGGAGCAGCAGCCCTGAGTGGCCTGACCTGGGCGAGGCCTACAGCGCATGGCTGGGCGAGTGTTCCGACCGCCTGAAAGCGTCGATCTCCGCGCTGACCCAGTTTGTCGAGTTCAGTTCGGTCGTCCTGTCCAGCTATGCGCCGCAAAAGATCGCCGAGGCCTTGTGCGACGACATCGGCCGGGAATTCCCCGGCATCGAAGCGCTGCCCGCGCGGGTCAGCATCAGCCCGAAGGCCGTCGGCGCGGCAAGCCTGCCGTTCAGTTCGCGCTTCATGATCCAGTGATCGAGCCGAACCGGCGTTGCCGGTCTGCCGATCATGCACCCTCTGCAGGTCCATCGATGATTTTCAGGTGACCAAGCGAATCTACTTGCCAGGACGCCTCACTTAATAGCATGTTAAGTGAACCCTGAGATCGCCATGAAAATCGCTGCGGATCACGCACTCAATGACAATGCCGCAACCAGCGCCGAAGCGCGCCGCTCGACGGTATTGGGCGATCGCATCAAGGCCTATCGCACCACGCGGCGCCTGACGCTGCGCCAGCTCGGCGGCATGATCGGCACCACCGCCAGCTTCCTGAGCCAGCTCGAGCGCGGCCTTTCCGGCGCCAACACCAGCACATTGATGCTGATCGCCAATGCGCTCGGCATCAGCCTCGCCGATCTTTTCGACGACTGCGAAGTGTCGCCGCACGCGGTGCTGACACGCGCCGAGCGGCCGGCGCTGCCGACCAGCGAAGGCTACCGCAAGACGCTGCTGTCGCGCCGGCCGATCCGCGAGATGGAAGTCTATTGCGGCGAGTTCGCCGTCGGCGGCTCCACCGGCGACGTGCCCTATACGCATGGCAACGCGAGCGAGATGTTCCTCGTGCTGCGCGGACGCGTGCAACTGACGCTCGGCGACGAGAGCTTCACCCTCGAAGAGGGCGACAGCATCGAATATTCGACCTCGACGCCGCACCGGACGATCAATGTCGGCGATGCGGTGGCCGAGGTGCTGTGGATCATCGCGCCGCCGACAAGCGGCGCTGTCGACCTCGATCAATATGTAGCCCGGAAAACGCTCGCGCCCGGCCTGCCAAAATCAAACAGCGAGCCATCGGAGGGTTAGAAAATGGGAAGCAGATCAAGATTGGCCGGATTTGTCGGCGCCGCCGCACTGGCCTTGCTCGCAGCCGCCGCTCACGCGCAGAACGCGCCGCCGGCCGGAACCGTGGTCGACGGCTCGTTGAAGGGCAAGACGCTGACCTTCGTCTCCTATGGCGGCATCTACCAGGACGGCCAGGTTGCCGCGCTCAAGGAATTCGTCGACAAGAGCGGCGTCAAGCTTTTGAACGACGGACCGACCGAAATCGCCAAGCTTCAGGCGCAGGTCGAATCAGGCAATGTGACCTGGGATGTCGTCGACACAGACGATTTTCCGCCCTTCGTGCATTGCGGAAAACTGTTCCAGAAACTCGATCTGACCAAGCTCGACATCTCGCACATCCCGCCCGGACAGGTCGGCGAATGCAGCGTGCCGGCGATGAACTACGGCATGGTCCTGATGTACAAGAACGACACGTACAAGGACAATCCGCCAAAGGACTGGAAGGATTTCTTCGACACCGCGAAATTCCCCGGCACCCGTGCCATCGACGGCAGTGGCAGCCCGCTCGGCGGCCTGATCGAACAGGCCATCCTGGCCGACGGCGGCAAGGTCGACGCCATGACGCCTGCCGATATCGACAAGGGCATCGCCAAGATCAAGGCGATCGGCCCCGACACCATCTTCTGGAAGACCGGCGCAGAATCCCAGCAGCTTGCCGAATCCGGCGAGGCCGACATGATCATCATGTGGACTGGCCGCGCCATGACGGCGGTCAAGAATGGCGCTGCCTATACGCCGGTGTGGAAGGACTGGCTGGTCGTCATGGATCAGCTGACCATCCCGGTCGGCGCCAAGGACACCGATGCCTCCTACGCGCTGATCAACGCCTATCTCGGCAAGAAGTCGCAGGAGATCCTGACCGAGCAGACGTCCTACTCGCCGATCAACAACGAGGCGCAGCCCAAGGTCGACGCATCCGTCGCCGCCTTCCTGACCAACACGCCGGACCACGCGAAGCTCGGCTACCAGCAGAACATCAAGTTCTGGGTCGCCAATTTCGCCGCCGCGTCCGACAAGTGGACGGCGCTGATGGCCGGCAACTGAGCCGGCTATCACTGAGGTGACGGCGTGAGCCAGACATCGCATACGCCGACGGCCGGGGGTGATCATTCCCGGCCGTCAGGTGCCGTGCAGGGGCCGCAGCGGCGCCTGCGCCTTGCCGCCTATCCGTCCCTGCTGGCGATGCCGGCCCTGCTCCTGCTTATCGCGGCTATGGGCTATCCCTTGCTGACCGTCACGCTGCGCAGTTTTTCGGACCCGGCCTGGGGCCTGCAGAACTACGTCTGGTTCTTCTCCACGCCGGTGAACGTCACCGTCCTGTGGCGCACCTTTTCCATCGCCGCCTGGGTCACCATCGTCTGCGTCATCGCGGCCTACCCCTACGCCTATCTCATGACGGCCGTCGAGCCGCGCCTGCGACTCGTCCTCATCTTGTGCGTTTTGGTGCCGTTCTGGGTCAGCGGCGTGGTGCGCACCTTGGCCTGGGTCATCCTGCTGCAAGATTCCGGCATCATCAATTCGGTGATCAGGCTGCTCGGCTTTGACGGCGTGAAGCTGATCCGCACGCAGACCGGAGTCGTCATCGGCATGGCGCAGGTGTTGCTGCCGTTCATGATCCTGCCGCTCTATTCGGTCATGCGCGGCATCGATTTGCGCCTCGTGCAGGCGGCGCGCAGCCTTGGTGCGCGCCCGGCACGCGCCTTCCTGGAAATCTATCTGCCGTTGTCGCTGCCCGGCGTCTTCGCCGGCGCCATCATCGTCTTCATCCTGTCGCTCGGCTTCTACATCACGCCGGCCCTGCTCGGCGGCCCGCGCAGCACCATGCTGTCGACGCTGGTGCAGAGCCAGGTGCTCAGCCTGCTCAACTGGGGCCGAGGCGGCGCCATGGGCGTCGTCCTGCTGGTCGCGACCTTCGTGCTGCTGGCGCTCGCCGCACCGCTGATGCGCCAGCGCCACAAGCAGGCGTCCAGATCATGAGACAAACGCCGTTCCGCATTCTGCTCGGCCTGTTCTGCCTGCTGGTCGCCGTCTGGCTGGTGATGCCGACGCTGGTCATCATCCCGATGTCGTTCAACGAGAAGAAGTCGCTCGCTTTCCCGCCGTCCGGCTTCTCCTGGCAGTGGTACGCGAATTTCTTCACCAATCCCGATTGGCTGTCGAGCTTCTTCAATTCGCTCAGGGTCGCGGGCCTCGTCGCCGTTGCCGCCACGCTGATCGGCACGCTGGCGTCGCTTGGCCTCAGCCGCATGAAACATTCCGGCGCCGGCCTGCTGCGCGCCATCCTGATCACGCCGATGATCGTGCCCGGCGTGGTGCTGGCGATCGGCATCTATGCCGTTTACCTCGACTACCAGCTTGTCGGCACCACCACCGGCTTCGTCATCGCGCACACGATGCTGGCGATCCCCTTCGTCATCATCGCCGTATCGGCAAGCCTCGAAGTCTTCGACGTGCGGCTGGAAACGGCGGCGGCCAGCCTCGGCGCCAACCGCTTCACCACATTCCGCACCGTGACCTTGCCGCTGATCGCGCCCGGTATCCTGTCCGGGCTTTTGTTTGCCTTCGTCACCTCCTTCGATGAAATCATCGTCGCGCTGTTCATCACCAGTCCCTACCTCAAGACCTTGCCGGTGCAGATCTTCACCAGCATCACCCGCGACGCCGACCCGACGGTGACGGCCGTCGGAACCATCATCTTCATTGCCACGACGCTGATCATCAGCGCCGGGCTGATCATCAGCTCGAAATCGACGAGGAGTTGAGATGACTGCGAGGGAACGTGGCGCGGCCATCGACATCAAGGGCGCAACCAAGCGCTACGGCAATTTCACCGCGCTCGACGATGTCAGCCTGCATATCGAGCCCGGCGAGTTCATGACGCTGCTGGGGCCTAGCGGCTCGGGCAAGACGACCACGCTCAACGTCGTTGCGGGCTTCACCGACCTCACCGCAGGCGATCTTGCCGTCGGCGGCAACAGCATCGTCGCCCTGCCGGCGCACAAGCGCAACATCGGCGTCGTGTTCCAGCACTACGCGCTGTTTCCGCACATGACCGTCGGCAAGAACGTCGCCTATCCCCTCACCTTGCGCGGCATGGACAAGCAGGCGCGCGACCGTCTCGTCGTGCGAGCGCTGGACATGGTCAAGATGGCCGATTTCGCGCATCGCTATCCCTCAGAGCTTTCCGGCGGCCAGCAGCAGCGCGTGGCGCTGGCGCGCGCCATCGTCTTCGATCCGCCGCTGCTGTTGATGGACGAACCGCTCGGCGCGCTCGACAAGAAACTGCGCGAATGGCTGCAGCTGGAGATCAAGCGCATCCACCGCGAACTCGGCACCACCTTCGTCTATGTGACGCACGACCAGGAAGAAGCGCTGGTTCTGTCCGACCGCATCGCCGTGTTCAACCAGGGGCGCATCGAACAGGTCGGAACCGGCCGCCAGCTCTATGACGAGCCGACGACCTTGTTCGTGGCCAAGTTCATCGGCGAATCGACCAGTTTGCGTGGCACCGCCCAGACGTCAGGAAACGAGACCAGCCTGACGATCGCCGGCCAGAAGATCGTGGCCAACGGCAAGCTTGCCGGCGGAGGCAAACCGGTGGTCCTGCTGCGGCCGGAAAAGCTCTCGCTTGCCGGCACCAACACGCCTCCCGCCGCCGGGCAGAACAGCCTCACCGGTGAGGTCAGCGAGGCGATCTATCTGGGGTCGGGTTCGAAATACCAGGTGACGCTTCGCGATGGCTCGGTGGCCATCGTGCGCTCGTCGCTGGAAGCCACACCGTTCTCGATTGGTGACACGGTCGATCTGCGCTGGTCGGTAGTCGATGCAAAACTTCTTGCCGACGACGATCGCGCCGACATGACGATGACCTGATCGCTCTTTTCCCCGCAGGATTTTTAGACATGGACGCCAAAGTCAACGGCAACGTCTCGTTCTGGTATGCCGACATCGGGCTGCCGGCCTATCGCGCGCCGCTCCCGGGTGACCTCGAAGCCGATGTCTGCATCGTCGGCGCCGGCTACACCGGCTTGTGGACAGCTTACTATCTGAAGAAGGCCGATCCTTCGATCCGCATCGCCATCGTCGAAAGGGAGTTCGCCGGCTTCGGCGCGTCGGGCCGCAATGGCGGCTGGCTGTCCGGCGGCTTCAGCTGGTCGCGCGAGAAATATCTGCGGACCTCGACGCGCGGCGCCGTCATCGACATGGAAACCGCCATGCATGGCACGGTCGACGAAGTGATCGCGGTGACCGAGGCCGAAGGCATCGATGCCGACATCCGCCGCGTCGACAATCTGACGGTTGCGACCAACCCGCCGCAGCTCGAACGGATCAAGGCCGCCTATGCCGATGCGATCGGCTGGAGCGTGCCGCAGGACCGCGTCAGCCTGATTGGCCAGGCAGAGGCCAAGGCCCGCATCAACATCAAAAATGTGCTTGGCGGCTATGTCCACCACGGCACCGCGCGCGTGCAGCCGGCCAAGCTGGTGCGTGGGCTCTCCGAAGCCGTCGAGCGGCTTGGCGTGCCGATCTACGAGCAGACCACCGTGACCGGCATCGAGAAGGGCAAGGTCACGACGAACCGCGGCACCGTGCGCGCGCCGATCATCATCCGCGCCACGGAAGGGTTCACGGCCGGCATATCAGGCAATGAGCGGCTCTGGCTGCCGCTCAACAGCGCGCAGATCATCACCGAGCCGCTGCCGCAATCGCTATGGGACGAGATCGGCTGGGAGGGCCATGAGCTTCTCGGTGACGCCGCGCACGCCTATTGCTATGCGCAGCGCACCCGGGAAGGCCGCATCACCATGGGCGGGCGCGGCGTGCCCTATCGTTACGGCTCGCAAACGGATGTGCGCGGCCAGACGCAGCAGGCCACGATCGAAAGCCTGCACGCGATCCTCACCCGGCTTCTGCCGCAGACAGCCGGGCTTCGCATCGACCACGCCTGGTGCGGCGTTCTGGGCGTGCCGCGCGACTGGTGCACGACATCAGGCCTCGACCCTGAAACCGGCATCGGCTGGGCCGGCGGCTATGTCGGGCTTGGCGTCTCGAGTTCCAACCTTTCGGGCCGCACGCTGCGCGACCTTATCCTGCGCCGCGACACCGAACTGACCCGCCTGCCCTGGGTCAACCGCCAGGTGAGCAAATGGGAGCCCGAGCCGATGCGCTGGCTCGGCGTCCACTCGATGTATCAGCTCTATCGCGTCGCCGACGAGCGCGAGGAAGCCGGCCTCCAGCATACGTCGAAACTGGCCGCAATCGCCGACCGCATCACCGGGCATTGAGCCTCGGAGCGATTCCAAAACTTTCTGCATTTTCAGTGCCTGCCCGGAGACTGCCATGACCGACTTCCAGACCTTCGCCCATCTCGCTTCCATCGACCTCGGCGAGCCTGAGCCCAAGCCGACCTCGATCAGCGGCGATCAGCTCGAAGCAGCGAAGACGCTGTGGACCTCGCCTGACGGCACACTGGAAGTCGGCGTCTGGGAGTGCACGCCGGGCCGCTTCACCGCATCGCGCGAGAGCAATTCCGAAACCTGCCACATCGTGTCAGGTCGGGTCTCGCTGCATGGTCCCGATGGCCGCAGCGAGGACGTCGGTCCGGGCGAAATGCTGGTGCTGCCGAAAGGCTGGAAAGGCGAATGGACGATCCACGAGAAGACGCGCAAGCTCTATATCCTGCACTTCGAGGCGTGAGCTGACTGGAACAGCCGCTACTCGTCGTCTGAACGATCATCCTCGGCAACAACAGGCTTGCCTTCTATCGCCTGCCGCAAGGCGTCGTTGATGCGGTCCTGCCAGCCCGGCCCATCCTCCTGGAAGTGGTCCAGCACGGCGCGATCGATCCGGATCGAAACAAGCTCCCTGACGCCTGGAGCGGCGGAGGGCTCACGAACCGGCGCGGCCGGCTTCTTCACCGGCTTGAAAGCCGCCTCGGCGGCCGTCATCGGATTTGTCGGTCGACGCGGGGGATTTGCCATCGGATGACCCTGACTGAAGACGATTCGTGCACGACGTGGCACGCTTGCGCCACCATAGCCCAACCAGCGCCGTCGCGCAGGCCCCTTTGGTCGGGACAATCACTCGGCTGCTTGAAGACTCTGCGCGTCGATGATGACCCTGATCTCGGCGCGGCAGGAGCCGCAATTCGTGCCGGCATGCAGGGCCGTGCCGATCGCCGCAACGCTGCCGCAGCCGCCGCGCACCGCTTCCGCGATCTGGTTGGCGCCGACGCCGAAACAGGAGCAGACGATGGCGCCGCGGTCGACGTCGATCCCGCCCGGTCGTCCGGCTACGATCGCCAACCTGCCGCGCCGGTCGACATGATCGGCACTCAACTGTTCCGCCGCCCAGCCGCGCGACACGGCGACCGGGCCGGGTGCGACGAACAAGGCGGCTGACAGTTGATCGCCGTCGAAGGCGGCGATGCGATGCTGGCCGGCGTCGCGGTCATGATAGGCGAGCATTTCCGCACCCGGTGACACGCCGAACAGTGACCCGGCAAAGCCAGCCCAATCGATGTCGTCTTCGGCAAAGGCAAGCTCGACCCGCCAGCCGCCCTTGCATTTGGCCACGGCCCAGTAGGCCGCGGTATCAGGCTCAGGCCTGCGCCGCGTCACCGCAAAGCCAAAGGCCTTTGCGGCGAATTTCTCGATGCGGGCGGCGACATGTTTCAGCGCCGGCTGGCCGGAAATGGGATCGGTCAGCGGCGCGGTCAGCGTGTCGAGCCGGCCCCTTGCCGCAAACTGATCGGTCCAGTGCATCGGCGCAAACAGGCTGCCCTGGCGTTGGCGCGCCGTCACCAGCGCGCGCACCAGCACGTCGCCGCGCGGGCTGGAAACCCGCGCGATGTCGGCGTCGCCGATGCCGAAGCGCTGCGCATCCGCCGGGTGGATTTCTACGAAGGGCTCGGCGATGTGCTGCGACAAACGCGGGCTTTTGCCGGTTCGCGTCATGGTGTGCCAATGGTCGCGGATACGGCCGGTATTGAGGATCAGCGGATAGTCCGGGCTGGTGCGGACTTCCGTGGTGGGGCGGATGGCGATGAAGCGCGCTTTGCGGTCGGGCGTGTAGAAATTGCCGTCGGCGAAGAAGCGGGTGGTGTTACCTTCCAGCCTCTGCCCGGCCCGAAGATGCTCGTCCGACTGATGTCGAGCTTGAGCACCCCCCTCTGTCCTGCCGGACATCTCCCCCGCAAGGAGGGAGATTGGCAGCTTTGATGCTCGCATATCTCC
Source organism: Mesorhizobium sp. M0491 (assembly GCF_040321265.1). Taxonomy (NCBI): domain Bacteria; kingdom Pseudomonadati; phylum Pseudomonadota; class Alphaproteobacteria; order Hyphomicrobiales; family Phyllobacteriaceae; genus Mesorhizobium; species Mesorhizobium sp. M0491. The sequence continues at coordinate 180,090 of NZ_JAMYRE010000006.1, forward strand.
TGCATTGTTTGTAATTGGCGAAGGCCGTGGTGGCAGCCGATCTCCCCCCTTGCGGGGGAGATGGCCGGCAGGCCAGAGGGGGGTGGCTGGGCTCGGCGCCGGCCATTGGAACGGCTCCAGCGCCTCATACTCCTCCGCATCAACCCCGGCATAAGCACCAATATCGAAATCCCGCGCGCCATCATTCTCGAATCCTGACAGCGCGGCATGCTCGGCAAACACCTCCCCTGGCGTCGCATAGGAAAACGCCTCGCCAAACCCCATCCGCTTGCCGACCTCAGCGACAATCCGCCAGTCGGGCCTTGCCTCGCCGGGCACGGGCAAAAACGCGCGCTGGCGCGACACACGGCGCTCTGAATTGGTGACGGTGCCATCCTTCTCGCCCCAGGCGGCGGCGGGCAGCCGGACATGGGCGTGGCGGACGGTGTCGGTCTGGGCCAGCACGTCCGACACCACCACGAACGGGCACGCCTTGATCGCCGCCTCGACGGCATCGGCGTCCGGCATCGAATCGACCGGGTTGGTGGCCATGATCCACAGCGCCTTGATCCGCCCGTCGGCCAGCGCCTGGAACATCTCGACTGCCTTCAGGCCGGGCTTTCCGGCAATGGCCGGCGCGTTCCAGAAGCGCTGCACGCGGTCGCGATGGTCGGGGTTTTCGATTTCCATATGCGCGGCGAGCATGTTGGCCATGCCGCCGACCTCGCGGCCGCCCATGGCGTTGGGCTGGCCGGTCACCGAAAACGGCCCTGCTCCGGGTTTGCCGATGCGGCCGGTGGCGAGATGGCAGTTGATGATGGCGTTGACCTTGTCGGTGCCGGATGACGACTGGTTCACACCCTGGCTGTAAACCGTCACCGTTTTCGCCGTTGCCGCAAACAGGCTGTAGAAACGGCCAAGCTCGTCCTCGCTCAGGCCCGTGGCGGCAGCGACGCCGGCCAGGTCGAGCGCGGAGGCCGCGAAAAGCGCTTGCCCGAAGCCGGTCGTGTGCGTCGTGATGTAGGCGCGGTCGAGCGCATTGTGCTGGCCGAGATAAGCGAGCAGCCCGGTGAACAAAGCGACGTCGCCATCCGGCGCGATCGCCAGATGCATGTCGGCGATGTCAGCGGTCATGGTGCGCCGCGGATCGACCAGGACGATCTTCATCTCCGGCCGCTTTTCCCGGGCAGCCGCGATGCGCTGGTAGAGCACCGGATGGCACCAGGCGAGATTGGAGCCGACCAGCACGATCAGGTCGGCCAATTCCAGATCCTCATAGGTTCCCGGCACGGTGTCGGAGCCGAAAGCGCGGCGGTGGCCGGCGACCGAGGAGGCCATGCACAGGCGCGAATTGGTGTCGATGTTGGCCGAGCCGACAAAACCCTTCATCAGCTTGTTGGCGACGTAATAGTCCTCGGTCAGCAACTGGCCCGAAACATAGAAGGCGACCGCATCCGGGCCATGCTCGGCGATGGTTTGCGAGAAGGTCGAGGCGACAAGGTCGAGCGCCTCGTCCCAGCCGGCGCGGCGGCCGTGGACCTCCGGATGCAGCAGCCTGCCGTCGAGGTCGATGGTCTCGGCGAGTGCCGAGCCCTTGGAGCAGAGCCGGCCGAAATTGGCCGGGTGGTCGGGGTGGCCGCGGACGGACACCTGCCCGTCCGCGGTGGCCTTCGCCAGCACGCCGCAGCCCACCCCGCAATAGGGGCAGGTGGTCCTCACCTCGCGCGCTTCGTCGATCTCCATGGGTTCAGGCCGCGCGGCTGGCCAGCGCTTCCAGCGCAATGAACAGATGCTCGCCTTCGACCCGCACCGGAATGGTGCGCACCGCGCCCTCGTCGGCGCCGAGCGCCTTGCCCGTCTCCAACGAAATCACCCAATTGTGCAAGGGACAGGTCACCGCCGCACCGTGCACGATGCCCTGGCTGAGCGGTCCGCCTCTGTGCGGGCAATGGTCGTCGATGGCATAGACCTGATCGTCGGCGGTGCGGAAGACGGCGATCTTGCCTTCCGGGGTGGCGACGCAGCGCGCGCCGCGGCGGGGGATGTCCGAGATAGAGCCGATTGATACCCAGTTCATGATTGTCACTCCGCCGCCTGCGCAAACCCGACAGAGGCCATCGGCCGGAATTCATGCTTGTCCTTGCCGGAAACGCGTTCCGACCACGGATCGACCTGGGCGAATTTCTGGCTGAAGACGAAGCGGTCGTAATAAGCCTTGCGCTTCTCGCCATCGTCCATGATCTGACGCTTGATCTCGGGGATGCCGATGCGCTTGGCCCATTTGTAGATGCGCTCGAGATAGCGGCCCTGCTCGCGATACATCTGCGTCAGCGCCACGATATGCTCCAGCGCCTCGTCCTCGGTCTTGACCAGGCCCAGCACCTCGGTGCCCTTGATGTCGAGGCCGGCCGCCCCGGCGAAATGGATTTCGTAGCCGGAGTCGACGCAGATCACGCCAACATCCTTGCAGGTCGCCTCGGCGCAGTTCCTTGGACAGCCCGACACCGCCATCTTGACCTTGGCCGGCGTCCACGAGCCCCACATGAATTTTTCGATGCGGACGCCGAAGCCCGTAGAATCCTGCGTGCCGAACCGGCACCAGTCTGAGCCGACGCAGGTCTTCACCGTGCGCAACCCCTTGGCATAGGCGTGGCCGGAGACGAAGCCGGCCTGACCGAGATCGGCCCACACTGCCGGCAGGTCCTCCTTGCGGATGCCGAGCATGTCGATGCGCTGGCCGCCGGTGACCTTGACCATCGGAATTTCGAACTTGTCGACGACGTCGGCGATGGCGCGCAGTTCGGCGGCATTGGTCACCCCACCCCACATGCGCGGCACCACCGAATAGGTCCCATCCTTCTGGATGTTGGCGTGGACGCGCTCGTTGATGAAGCGCGACTGGTAATCGTCGGCGTAGTCATCCGGCCAGTCGCAGACGAGGTAGTAGTTGAGCGCCGGCCGGCATTTGGCGCAGCCGCAGGAGGTCGTCCATTCCAGTTCCTGCATGACGGCGGGAATGGTCTTCAGGCTCTTGGCCTTGATCAGCCGGCGCACCTCGTCATGGCCGAGGGTGGTGCAGGAGCACATCGGCTGTACGGCGGCGGGGTTGTACGTGTCGCCGAGGGTCAGCACCATCAGCTTTTCAACCAGCCCGGTGCAGGAGCCGCAGGAGGCCGACGCCTTGGTGTGGGCGCGCACGTCGTCAAGCGAGGTCAGGCCCTTGGCCGTGATCGCGCCGGTGATCTTTCCCTTGCAAACGCCGTTGCAGCCGCAGATTTCCGCATCATCCGGCAAGGCTGCAACGGCCGCCATAGGGTCCAGCGGGGCACCCCCCTGGTAGGACTGGCCGAAGATGAGCGTGTCGCGCATTTCGGAAATGTCGGTCTGCTTCTTCTTGAGGTCGTTGAACCAGGCGCCGTCAGCCGTCTCGCCATAGAGCACGGTGCCGATGATGCGGTCATCCTTCAGCACCAGGCGCTTGTAGACGCCTGCGGCGGCGTCGCGCAGCACGATCTCCTGGCGATCCTCGCCCTCGGCGAAGTCGCCGAGCGAGAACAGCTCGATGCCGGTGACCTTGAGCTTGGTCGGCGTGTCCATATGGACGAAGGCCGCCGCCGCGTCGCCGGCAAGCTGGCTGGCGGTCACGCGCGCCATCTCGTAGAGCGGTGCGACGAGGCCGTAGACTTGGCCGTTGACCTCGGCACATTCGCCGAGCGCGTAGATGTCGGGATCGTTGCTGCGCATGCCGGCGTCGACGACGATGCCCCTGTTGACGGCGATGCCGGCCTGTTTCGCCAGCGCCGAATTCGGCCTGATGCCGACGGCCATCACCACAAGCGTTGCTGGGATAATGGTGCCGTCAGCGAGCTCCACCTGCCCGACCTTGCCGTTGCCTGTGATCGCCTGTGTGTTGGCCTTGGTGATGACCTTGATGCCGCGCTGTTCCACCGCACGCTGCAAGAGATAGCCGGCCGCGGGATCGAGCTGGCGCTCCATCAGCGTCGGCATGACATGCAGCACGGTGACGTCCATGCCTTGCGCGTTTAGCCCTGCTGCCGCCTCCAGCCCGAGCAGGCCGCCGCCGATGACCACCGCCTTGGCCCGCGACTGGGCGGCAAGCATCATCGCCTGCACGTCGTCGAGATCGCGATAGGTCAGCACGCCCGGCAGGTCATGGCCGGGCACCGGAATGATGAACGGCACCGAGCCGGTGGCGATGACGAGCTTGTCATAGGGTTCGGTGACGCCATGATCGGAGGTGACGGTCTTCGCCGCTCGGTCGATGGCGACGATCTTGTGGCCCTTGTAGAGGGTGATGTTGTTGGCGATGTACCAGCCGTCGCCGTGGATGATGATCTCCTCATAGGCTTTCTCGCCCGACAGCACCGGCGACAGCATGATGCGGTCGTAATTAACGCGCGGCTCGGCGTTGAAGATGGTGACCGTGTAGCGGCCCGGAGCCTGTTCCAGCAGGTGCTCCAGCATGCGCCCCGGGGCCATGCCATTGCCGATGATGACAAGTCTTTCGCTCATGGTGCTACTCCGCGGCTTCGACGAAGCGGTGGCGTTCGTAGAGGAACTTCAGCACCGCCTCACGGCAGCGCAGGAAGGTCCGGTCGGAAGAGAGTTCGACGCGCCGGCGCGGCCGCGCCAGCGGCACGGCAAGCACTTCGCCGATGGTTGCCGCCGGGCCATTGGTCATCATGACGATGCGGTCGGACAGCAGCACCGCCTCGTCGACATCATGGGTGATCATGATCGTCGTCGAGCCGAGCCTGGAATGGATGTCCATCACCGCGTCCTGCAGATGCGCGCGCGTCAGCGCGTCGAGCGCGCCGAACGGCTCGTCGAGCAGCAGGATCTTCGGCTCCATGGCCAGCGCCCGGGCGATGCCGACGCGCTGCTTCATGCCGCCCGATATCTCGGCCGGGCGCTTGTCCTTGGCATGCGCCATCTGCACGAGGTCGAGATTGCGCATGATCCAGTCATGCCGCTCGGCCTTGCTTTTCGAGCGACCGAAAACCTTCGACACCGCCAGGTTGATGTTTTCATAGACGGTCAGCCACGGCAGCAGCGAGTGGTTCTGGAACACCACGGCGCGTTCGGGACCGGGGCTGTCGACCTCCTTGTCCTCGAGCAGCACGGCGCCGGCGGACACCTTGGTCAGCCCGGCGATCAGATTGAGCAGGGTCGACTTGCCGCAGCCGGAATGGCCGATGATGGAGACGAATTCGCCCTTGTCGATGGTCAGCCTGATGTCCTTCAACACCTCGCTGACCTGGGCACCACGCGAGAAGGATTTGTCGATATGGTCGAGCTTCAGATAGGCCGTCATCGCCCTCTCCTCACTTTGCCGTTGTGCCGCGGGTGACGAAGGCGCCGACCGCCGCGACCAGACGGTCGAGGCAGAAGCCGGTGACGCCGATATAGGCGAGCGCCACGATGATGTCGGGCAGCCGCGACGAGTTCCACGCGTCCCAGATGAAGAAGCCGATGCCGACGCCGCCGGTCAGCATTTCGGCGGCGACGATGGCGAGCCAGGACAGGCCGATGCCGATCCTCAGGCCGGTGAAGATGTAGGGCGCGGCGGCCGGTACCATGATCTTGACGAAGAATTCGAACTGGTTGAGCCGCAGGATGCGCGAGACGTTGCGGTAATCCTCGGGGATGTTGCGCACGCCGACGGCGGTGTTGATGATGATTGGCCAGATCGACGTGATGAAGATGACGAAGATCGCCGACGGGCTGGAATCGCGGAACGCCGCCAGCGACAGCGGCAGCCAGGCCAGCGGCGGCACCGTGCGCAGGATCTGGAACACCGGGTCGAGGCCGCGCATCGCCCAGATCGACTGGCCGACCAGCGCGCCGAGCGCGACGCCGACCACCGCCGCCAGGCCGAAACCGATGGCGACACGCTGCAGCGAGATCAGCACGCGCCATGCCAGGCCGATATCCTGCGGGCCATTGTCGAAGAACGGATGCGCGATCAAATCGTAGGCCTCGTTCCACACCTGGGTCGGCGGCGGCAGGCTTGATGTGGGCGACGAACAGGCGATCTGCCAGACGACCAGCATCAGCGCGATGACGATGATGGGCGGCACCAGCGCGCTCGCCAGTTTGCCGGCAATCGCCAGCGGATCGAAGCGGCGTCGTGCCTTGGCGGTGAAGGCGATGACCTCCGCCGGCTTCGGGGGGAACGCCTTCACCTTTGTGTCCTCGATAGTCTGGATCGACATGTCTGAGAAAAACTCCTTGGGGGCAGGTAGTGATCGCAAGCGGCGCAGGGCGCCGCTTGCGGTTGTGCTACGCCGATGCCTTGATCTTCAGGCTGTCGAGATAGGCCGACGGATTGGCCGGATCGAAGATCTTGCCGTCGAAGAAGGTCTCGACGCCGCGCGACGACGACGCCGGAACGTCGGCCGCCGCGACGCCGAGATCCTTGGCCGCCTCGCGCCACAGATCCTCGCGGTTGACCTGATCGACCAGCGCCTTGATGTCGGTGGTCGGCGCGAATTTGCCCCAGCGGATGTTCTCGGCGAGGAACCACGCATCGTGGCTCTTGAACGGATAGGAGACGCCGCCTTTCCAGAACTTCATGTAGAGATCGGTGCCGTTGGCGACGCGGCCATTGCCGTAGTTGATGTCGCCCTTGAGGCGGCCGATGATGTCGGCGACAGGCACGTTCATCCATTGCCGCTTGCCGATGATGGCGGCCATCTCGTCCTTGTTGTCGCTGGCCTCGCACCATTGCTGGGCTTCCATGACGGCCATCAGGATCGCCTTGGTGGCGTTCGGGTATTTCTCGATGAATTCGGCACGCAGGCCGAGCGCCTTTTCCGGATGGCCCTTCCACAATTCGCCCGTCGTGGCGGCGGTGAAGCCGACGCCCTGATGGACGAGCTGCTCGTTCCACGGCTCGCCGACGCAGAACACGTCCATGTTGCCGACCTTCATGTTGGCCACCATCTGCGGCGGCGGCACGACGATGGTCGAAACGTCCTTGTCGGGGTCGATGCCACCGGCGGCCAGCCAGTAGCGCAGCCACAAATCATGCGTACCGCCCGGGAAGGTCATGGCGGCCTTGATTTCCTTGCCGGCCGCCTTCTTGGCGGCAAAGGCGTCTTTCAGCTTCGAGGCATCGAGGCCGACGCCGGTGCCGGCATATTCCTGGGCGACCGAAATGCCTTGGCAGTCGTAGTTGAGCCGCGCCACGATCGCCATCGGCATCGGCTGGTTGTTCTGCGTCACCTTGCCGGTGTGCATGAGGTAAGGCAGCGGCGTCAGAATATGGGCACCGTCGATGCCGTTGGCGGCGCCGCCGAGCATCAGATTGTCGCGCGTCGCGCCCCAGGAGGCCTGCTTGAGCACCTCGACATCGGGCATGCCGAACTTGGCGAACAGCCCCTTCTCCTTGGCGATCATCAGCGGTGCCGCATCGGTGAGGGCAATGAAGCCGAGCTTGGCGCCGGTGACCTCCGGAGTGGCGGTCGCAGCATAGGCGCCGGAAGGGAAGAGCTTGCGGGCCGCCACGAACAGGCCGGCCGTCATTGCACTGCTGACCAGAAAATCGCGGCGCGTCATGTCTTTGAGGGTCGTTCCAGTCCTGATCCGTTTCGTCATCGTCGTCTCCGGTTGGGCGCGGCTTGGGATCCGCGTCGTCGATTGTGTGTTGATCAAAACAAAAAAGCCGCCAGCCAGGTCTTCGCGTCCGGGTGACCGGGAGCGCGTATTAACCTGAGCGGCAGCTTTGCCTGTGGCGCCCGCCATTGGGCGCCTGTTCCGTGACCCGCGAAGGGCCTGTCTATTTCAAAGCAGGAACCGTGCCAGTTTTGAGAGAGGCGAAAAAGATCAATTAAATCAGTAACCAGCGCCGATCGCGGACGCGCCGGGTCCTATGGCCGGAAGGTCAAAGATTGCTCATTCGGGCAATCGCGCGCACAATTTTTGTGCAATGCACAAGAATGACGCGGAAATGATCAGGCTTCCGCGCGAGCCGATTTCTGGCCGGTAATGTACGCGTCGACCTCGTCCGGATCGAAGATCTGGCCGTCGAAGAAACCGTCCGGACCGAGCACAAGGCCGGCGCCTGTCGCGCCGACCGCGGTTGCAACTTGGAGCGCGCCCTCGACCTTCGAATTGGCGCCGGGAAGTGCGATGCCGAGCGGCTTCAGCGCCGAACGATAGAGATCGGGACGATAGCAATCCCGCGCGATGGCGAGGTCTTCAGGCGTATGCGCCACATGCCCCCAACGCACCATCTGCGTGTAGAACCACAGCGCATGGCTCTTCCACGGAAAGTTCGCCGCCTTGTCGAAGGGGAGGAAGAAGTCGTCGATGCTCCGCTCCGCGCCGCCGCCCAGTCGGAGATGGCCGGTCAGGATCGGCATCTGCACGGCCGGCGGCAGGCCGAGAAAGCCGGCCTGCGCCATGACGGCAGCCAATTCGCCATGGTTGGCCGGATCCTGGCACCAGCGTGCCGAGTGATGCAGCGCGCGCAGCAGCGCCGCCAAGGCCTCGGGGTTTTCGTCTGCCCAGGCCTTGCGCACGCCGATCACCTTCTCCGGGCTGTTACGCCATATCCGCGCCTTGACGGTGACGATATGCCCGGTGCCGGCGGCAACCGCAGCACTGTTCCAGGGTTCGCCTACGCAGTAGCCGTCGATGCGGCCGGCGGCCAGTGCATCGGCCATGAAGGGCGGCGGCACGATGACGATCTCGATTTCGCGCGTCGGATCGATGCCGCAGGCGGCGAGCCAATAGCGCAATTCGTAATTGTGCCCGGAATGCGGATGCACCACGGCGAAGCGCAGCGGGTCGCCACCGGCCGCAGCGCGCTCGCGAATGAGCGCGCGCAGCGCCGCACCGGCGCGCGCGGGGTCGAGATCGGCTTCGGCGCTGTGCGCCACCATTCCGGCCCACACAGTGTTGGAGACGGTGACGCAATTGCCTCCGAGTCCGAGCGAGAACGGCACGATGGTTTCCGAAGCGAGCGGCGTCAGCCCGAGATTGCAGGCGAGCGGCATCGGTCCCAGCATATGCGCCAGATGGAAGTGACCGATGGCGATGCGGTCGCGGATGTTAGCCCAGGACGTCTCGCGGTGCAGGGTGAGGTCGATGCCTTCTCGTGCGGCAAAGCCAAGCTCACCGGCCGCGACCAGCACGGCGCTGTCGAAAAGCGGCATGAAGCCAGCGGTGATCTGGTGCGCGGCGTCCATGCTCATTCGTCCTCCGCCGGCCCCAGCAACCCGGCGGCAGTCACCAGGCTCTGGGCGATGTCGCCGATCTTGCGGTTCTGGTTCATCGCCGTCTTGCGCAGCAGCGTGTAGGCGGCCTCTTCGGAGAGGCCGCGCGACTTCATCAATATGCCCTTGGCACGATCGATCACCTTACGGCTCTCGAGCTCGCCGCGAACCTCTTCCAGTTCGCGCGCCATGCGCGAAAAAGCGTTGAAGCGGCTGACCGCCATGTCGAGAATCGGTTTGACGCGCTCTTGCCGCAGACCGTCGACGACATAGGCCGAAACGCCGGCATCGACCGCCGCCTCGATCGAGGCCTGGTCCGAGCGGTCGACGAACATGGCGATCGGCCGTTTTACGGCACGCGAAAGCTGGAACATGTTTTCCAGCATGTCGCGATTAGGGTTTTCGAGATCGATGACGATGACATCGGGCTCGATCTCGGCGATCCGCCGCGCAATGCCGGTCACATCATGGATGACGGTGACCCGCTCATGGCCGGCCTCGCGCAACCCCGCCTCGATGATCGCGGCGCGGATGCGGTTTTCGTCGATCACCAGGACGGCGAGTGCGGTTCGAACCATGCCTGCATTGTGACCAAGCGGAGGAGTTGTGCAATGCGGTATGGTTGAACAACCCGAGATTCGCTAACCGCGCCGCAGGCGCCTAATCCGCCGCCAGCGTCGTGACCTCGCGGCGGAAGGGCAGTGCGTCGCCAATATCGGCTTCGTCCAGCTCGCGGGCGAAGCGGTGGCCGGCGTAGGTTGCCCAGGCGATCGGACCCGGCGCCTCGGCATCGCCGATGATTTTGATCGAGCGGATGCCGCTATCGGCCCATTCATCCCTCCGCGCCTTCAGCTCGCACCAGACGCCATCGTCCTGTTGGCGCGACGTCACGAGCACGACGGCGTCCGCGGCGATGTCGCGTTGGCTTCCCGTATAGGCACACGCAGTGGCAACCCCACCCGCCACGATGCGGGTCACAATCCGATTCAGCACGATATCGACGCCGAGTTCGGCCAGCCGGCGGTGGATGGCGCCCTGCTCCAGCGTGTTGCGGGTCCAGTCGGACACATAGGCCGACGGTGTCACCAGCGTCACCTTCGCGCCCTGGCGCGCCATCAGCTCGGCCAGAACGCCGCCCATGTAATAGTGATCGTCATCGAACAGCACGACAGTGCCGGTGGGCACATTGCCGCCCATCAGATCGTCCGGCGTATAGACCGGCATGGCCGGGTCCGCCGGCATCGGCACGACATGCGCGCGCGCCACGCCGTCACGGCGCCATGTCGATCCGGTGGCAAGCGCAATGTTCTGAAAGCCGAAGTCCAGTATCTCCTGCGCCGACAATCGGCTTTCGAAATAGACGTCGACATTGGACATCTGGCTGATCTGGTACTGGCGGTAGTCGCGCACGCGTCCCCATGCCGAGAGACCGGGCAAGCGGCATTCGCGCGCCACGCGGCCGCCGAGTTCGGTGCCGGCTTCGGCGATGGCCACCTGATAGCCGCGCAGGCCGAGCGCACGCGCCGCCTCCAGCCCGGTCGGGCCGGCGCCGACGATCAGCACGCTGTCGCTGTCGCCCTTGGCCTGCATGCGTTCGGGATGCCAGCCCTTGCGCCACTCTTCCATGAAGGTCGGGTTCTGCGTGCAGCGCGAGATCGACATGGTCATGTCGCCGGTGATGCAGATGTTGCAGCCGATGCATTCGCGAATGTCCTCGATCCGACCCTCCTCCACCTTCTTCGGCAGGAAGGGATCGGCGATCGACGGGCGCGCGCAACCGATGAAATCGAGCGTACCGGACTTGATCATCTTCACCATCACATCCGGCGAGGTGAAGCGGCCGACACCGACGACCGGCTTGGAGGTCAGCGTCTTGATGCCGGACACCAGGCTCTCCTGCGCGCCCTCCTCCTTGAACCGCGACGGCCCCGAACAATCCTCCCACGCGCCATGCGCCAGGTCCCAGAGGTCTGGCAGGTCGGCGTGCATCTCGATCATGTCGCGCACTTCGGAGTTGGCGAAGCCAAGCTCGCCGATCATCTCGTCCAGCGACAGCCGCAGCGTCAGGCCGCACGTGTCGCCGATGGCATCCCTGCCCTCTTCGATCAACTCACGCATCAACCGCGAGCGGTTTTCCAGCGAGCCGCCATATTCGTCGCTGCGCTGGTTGGTGGCGGTGGACAGGAAGTGCTGGATGATGCCGAAGCCATGCGCGCCGTAGAGGCAGACCAGGTCGAAGCCCGCAAGCCTGGCACGCTTGAATGCATTGCGGTGCCAGCGGCGCAGGTCGCGTATATCCTGCTTGTCCATGGCGCGCGCCTGAACCGGATCGTTGGTGAAGGTCCGGATCGGCAAGGCCGATGGCCCGCGCGGCACTTCCTTGGTGTAGAGGTTCGGCCCGTTGATGCCTGAATAGGCCAGCTGGATACCGGCCAGCGCGCCATGCTGGTGCATGGCCTTGGCCATCTTCGCCAGTGCCGGGATATCGGCATCGTCCCACAGCCTGAGCTCGATGAAGGGCGTGATCTCCGAAGTATGGTGCATCTCGGTCTGCTCGGTGAAGATGACGCCCCAGCCGCCTTCCGACTTGATGCGGCGCATCTCGGCTGCGGCCGAAGGGTCGCGGTAGCCGCCGCCATTGCAATGCGGAACCTGGTAGAAGCGGTTCTTGGCGGTCACCGGACCGATCTTCACGGGCTCGAACAAAATGTCGTAGCGCGGATCGCGCATGGAACGTGCCTTCCTGCCAGCGTCGCCTTGCACATGCCCGATCATGGTTTCGAGCCAAGGTGCAAGCCGGCCAGCCCAGTGGGTTGATGCCTTGAGACCATTCATAAATTGCGACAAGCGCCGGGAAACAACAGATTTCTTCTGTGCCGGTTAGGACGCGCCTAATCGCCCGCCGGGATTAGCATCCGCTGAATCCCGGCTGAGCCAAATGCGACTTCAAGGCCGCGGCCGCCCGATGCTAGAAGTGCCGACGGCCAATGAGACACAAGACGCATGGACAGCATCCAGATCCTTGAAAAACTGATCGCGTTCCCGACGGTGAGCCGCGATTCGAACCTCGCCCTCGTCGGCTACGTGGCGGAGCTGCTGGACGCGCATGGCATTGCCAGCCAGATCATCCACAGCGAGGACGGCCACAAGGCCAACCTCTTTGCCACCATCGGACCGGCCGACGCTTCCGGCATCATGCTGTCCGGTCACACCGACGTCGTCCCCGTCGACGGCCAAGCCTGGACGCTGCCGCCCTTCGAGATGACGAGCCGAGACGGCAAGCTTTACGGACGTGGCACAGCCGACATGAAGGGTTTTGTGGCCTGCGCGCTCGCGGCGTGCCTGAAAGCCTCGAAAATGACGCTGCGCACGCCGCTGCATTTGGCACTCTCCTACGACGAGGAGATCGGCTGCATTGGTGTGCGCAGCCTGATCGACATGCTGCAAGCAGCCCCGCAGCGGCCCTTGCTGTGCATCGTCGGCGAGCCCACCGACATGCAGGTGGCGACGGGCCACAAGGGCAAGCTTGCCGCACGCGCGCTCTGCAAAGGCCGCGAAGGCCATTCGGCGCTGGCCCCGTTGGCGCTCAACGCCATCCATCTCGGCTGCGACTTCGTCGCCGCCTTGCGCCGCGAGCAGGATCGGCTGGTGCGCGATGGCGCCCGCGACGGCGACTACGACATTGCCTACACGACCGTCCATGTCGGCAAGATCAACGCCGGCGTGGCGCTGAACATCGTGCCGAACCTCTGCCAGGTCGACTTCGAGATCCGCAATGTCGCGGCCGACGATCCGCACGAGATTCTCGACCGTCTGCGCAAGGAGGCTGCTCATATTGCATCCGAAGCCTCGGCCACCGCCCCCGAGGCGGCGATCGACATAGACATCACCAACATCTATCCCGGCCTGGACACGCCGGCCAGTTCGCAAGCCGTCGCTTTCATCAAATCGCTGACCGGCGCCAACAACACCATCAAGGTTGCCTACGGTACGGAGGGCGGCCTGTTCAGCCGCGATCTCGGCACGCCGACGGTCGTGTGCGGACCGGGATCGATGGCGCAGGGACACAAGCCGGATGAGTTCGTCAGCGTCGAGCAGATGCGCCGCTGCGACGGCATGCTGGAAAAATTGCTGCAGCGGCTTGCCGACCAGCAGTTGGCTTAACCGGGGCTACTTCTGTGGAAGTGCTGCCTGGCCGACGGCCCGCTCGGCGCCGAACACGCCTTGCTCGACGACGAAATGCCGGCAGTGGTCGATGAACGCCTGGACGGTTTGCGTGCGGTGTTCGGAACTGGGCAAGGCGACGCCCATGGTCAGCGGCCGCAGATCGCCGTCCAACGGCACGAAGACCAGCGGCTTGCCGTCCGGCGCCAGCGTGTTGAGCGGCCGCATATTGGCGATGCCGTAGCCGAAGCCGTTAGCCACCATGGAACGCATGACGGCGATGTCGCCGGTGCGCTCGGCAATGTTGGGGCGGATCCCGCGCTGGTGGAATGCCGAAAGGAAATATTCGCGGCTGAACGGCAGGTCGAGCAGCACCATCGGCTCATCGGCCAATTCCTCCGTCGTGATCGACGCCTTTGCCGCGAAGCGATGCCCCGCCGGCAGCATGACATAGGCCGGCACCAGCATCAGCGGCTCGAAGGTCATGTCCTGCGACAGTTCGAGATCGTAGGTCAGTGCAAGATCGATTTCACCGCGCTGCAGCATCTCGAGCAATTGCCCCTGATTGCGCTCGAACTGGCGCACGCGCACATCGGGATAGGCGCGCTCGAACCGCATGCGCAGCGCCGGCAGCACGATCTGCGCAAACGTCAGCAGGCATCCTACCGCCAGCGGACCACGCACCTTTTCGGCAAAGTCGCCGGCGACGTCGTGCAAGGCGTCGGCATCGTTGAGCAGCCGGGCGGCTTCCTTGAGGAAGACGCGGCCGCCGGCCGTGAGCGAGAGACCGTGCGAATGCTTGCGGACAAAAAGCTGGACGCCGAACTCGGTTTCCAGTTGGGCGATGGAAGCCGAAATCGACGGCGGCGAGACATTGACCTGTTCGGCCGCCTTGGCGATGGAGCCGGCTTCGCCCACGGCGACGAAATATTCCAGCTGTCTGAGCGTGAAGCGTAGCGGCATGGCTGGCTATGTTGCCGGTTTGAGGGCTTCGATCAAGCCTAATGCATGTCGCGCAAAAGTGGCCCCGGTTTTGCGCAAACGACATGCATAGAGCAAAGGCCTAAAGCGCATCGCGTGAATCCGTTCAATCGCGATGCGCTTTAGGCGCCCATCAGTACTTGATCCATGTCGTTTTGAGCGCGGTGTATTTGTCGAGCGCATGCAGCGACAGGTCGCGGCCGAAGCCGGATTGCTTGAAACCGCCGAACGGCGTCATCGGGCTCAGCGCGTCGACCGTGTTGACGGAAACCGTGCCGGCATGCAGCCGGCCCGCGATACGATGCGCGCGCGACAGGCTGTCGGTCCACAGCGATGCGGCCAGCCCATAAGGGCTGTCATTGGCGATGCGGATCGCGTCGGCCTCGTCGTCGAAGGCGATGACCGAAAGCACCGGCCCGAAGATCTCGTCGCGGGCAATCGGATCGGCAGACGCGACATCGTCGAAGATGGTCGGCTGGACAAAGCTGCCGCGCCCGTTGACCGTGACCAGGTCGCCGCCCGCGACCAGGCGCGCGGTTTTCTTGCCGGCCTCGACGAAGCGCATGACGTTGGCGGCGTGGCGACTATCGACCATCGCGCCCATTTTCGAAGCCGGATCGAGCGGATCGCCGGGCTGCGTGACCGCCGCACGTTGCACCAGTTTCTCCACCAGAGCATCCTTGATGCCGCGCTGGACGAGCAGGCGTGAATTGGCGGAACAGACCTCGCCCTGGTTGAAGAAGATGCCGAAGGCCGCCATGTCGGCTGCCGCGTCGAGATCGCCGCAATCGGCAAAAATGAGGTTCGGGCTCTTGCCACCGGTCTCCAGCCAGACCTGCTTCATGTTCGACTGGCCGGAATACTGCAGGAACATCTTGCCCACGGCGGTCGAACCGGTGAAGGCGAGGCAATCCACATCCATATGGCGGCCAAGCGCCTGGCCGGCGGTTTCGCCAAGGCCGGGCACGACATTGAGCACGCCTGCAGGCAGGCCCGCTTCCATTGCCAGTTCCGCCAGAAGCAGGGCCGACAAAGGCGACTGCTCGGCGGGTTTCAGCACCACCGAATTGCCTGCCGCCAGTGCCGGCGCGCATTTCCACGTCGCCATGTCGAGCGGGAAATTCCAAGGCACCACCGCGCCGACCACGCCAAGCGGTTCGCGCCGTACCAGCACCAGATCACCTTCGCCGGTCGGCGCCACTTCGCCATAGATCTTGTCGATGACCTCGCCATACCATTGGAAGATCGCTGCCGAGCTGGGGACGTCGACCGCGGCCGCATCCCTGACCAGTTTGCCCATGTCGAGCGATTCCAGCAGGGCCAGTTCATGCAGGTTTTCGCGCAGCAATTGCGCCAGCCGCAGCAGAACCTCCTTACGGTGCGCCGGGCTGGTCCGCGACCAGACGCCGGTGTTGAAGCTGCGCCGCGCTGCGGCAACCGCCAGATCGATGTCTTCCTCACCGCAGGACGCCACTTCGGCCAGCACCTCGCCAGTTGCCGGATTGACGCTGGCGAAGGTCCGGCCCGAACGCGCCGCAACCGTCTTGCCGTCGATGAACGCCTTGTCGCGAAAACGGATCGCGGACGCCTTGCCGATCCAGTCCTTGTGGCTGAGTTCGCTCATCGCAGGTGACCCTGTCTTGACTATTCGTCGCCCGGCACGCCGTAGCTCGGCGCATCGGATGGGTTTATGGCGCGGGTCACATAGGCATCGAGCTGCGGCTTGTAGAGTTCCCACAGCGTCGCCAGCTGCTCGATCGGGCAGTCATCGGTCCAGTCACAGCGCAAATCGGCGACCGGCCACGCAACCTCGCGCACCAGCTTCATGCCGGCGGAATGGACAGGACCAGCCTCGCCGCCCGCTTTCAGCGCGGCGCGCATGGTCGCGATGAGGCGGTCGCCCAGATGCCCTTCCGACGCCAGGAAGGCGTCGACCATGGCTTGCGGAACGCCGTCATGGGCCAGCATGTTGCCGCCGCAGGCGACATTGTCCGCACGCGCCTCCGCCCAGATGCCAAGCGCCTTGGGACCCGAATGGATCGCGGTCTTTCCAGCGGCATCGACAGCCAGCACCTGCCGGTATTCGGGATAAGCGCCGGTGCGCTTCAGGATGGCAACCGCCTCGGCGGCCGACGCACCGCGCGCCAACAATTCGAGACCTCGCAGCCCCAGCGTCGGATCGGTGACGTTCTGGCTGGCAATGGCGCCGGCGCCCGCCTGCGCATAGCCGCAGCGCGCCGCCACAGCAGGCGACGAGGAGGACACCGCGACCCCGAACATGCCGGTGCGGCTGCACCGCGCGACGATGGAGAATGTCATGACTTTAATCCGGGATAACTGCGGTGCCGTCGATCTCGACCAGCCAGTCCGGCCGCGCCAGGGCCTGCACGACAAGGCCGGTCGAGACGGGATGCACGCCTTTGATATACTCGCCCATGGTGCGGTAGACCCCCTCGCGATGACGGACATCGGTAATGTAGACCACCACCTTGACCAAATGCTCCATGGTGCCGCCGCACTCCTCGATCAGCTGGCGGATGTTCTGCATGACCTTGTGCGTCTGCTCGACCGGATCATGGCTTTCGATATTCTTGGCCGTGTCGAGATCCTGCGGGCATTGGCCGCGCAGATAGACCGTCCTGCCGCCCCGCGTAACGACCGCCTGGCACAGATCATTGTCGAGTTTCTGCTCGGGATAGGTGTCCTTGGTGTTGAACTTGCGAATTCTTGTATGCGCCATCTTGGTCTCCGTCAGTCAGGCTCGAGGTCGGGACGTCCGTTTCTATGCTACCCTGGTCTCGCGCTTTGCGGACGCATGGTAGGCCAGGTACTTGCGCTGCGTGGAGATATGGTCTGCCACATGCTGTGCGTCGTGCCAGACGCCCCAGATGAAGCTCGACCCCCGCCGCGATTGCCACGGCAGGCCCAGGAAATAGATCCCCGGCTCGGTCGACACGCCGCGCTGGTGCTTCGGCTTGCCCTTTTCGTCAAACACATCGACTTTCAGCCAGTTGTAATCGACGGTGAATCCCGTTGCCCAGATGATCGAACCTATCCCGGCTTCAGCCAGGTTCAGCTCGAGAATGGGATCAGTCATGCATCGAGGGTCCGGTCCGATCTCGCGGGCCGCGGGCTCCTCGGGAAGGTCGAGGCCGTTGCGAGCGACATAGGCGTCGGCCTCGTCCAGCACCGACATGTAGTTCGCATCGCCGCGCGCGATATTTTTAGCCAGATCCGGAGCGAAGGTCATGACCCCTTCCTTATAGGATTCCGTCCGGCCAACCAGCGTCATCCCTTGCGCGGCAAGACGCCGGAAGTCGATCGTCTGGCCGCCCCGCGCGCCGCTCACCGCGATGGTGACGTGTTCGGTGCCAGGCGCCGGCGCTTGGGCGTCCCATTTGCCCAAAACCCCCAGCCACCAGCAGAAGTCACGCTCGCGATAGGCCCGCGGCGGCCGATCATGCGGCCCGACCGAGAGGTAGACGCGCCGTCCCGCGCGCTGGAGTTCGTCGGCGATCTGCACCCCCGAGGACCCGGAGCCGACCACCAGCACCGCACCTTCGGGCAACTGGCCCGGATTGCGATAGGCGCTGGAATGGATCTGCATCGCTCCGGCATCCCCGGGGACAACCGCCGGAATGACCGGATGCTGGAAAGCCCCGGTAGCGGCAACCACGCTCCTGGCCTCGATCACGCCATCCGAGGTTTCGACCCGGAAGCCGGGACGGCCGACAAGCCTTTCCACGCTCCTGACCTCCACGCCGCAGCGGATGGGGGCAGCGATCATGCCGGCGTAAGCGACAAAATAGTCGGCGACCTTCTCCTTGCCGACAAAGGCGTCGGGACCGGCGTCCGGAAATTCCATGCCGGGAAAACGATCATGCCAGGCGGGACCATTGGCAACCAACGAGTCCCATCTTTCGGTACGCCAGCGTTCGGCGATGCGGCTCCGCTCGAGCACGAGATGCGGCACCCCGCACTTGCTCAGATGCTCGCTCATGGCCAGCCCCGCCTGGCCGCCGCCAACAACAAGCGTGTCTACCGTTTCGACTGGCATTTCAGCGGCCCTTTCTGGCTCTCCCCGGGAGTGTCTGCGGATGCGGCGGAGATCTGATCGTTGGTTTACTGGAGGCACCGGGCAGCGAAAATTATGATTTCATGTGGCAGTGGTTAGCTTGTCCCTAAATGCCGGAAAGCATGGCCGAAGATGTGGAGCGCGGGGCGTGGATCATCACTGTCGAGACAGAAGAAACGGACGGCTCAGAGATAAAGGCTTCTGGCCGCCTTGGACGAGAGCAACTCCTTTGCCGGCCCCTCCTGGGCGACCTTACCCTTGACCAGCACATAGCCGCGATCGGCGATGCCCAGCCCCATTTCGGCATTCTGTTCGATCAACAGGATGGTCGTGCCTTGGCGATGGATCTCCCTTGTGATCTCGAAATACTCGCCGATGAGTTTTGGCGAGAGACCGAGCGACGGCTCGTCCATGATCACCAGTCTGGGTTCGCCGATCAGGGCGCGCGCCAGCGCCACCATCGCCTGTTCGCCGCCCGACAAAGTCCCGGCGACCTGGCGCAGGCGCTCCCGGATGCGCGGAAACAGCTTGCACATCTTGTCCAGTTGCACCGCGAAGTTGGGTCCCCTGCCCGACACCGCGTCATAGCCCAGGCGCAAATTCTCCATCACGGTCAGGCCGGGGAACAGCCGGCGCCCTTCGGGAACGAGCCCGACGCCGAGCGACGCGAGGTTTTCCGTGCCGAGCGTCGCCATGTCCTTGCCCATCACCTCGACCTTGCCCCGCTGCGCTCGCACGACGCCGCAGACTGTCATGAAGGTTGTCGTCTTGCCGGCGCCGTTCGGCCCCAGCAGGCAGACCAGTTCGCCGGGGCGCACGCTCATCGCCACGCCGCGCAGCATCGGCACCGCGCCATAGGAAGTATCGACATCCCTGAGTTCAAGCATGGGCGAAAGCCTTCCCGAGATAGGCTTCCTGGACGCGCGGGTCGGCGCGCACCGCCGCGAAGTCGCCCTCGGCGATCTTGCTGCCATAGTCGATGCAGGTGACATGCTGCGGGAACGCTTCGACCACCCGCATGTCGTGCTCGATCAGGATCACCGACAGAGCAGGGTTTTGTACGCGCAGCCGCGTGATGTCGGCCACCAGTGCGTCGGTTTCCGTGTCGTCCATGCCGACCGAAGGTTCGTCGAGCAGCAAGAGCTTGGGCTGTGATGCGAGCGCGCGGGCAATTTCCAGCCGCCGCCTGTCGGCTTGGGCCAGCGTGCCCGCTGGCCGGTAGCGTTGTTCGAACAGGTCGCCGGAGCCGAGCTTGAGCAGGGTTTCGGCCTTTTCCACGCAGGCCGCCATCTCACGGCGCGACGCGCCGGGCCGAAACAGCGCGGTTAGCACGCCGGTCCTGGTGCGGGTGTGCATGCCGATGATCACGTTGTCGAGGACGCTGAGGTCGGAGAACAGACGCGACGACTGGAATGTGCGGGCGATGCCGCGGTCGACAACTTCGTAGGACGGGCGGCCGGTGATCTCGGCGCCGTCGAAGGTCACGCGACCGGAGGTTGGCCGGTAGACGCCGGTCACGACATTGAACAGCGTCGACTTGCCGGCGCCGTTCGGGCCGATGACGGCGAGCACCGCGCCCTTGTCGATCGACAGGCTGACATCGTTGAGCGCGACCAGGCCGCCGAAGCGCATCGTCAAATTCTCGACCTTGAGAAGCGCGCTCACGGCTCGCCTCCGTAGCGCCGCATGCGTTGCGGGAACAGGCCTTGCGGCCGGATCATCAGGAAGCCGATGATGACGACGCCGAAGAACAGCAGGCGGTAGTCGGCGAACGCGCGCAATTTCTCCGGCAGGATGGTCAGCAGGAACGCACCGACGATGACACCGAAAATATTGTCCATGCCGCCGACGATGACCATGGTCATGATGGTGACGGAGACCAGGAAGGTGAAATTGTCGGGAGAAATGTAGGACACGTAGAAGGCGTAGATCGTGCCGGCAAAAGCGGCGAGAAAGGCATCGACCGCGAAGGCCAGCACCTTGAACCACGCCACGTTGATGCCTTGCGCCTTGGCGGCGATCTCGTCGGCGCGCAGCGCGTTCCAGGCCAACCCGATGCGCGAGCCGTGCAGCCGGTGCGCGGTGACGATGGCGACGACGACCAATGCAGCCGACAGATAATAGAAGTTCGCCTGGCTCGGCAGCTTCCAGCCGAAGATCACCAGCGGATCGGCAAAGGAATGGCCGAACAGGCTGGGCGCCGGAATGCCGACCAGTCCGTTCGGTCCGCCGGTCCAACTGAAATTGTTTAGCAGTTGCTGGACCACGACACCGAAGGCGATGGTGACAAGCGCCAGATAAGTGTCGCGCGTGCGCATCGACGGGATGCCGATGATGAAACCGAACAAGGTCGCGGCCAGCGCCGCGACCGGCAGCGTCAGCCAGAAGCTGACGCCGAAATTGATCGCCAGCAGCGCCGACACGTAGGCGCCGATGCCGTAGGAAGCGCCGGTGGCGAAGTTCGGGATGTTGGCGCTGCCGAGCTGGAAATTGAGCGCCAGCGCCAGCACGGCATAGAGCTCGGCGACGATCAGCAGATGAAGGATATAGGTGTTCGAACCGACGAAGAACGGAAAGGCCAGGACGATGACCGCCGCAGTGATCATCGCCACGAGCGGAACCCGGGCAAAGCTCGCCAACGCATAGTCGGCGATCCACGGCAGCCTCTCCAGCAGATAGAAACCGAGGCCGAGCAAGGCCAGCAGGCCGACCACCTGCCAGCCGCCGTCGACTCTGAGGATGAGGTACAGGAACGCTGCCCCGATGATTTGCGAGGCGATGGCGAAGACCGTGGCCGCGGCTATGCCCGGCACGTCGGGTGAAGCACGACCCTGCATGCTAGACTTTCTCCATGACGGTGCGCCCAAGCAGGCCGGCGGGGCGGAAGATGAGCACGGCGATGACCAGCAGGAAGACGAAGACCAGCCGGTAGGAAGCGCCGTCCGGCACGAATGTCTGCGCCAGCACTTCGATGCCGGCAATGATCAGTCCGCCCAATATGGCGCCCGGCATCGAGCCGAGGCCGCCGATCACCGCGGCGGAAAAGCCGAGCAGGCCGGCCATGACGCCGAAGTCGAACCGTGTCACGCCGGCATAGCTTGCGAACAGAAGTCCGGCGATGGCGCCGATAGCCGAGGCAATGAAGAATGTCGCACGGAAGACGCGTGCATCGCGGATGCCCATCATGCGCGCTACAACCCGGTCCTCCGAGGCCGCCCGGATGCGCAGTCCGAGCGGGGTCATGCGCAGGAAGACAAACAGCATGGCAACCAGCGCGACGGTCAGCACCACCACCAGCAGCGCGAACCAACTGATGGCAACACCGGAGATTTCGAAAGCCATGCCCGACACCAGGCGCGGGAAGGCATGCGGGTTCGATCCCTGCGGATAGAGATGGCGGATCAGCTCGCGGATGACGATGCCGAGCGCCACCGTCGCCACCAGCGCCATCATGGCGGGCGCATCGCGGAAGCGCCTGATGACCACCTTGTCGAGCAGGACGCCGATCAAACCGACGGCGAGCACGGCGACCGGAACCGCAAGCACCAGCCAGGCGGGCCCCGAGGCGCCAAGAGCGGTCGCCAACGCCTGGGCAAGCGCCAGCGTGATGAACGGCGCCGTCATCGCGACATCGCCATGCGAGAAATGAATGACGTTCAAGACACCGAAGATCAGGCTGAATCCGATCGCCAGCAAGGCATAGATGCAGCCAAGGGTTATCCAGTTCACCAGTTGCTGGACAAGCAGTTCCGCCATGCGGTCCGTCTCTCGATTGAAGCCGACAGGTATCAACCGCCATCCCGGGCGGACAGAACGAATCTCCGAACTCACGAGTCACAATTTCCGAATTTCGTCACTGAATACGCGCCCGTACACTGATGATCAGCCGACGATCACGATCGGCCGGGTCGCTACGACGGCGGCAGATAATTCTGTTTGAGGTGGAACCATGCAAAACAGGCGCAGTGCGCTTATCCGCGTATCGTCAATTCTGGCCGGCTCTCTGTTTGCCATCGCCCTGGGCGCCGCCCAGGCGCAGGCCGACCAGATCAAGCTCGGCTTCATCGGGCCGCTCTCCGGCGGCAACGCCCAGCAGGGCCTCGGCGCCCGCAACGGCTTCCTGCTCGCCATCGAGCAGGCCAATGCCAGCGGCTATCCGCACCAGGTGGAAGGCGTCGTGCTCGATGACGCCTCCGATCCGGCCGTCGGCGTTTCGGCGGCGCAGAAGCTGGTCAACGATCCCGCGGTGGTCGCGGCAACGGGGCATTGGAACAGCTCGGTCGCGCTGGCGACGATCCCGGTCTTCAACCGCTCGCAGATGCCGTTCATCGTCTGGGGCGCGGTCAGCCCGAAGATCACCGAACAGAACTTCCCGAACGTGACCCGCGTGACGCCGACGCTGGTCAACGAGAACAAGCCGCTGGCCGAAGCCATCGCCAAGCAAGGCAAGATCAAGAAGATCGCCATCATCTCCGACACGACCGACTACGGTGCGGCCAACACCAAATGGTTCGGCGATTTCTTCAAGGCGGCCGGCGGCGAGGTCGTTTCTTCGGATGCCGCGGCTGTCGGCACGACCGATTTCCGCGCTATGCTGACTACCGCGAAGGCAGCGTCGCCCGACGCGGTCTATTTCGGCGGCGTCGTCACCGAAGCAGCGCTGGTGCGCAGCCAGATGGCCGACCTCGGCATGGGCAATCTGCCGATGTACGGAATTTCAGGCATCTACGACCCGAAATTCATCGAGATCGCGGGAGCTGCAGCCGAGGGCACCATCGCCGGAACTCCGGCCGTCCAGTCGAACCCCAAGCTCGAGGAATTCAACAAGGCCTATGAAACCAAGGCTTATCCCGATCCTGCCGGCTCCTATGCGAAATATGCCTACGAGGCGACGCAGATCCTGCTTCAGGTCATCAAGGAAAAAGGCCTCGACGACAAGGAAGCGCTGAGCAAGGCCATTCGTGACATCCACCACGACGGCATTCTGGGAGACGTCTCGTTCGATGCCAACGGACAGACCAACATGGCCATCGACATCGACATGTTCGTCGTTCGCAGCGGCAAATGGGAGAAGATGTAACTACCTGATCGACGCCGCCCGTTCTCGTGGCGCGGCGTCGATCACCGCCGAGCTCGCAAAAAGTCCTGACCGGAGCGCCTGACCATGAATGACGAGGCCGGCAACGGCGCACCTCGAAAGGCCGTCGAGATCAAGGGCGTCTCCAAGGTGTTCGGCACCTATCAGGCGCTGAAGCCTGTTTCCTTCGACATCTACGACAACGAGTTCTTCACGCTGCTCGGCCCGAGCGGCTGCGGCAAGACCACCCTGCTGCGCATGATCGCCGGTTTCGAGCGGCCGACGGCGGGGCAGATTTTCCTGCACGGCTCGGACATACAGGGACTTCCCCCTCATAAGCGGCGGGTCAACACCGTCTTCCAGAGCTACGCCCTGTTTCCGCATATGAGCGTCGAACAGAACATCGGCTTCGGGCTCGAAAACCTCGGCTGGTCAAAGGACCGCCGCGATACGCGCGTCGCCGATATGCTTCGTCTCGTCCATATGGAGGCCTTTGCCGGGCGCAAGCCGCAGCAATTGTCGGGCGGCCAGCGCCAGCGCGTCGCGCTCGCCCGCGCTCTGGCGCCGGAACCGGAAGTGCTGCTGCTCGACGAACCGCTCTCGGCACTCGACCTGAAGCTGCGCCAGGCCATGCGCGACGAACTGCGCATCCTGCAGCGCAAGACCGGCATCACCTTCGTCTTCGTCACCCACGACCAGGAAGAAGCGCTCGACATGTCGGATCGCATCTGCGTTCTCGGCGATGGCGAGATCCAGCAGCTTGGCACACCCGCGGCGATCTACGAGGAGCCGTCGAACCGCTTCGTCGCCGATTTCATCGGCGAGACCAACTTCCTCGATGCTGACGTGATTGCCGTGGACGGCGAGCAGGCAACCGTGAAAACGCAGCTCGGCATGACCTTGACGGCCTCTCACAAGAAAGCGGTCGCCGGGCAGAAGGCCTTCATCTCGATACGTCCGGAGAAAATCAGCCTGCCCGCCCAGGACAACCCGATCGCTATCGACGGCACGATCATGAGCACCAACTATCTCGGCGGCTACACATACTATCTGATTGAAGCGGGCGGCACCAAGCTGCGCATCTCCAAGCGCAACAGCGTCAGCCGCGGCCAGATGTTCGAAATCGGGCAATCGGTAAAAGTTGGCTTTGCCGCCGAATCCGTGCGGATCCTCGGCGCATGAAGGCACCCACAAAAACTCCTGACTGGAATGTCCTCGGCCTGCTGCCGGCCCATCTCATCATGCTGCTGACGCTGATCATCCCGATCGGTATCATCATCGTGGTGTCGTTCTCGACGCGCGGACCTTACGGCGGGTTCGAATATGTGTTCACCACCGCGCCCTACAAGCAGCTGCTGTTCAACGAAGGCTGGACCGGCGAGCTGGAGTTCAATCCGCAATATCTCATCGTCGTTGCCAGGACGCTGGTCCTGTCGGCCGTGACAACATCGATCTGCCTGCTTCTGAGCTTCCCGGTCGCCTATTTCATCGCGCTGCAGCGGCCGGCGATCAAAGTGCTGCTGATCTATCTCGTCACGCTGCCATTCTGGGTTTCAATGATCGTGCGCGTCTATTCCTGGATCATCATCCTTGGCAAGGATGGTGTCGTCGAAAAGACCCTTCGCGGTCTCGGCCTCGTCGACAACATGGACTCGCTGCTGTTCGGCAACACCGCCATGCTGCTCGGTCTCGTCTACAGCTACATTCCGCTGATGATCCTGCCGATCTTCGCCTCGATCGAAAAGCTCGATCCTGCGCTCATCGAGGCGTCGCATGATCTCTATGGCAACCGCCTCACCACATTGCGCCGCGTTATCCTACCCCTCACCCGGCCCGGCATGATCGCCGGCGCGATCCTGGTGTTCGTTCCAAGCCTCGGCGCGGTCCTGGAGCCGACCCTGCTCGGCGGCGGCAAGACCATGATGATGGGCAATCTCATCCAGCTGCAGTTCGGTGGCGCCCGCAACTGGCCGCTCGGCGCCGCCATCGCCATCGTGCTGATGGCCGCGGTCATGGTCTTCCTGATTTTCCAGGGTCTGCGCTCGATGCGCACCGAAGGCCTGGAGCGTGCGGCATGAACGCGGACGATGATGTCAGGCGCTATCCGGGCTTCGGTCTCTTCAGCGCGATCTTCTTCGCCTATCTCTATTTGCCCATCGCCGTCGTGGTGTTCTACTCTTTCAATGCGAACCGGATCGTCTCCAATTGGGGCGGCTTCTCATTGCACTGGTACGCCACCGCTTTGTCCAACGCGAACCTGATGACGGCGGTGAAGACCTCCCTGCTCGTTGCCGCGGTCGCCACAGTCGCCTCGACGCTTGTCGCGTTGATGGCGGCATTGGTGCTGGTGCGCGGCCGCGATGTCCGGTTCCGCCGGATTTCCGAAGCGGTGGTGAACCTGCCGCTGCTCCTGCCCGAAATCGTCGTTGCTGTCGCCGTCCTGATCCTCTTCTCCGAGATCGGGCTCGCCAACGGAATGGTGAAGCTGATGATCGCCCACACCACCTTCTGCATCCCGTTCGCCTTCCTGCCGATACGCGCCCGCCTGCAGGGAATGGACTTCGATCTGGAGGAAGCCGCCCGCGATCTCTATGCAACCGGTTGGGTCGCCTTTCGTCGCGTCACGCTGCCGCTCATCCTGCCGGGTGTGTTCGCCGGCGCCATGCTCGCCTTCGTCATCTCGATGGATGATTTCATCACCAGCAACCTGTTGAATTCCGGTGGCGCCACCACGCTGCCGGTCTACATTTTTTCCCTGATCAAGCAGGGCGTGTCGCCGCAGCTCAACGCAATCTCGACCTTGATCATGATTGTTTCGGTAGTGCTGGCGACCGTGGCCTTCCTGCTTCAGCGACGGCAGTAGCAGCGGCGTAGTTTTTCCTAATCAAGGCGTCGGGCAAATCGAATTTATCGAACCCGACGGTTTGTTATCGTCGCCCTTGGGAGAACAACAAACAGGGGAATGACATGACGACTAAAATTGCAGCGCTCGCCATGGCCGGTGCCATGAGCCTCGCCTTTAGCGTGCCCGCTCTCGCCGAGGGCAGCCTGGCCATCTACGCATGGGCGGATTCCATCTCGCCCGAGATGGTCACGAAATTCGAGAAGGAAACCGGCATGAAGGTCACGGTCGACGCCTTCTCATCCAACGAGGACCTGCTGACCAAGCTGCAGGCCGGCTCGTCGGGCTACGACATCGTCACGCCTTCGCAGCACTTCGTGAAGATCATGATCGATAGTGGGCTGCTCGAGGATTTCGGCGCCAGCTCGATGGCGGCCTACAGCCAAGTCCTGCCGGACTGGCAGAAACCGTGGTGGGATGCGACAGGCAATCATTCGATCCCGCTCGCCTTCGGCAATGCCGGCTACACCGTTAACCGCGACCTCTACAAAGGCCCGGTCGACAGCTGGAAGACCTATTTCGAGCCACCGGCGGAGCTGCGCGGCAAGATCGCCAGCCTGGCGCAGCCCGACGAAGTCATACCGGCAGCGGAAAACTATCTCGGCATCAAATATTGCAGCGAAGACCCGCAGGAGATGAAGCGCGTGCTCGACCTCTTGCTGGCGCAGAAGCCATTCGTGGCGGCCTATTCCAGCGACAACATCGAAAACCGCATCGGCAGCGGCGAGGTTGCCGCCCATTTCTGGTGGGACGGCAACACCATGAGGCTTCGCCGCAACGACAAGGCCAATGTCGAATACGCGATGCCGAAAGAAGGTCTGGTCGGCTGGCTGGATTCCTATGTCGTGCCGAAGGGCGCGGCCAATATCGAGAACGCCAAGAAGTTCATCGATTTCATGACCCAGATCGACAACGCGACGGCGCAGTACAATTATTACGGCCACTCTTCGCCGGTGAAGATCGACGAGAGCAAGGCGCTCTACAACAAGGAGAACGCTCCGGAGCTGTTCCCGACCGTTCCCGTCAAGATGGGCCAGGCCTGCTCGCCGGCGGCGCAGGAACTCGTCACCAAGGTCTGGACGCAGCTTCTGCAATGAGCCGCTCAGCCGGGGCGCGCGCCGCCCCGGCATCTCCATTCTCAAAGGGGCTGGCCATGCAGACCGAAAATCTTGACTACGACTACATCGTCATCGGCGCAGGCTCGGCCGGTTGCGTCCTTGCCAATCGCCTGAGCGCCAACCCGTCCCACAAAGTGTGCCTGATCGAAGCCGGCGGCAGCGACAGCGGCCTGCGGGTCAAGGTGCCTGCCGGCATCCTCTCGCTCTACGGCAATCCGAACTATGACTACTGCTATGTCGGCGTGCCTCAGCCCAACCTCAAGGGCCGCAGGATTCCGGTCAATCGCGGCAAGGCATTGGGCGGCTCCAGTTCGATCAACTCGATGGTCTACATCAGGGGCGCCGCGCAGGACTATGACGAGTGGTCGCGACTCGGCTGCGCAGGCTGGGCATTCAGCGACGTGCTTCCCGTCTTCAAGAAGCTCGAGCGCAACCTGCTTGGCCAAGACCCGCACTACCACGGTACAGGCGGGGAACTGCTGGTCGACCGCGCGATCCGAATGTGCTGTCGTCGATGTTCGTCAAGGCCGGCAACAATGCCGGTCTTCCGGCCAACAGCGACTTCAATGCCGAAAGCCAGTTCGGCCTCGGCATCTACAATGTCACCCAGGATCGCGGCCAGCGCTTCAGCAGTTTCACCGCCTTCATGCGCCCGGTGCTCGATCGCAAGAATCTCACAATCCTCAGCGAATGCGAAGTGATCGACCTCGATATAGCCCAGGGGCGCGCGACAGGGGTACGGGTGCGGCACAAGGGCGAGCAGAAGACGCTGTCGGCCCGCCGCGAAATCGTGCTTTCGGCCGGGGCCATCAATTCACCGAAGATCCTGCTGGCGTCCGGCATCGGCGCAGCCGCCGAGTTGCAGGCGATCGGCATAAAGCCGGTTGTCGATCTGCCGGGCGTGGGCAAGAACCTTCAGGACCATATCGACGGCATGATCACGGTCCGCTCCTCGAGCACGAAGACGCTCGGCCTGTCGCTGCCCAACTTGCCCCGCGTGCTGGCTGCGCCTTTCCGGTACTTTGCCGGCCGCAAGGGCATGCTCACCACCAACTATGTCGAAGCCGGCGGCTTTGCCCGGACGAAGTATGCGATCGGCACTCCCGACATCCAGTTCCACTTCGTGCCCGGCTATCGCAGCCATCGCGGCAGGCTGGTGGAGTACGGCCATGGCTACGCAATCCACACCTGCGTGCTCAGGCCCAAAAGCGTCGGCGAACTCAAACTGTCAGGCCAGGCATCGAAGCGGGATGTGCTGATCGATCATCGCTTCTTCTCGAACGACGAGGATGCCAGGGTGTTGGTCGAAGGCATCAAGATCGCGCGTCAAATCTTTGCCGCATCCGAGTTCGACCCGATCAGGGGGACGGAGATGCTGCCGGGCAAGGATGTTCGCAGCGATGACGAGATCCTCGCCTATTTGCGTGCCGAAGCGCTCACCGTCTATCATCCGGTGGGGACGTGCAAGATGGGGACCGACGCGATGGCCGTCGTCGACCCGGCAACGCTCAAGGTGCGCGGCATCGGTGGCTTGCGGGTCGCGGATGCGTCCGTGATGCCGAAGCTGATCGGCGGCAACACCAATGCCCCCAGCATGATGATCGGGCAGCGGGCAGCGGAGATGATCCTGGGCCGGGGATAATTTCTGTAGCGCAACTCCAGGAAAGGCGTACAGCGGCCTTCCTTCAGTAGCCGCGCAAAAACAATAAGTTGGAGCGGTTCAGTGAATCAAACATTGAACCGCTACCTTTTGCAGCTGGGCTGCGGCGGGCACGCGCCATCGAATTCAAGCGGCTTGATCGTCCCGCTCATCCGCCTCGCCGTTGATCTCGCGCAGCAGCCTTTCGATGTCGGCCTTCGCGAACCGCTGGCGAAACCGACGGTCGAAGGTCGTGAAGATGCCGACGAAGGAGTTGGCGCAGTGCTCCAGCATCGTATCCGCCTCCTGCGCGGAGATGCCGAGTTGCCCTTGCAGAAAGACGATGAACTTTCGCCGCGCGTCTGGGTTCTGAAGCACGACCTTGGCAGGGCCGCCGAGATCGCGGTTGGCATCAATGCAACGGGACGCAAACAAATTGCGCTGCGTGCGCCACACAACGCAAGTTTGAATTGAACCCAGCAGCCGATGAACGGCATCGGTCTGGACATCTCGTTCTATTTGCTCGGCGGTGGAGTGACATGTCATGCTTGTGGTGACATCTCATGCTGGCGGCGCCTTCGGTGGGTCCGCAATTCTGGTGAGGCCTGCTTGCACGTCCTGCATTGTTCCCTAGGGTCTGGCGACTGACGATGGAGGTCCCCGACGAGAAAGTCGATTGCATCGTCATCGGCGCCGGCGTCGTCGGCCTGGCGATTGCGCGGCAGCTGGCGCTCGATGGACGCGAAGTTCTTGTCGTGGAGGCCGAGGACAGCCCCGGGCTGGGCACGTCGAGCCGCAACAGCGAGGTCATCCATGCCGGCATCTACTATCCGAAGGGCAGCCTGAAAGCGCAGCTATGCGTCGAAGGAAAGAACGCGCTTTACCGCTATTGCGAAGCGCGCGGGATTCCGCACAAACGCATCGGCAAGCTGATCGTCGCCGCCAGCGACGCGGAATTGCCGATTCTGGAGGGGATCCGGACCAAGGCTGCGGACAATGGTGTTGCGGACCTGGAGATGCTCAGCCGCTCGGATGTGGAACGCCTTGAGCCTGAACTGGACGTTGCCGGCGCGCTTTTGTCCCCAAGCACGGGGATCGTCGACAGCCGCGCGCTGATGCTGGGGCTACAGGGCGATGCCGAGAATGCCGGTGCCACCTTTGCGTTTCGCGCGCCGGTTCTCGGCGGGAGCGTCGACGAAACGGGCTGCGAGCTCCAGTTTGGCGGCGATATGGAAGGCTATAGGATCGCCGCAAATCTGGTCATCAATGCGGCCGGATTGTCAGCCCATCTCGTTGCCCGAAGCCTCGCGGGCGGGCATGGCGGCAAAATCCCAGATGTCACCTACGTCAAAGGCAATTATTTTGCGCTTGGACGCCGCCCGTCCTTCAACCATCTTGTTTATCCGGTTCCGGAACCAGGCGGCCTCGGAGTTCACCTGACGCTGGATATGGGCGGATCGGTTCGTTTCGGGCCGGACGTCGAGCCCGTCGATGAGGTCGGCTACGCGGTCGACCCAACTCGGGCCACGCCATTTTACGCGGCCATCCGACGCTATTGGCCGGGGCTGAGGGACGGGGAACTGGAGCCGAGCTATTGCGGGCTGCGGCCTAAAACGAACGGGTTGCAGTTCGGCGATTTCGACATTCTGGCAGATTCGTCCGGACGGCTGATCAGTCTTTTCGGAATCGAGTCACCTGGCCTGACAAGTGCGCTCGCCCTGTCGGATAGGGTTGTCCAACTAGTCAGAACGACGAACTCGTCTTGCCTTAGCCTTTGACCGCTCCAGCGGTCATGGATCCTGATATCTGCCGATACATCACAAGACCCAGCAAGGCCGGCGGCAAGGCGCCCAGCATCATGACCGCGGAAGCGGTTCCCCATTTTACGCCGCCGCCGCTTGCGGCGAAAAAAAACGATGCGCCGACCGTCATCGGGACGGCACGGCTGGTTGTCAGCATGAGGCCGAAGAGGAACTCGTTCCAGGCAGTGATGAAGCCGAAAATGAAGGTTGTGACGAGCGCCGGTCGGATGACGGGCCGGACGATCATCATCATCACCTGCAAGGAACTTGCGCCATCGACTTTCGCCGCCTCGTCGAGTTCGACCGGTACATCTGAAATCGCGTTCACCAGGATGACGAGCGCAAGCGGCGCGTTGACGATGGTCAGGATGAGCCCGAGCCCGATCCGCGTATCGAGCAGGCCCAGCCACTGGTACATCATGTAAAGCGGGATCGCGAAGATGATCAGCGGCACGGCGCGAAGGTTGATGACGATCGGCAGGACCAAGCGCTTTCCCGCCTCGCTACGCGCGATCGCATAGGCAGCCGGGAACGCGAGCGCGATCGCAAGGCCGGTTCCAATCAGCGCCGCCACGGTGCTGTTCAGCAGATAGGCATAGATGTTGAAGCGGCTGGTCTGCGTCAGGACCTCCAGATAGTTTTCGAGCGTCGGCTGGCTGATCCACAAACCGGGGTTCGTCGAAAGCTCGCGCTGGCTTTTGAGCGATGTGATCAGCGTCACGATAATGGGGAAATTCATCGCCAGCACGGCGATGGCAAAAACGATCCAGCGCAGTGCCCTGACCATCGTCAAAGCTTCCTGCGGCCGGCAAGCCGGTTAAGGCCGTGGAGAACGATGAACGAAGCCAGGAACAGCACAACCGAGGCGGCGACCGCCTTGCCGATAGCCCCTTCCTTGAAGAAAGCCTGATAGATGTAGATCGACAAGGACGTCGTTGAACCGCCAGCGCCACTGCCGGTCAGTGCGTAGACATTGTCGAACACCCTGAAACCGTCGATGAAACGGATGAAAAACGCGATGACCAGCGTCGGCTTCATCAACGGCAGGTCGATCCAGCGGACGAT
Source organism: Mesorhizobium sp. M0491 (assembly GCF_040321265.1). Taxonomy (NCBI): domain Bacteria; kingdom Pseudomonadati; phylum Pseudomonadota; class Alphaproteobacteria; order Hyphomicrobiales; family Phyllobacteriaceae; genus Mesorhizobium; species Mesorhizobium sp. M0491. Next base: position 212,134 of record NZ_JAMYRE010000006.1, read on the forward strand.
CTCAAACTGTGATGCGCCATCGAGCGAGGAGGCTTCGCGCACGTCGAGCGGTATGGCCGAATAGGCCATGTAGAAGAGCAGGAAGGCGAAAGGCGTCCATTGCAGCGTCTCCACGACGACAAGGGTGCGGAAGGCATTGTCGATGTCGAGGAAGGCCGGGCTGTCGCCGAACCATTCGAAGAGATAGTAGGGGACGGGGCCCGCGAATTCATGCAGCACCAGCCGGTACATGAGACCGACCATGGCCGGCGCGACCATCAGCGGCAGCATCAACGGCGCCATCAGGACTGGACGCTTGCTCAGAAGCGGCGCCAGGAAGATGGCAAGGAAAAGGCCGATCAGACATTCCGCCGATGCGGTAAGAATACCGAAGCGCAGAGAGAACCAGGCCGAGCTCCAGAATTCGCGGTCGTTCAACACCGCGACATAGTTACCGAAACCGCTCAACACCGGACTGCGCAACGTCTCGAATGTGACGGTCGAAACGGAATAGATCAGATTGACGATCGCCGGAAAGCCGAGAAACAGAAGCAGGAAGCCGACCAGCGGCGTCAGATACTTCCTGCCTTCGGCACGTGTCACAAGGGCCATGTCGATCCGCCAAACGCGCCGGATACCGGGCCTCGGCCCGGCGTCCGGCCAATAATTTATTTCTTCAGAAGGTCCTGCATGCCCGCCTTGGTGTGGGCGAGCGCATCCTCGAGGCTCTGCTGGCCGGACCAGTAGCCGGTGAACTCCTTTGCCTGCAGCTCATAAACCGGGAGCGCATTCGCGGACGTCGCTCCGGTCATGACATAGCCGTACTTGCTGGCGAATTCGCCGAGCTTGACGAGGTCGGGACGTTCCTTCGCAACCTTGCCGACGACATCGGGAGACAATGCCGGCGAACCGCCGCTGCGCGCATAGAGCAAGGCCGCATCCTCGGTGGCGAGCCACTTCAGGAACTTGACGGCGCCTTCCTTGTTCTTGGCGTTCTTGTTGAGGCCCAAACCAAGGCCGTGGATATGATCGGCGCGTCCGTCGGGACCTGCCGGCGGCGCGATGATCCCGGTCACCTCGGCGACGGCCGGGGATTTTTCGGTGCTGGTCAGATCCGCCGCCGCGGCGTTCCACTGGAGCGCTGTCGCGGCCTGGCCGGATGCGAAGGCCGCGTTGGTTTCCGCATATTCGTAGCTCAGCGAATCCTTGGGCGACGACCCGGCATCATAGAGCTTCTTGTAGAGCTCGAGGCCTGTCCTGTAGGCATCGGAATCCACCGTGACATTGCCGTCCTTGTCCATCCAGTCGCCGCCGTAGGAGCGCGGCAGCGACTGGAAGACCATCATGTTGAACAGCAGGTTCTTCATCTGCAGGACCGTGCCGTAGCGCACCGGGCTGTCGGGGTTCACCCGCTTGGTGAAATAGAGGGCGGTGGCCCCCCAGTCGTCCCAGGTCCAGCTGTCCGGGTCTTTCGGCTGCAGCGGCTTGCCGAGATACTTCTGGGCGATTTCACCATAGGTCTTCCTGGCGGCGTCATCCCTGATCAAGGCGTCGATGAGATCCTTGCGGTAGTACATGAAGTGCAACGAAAGGTCTGTCGGCACGCCGTATTGCTTGCCGTCGAACTGCATCGTCTTGAGAACGGATTCGCCGAAAACCTTGGCCGCGTCCGCGCCAAGATCGATCGGCTCCATATAGGGCGCGTAGCGACCGAGCGAGTAGGTGGCGACGAGGTTCACGTCGAAGGCACTGGATCCGGCCGCCATGTCGGCCTGCAGCTTGTCGTAAAAGCCTTCGCGGTTGAAGAACAGCAACTCCACCTTGTCGGCATCACTGGCCTGCGTGTTGTAGGTTTCCACGGTTGCCCGCAGTGCGGTTTCCTCGGAGCCGCCAGGCCAGCCGAGCACGGTCACGGTTGCGTTGGCAGAGGTCGGCAAAGCCGTCCCCGCAAGGAGGGTGGCCATAAGCGCAAAAGACGTCCTGCTCAATTTCATGATCGTTCCCTTCTTTTTTGATGATTTTTGCATGACATGATCGGGCGCGCCGTTACCTTGCCCATTCGGCAAGATCGGCAACACCGATGACGCCGGCGTGGCCTCCGAGCTTCGCCGCTACGAGATCGGGGGAAAGGCGCGGCGGGACCTCGCTCAGATGTGCGCGCACCCGGTCGAGATAGCCTTCTGCAAGACCGATGCTGCCGCCGATGACGATCAATTTGGGATCGAACATCATCTGAATGTCCCGGCACAGCGTCGCGACCCGCGAGGCGCTCTGCGAGACGATGGCGCCGGCCCAGGCCTCGCCCTTCAGCGCACGCCTGAACACATCGACGGCATCGGCCTTGAAGCCGGCCTTGAGGGCTTGCGAAGCGATCCAGCGGCCGGAGGTGCCGTCCTCGAGCGGAGCCCGGTCTTCAGACAGACTACGGATCAGACCGAAGTGACCGGCAAGACCGGACAGCAATCGGCCGTTGCAAACGATGCCGCCGCCAATTCCGGTCGAGATGGTTAGAAAGACGATGTCGCGACCTTGCCCGGCGCCGAATTTGTATTCGCCCCAGGCAGCTGCCTGGGCATCGTTGACCGCACAGACCGGCTTGCCGAAAACAGAGGACGCCCTTTCGACCAGCGGGTAGCCGTCGGGAATGCCGAGGGTTGCCGGATTCAACGCCGACCAGCGTCCATCCTCTACCAATCCGGTCACCGCAATGCCGATACGACTGAAGCGGCTCGACCAGGCCGACGTGCTTTGCGCCAAGGATGCAAGCCAGGCGTCGGGTCCAGCCTCTCGCGCGGTCGGCACGATCATGTCCTCGATCACCTTGCCGCCGCTGACCAGCGCGGCCATGGTCTTGGTTCCCCCGATGTCGATGCCCAAGACGGATGGGCCCAGAACGGTTGAGCCCCGGACGGTTGGGCCCAGGACACTTGTGCCAAGGGCGGTTTGCGCGCCCCTCGCCACATAGGCGTCGGAAAGCGCCTGATGGAACCATGAGGTGACGTGCTCGGTACGGGTGATCGCCGAGCCGACAACCACGGCACAGGCGCCGGCGCGCGCGGCGGCAGCCGCCTGCTCAGGCGACCGGATACGCCCTTCGGCGATGACGTAGGGGGTCAAGGTTCGCATTTGAGCAATGAGGGCGATATCCGGATCCTCCGGCTCCGGCCCGCCGACATAGCCGGAAAGCGTCGTGCCGACGAAATCGACACCCGCGGCAAGGGCCCGGCGCGCATCGTCAAGGCAAGAGCAATCGGCCATGGTCAGCTTGTTCCTGGCCTTGACGGCTTTCACAAGCGCTTCGACAGGAACGGGACGGACACGGTCCGTCGCATCGAAAGCGATGATATCGGCTTCCGCCTCGGCCAGGGCTTCGACATCGGACAGATAGGGTGTGATGCGCACGGGGCTGTCGGTGAGATCGCGCTTGACGATACCGATGATCGGCACGCGGACGGCCAGGCGGGCGGCCGCGACATAGGGCACGGATTCGATGCGCAGGGCCTTGGCTCCGGCTTCAACAGCGGCCTTGGCAAAGCCTGTCACGAATTGCGCACTATCCATCGGGCCGCCGGGAACCGGCTGGCAGGACACGATGAGACTGTTGGTGATGTCTTCCCGCTGCACGTCGGCACTCCCTTGTCGCCATCACGATAAATGGAAAATACCAGATTACAACCAGTTCATAACTGGTATTACCTTTGCAGCTCGAAGACGAAATCGTAGACGTCGCCCTTGTATCGTGTCTCGCAGTATTCGACGATTTGTCCGTCGGCGAGAAAGCAGCGGCGCTCGGTCATCAGCAGCGGTGCGCCCGGCTCGCAATGAAGATGTTTCGCATCCTCCAGCGACGCGCCGCGCGAGCGCATGCGCTGGACTGCCCTCTGAGGCAGGAAGCCGCGTGCATCAAGCGCTTCATAAAGGGAATCCTGAACCATCTCGGGCGAAGGAAGGAAGCGAACCGGCACGGCCGAGACCTCGACGGCGATCGGCGCGCCATCGGCCGTCCTCACACGACGCATGCGAACTACATTGGTATTGCCTGCAATACCCAAGGCCATCATTTCGGCTGGGGATGGGCGGCTTATCTGCTTGGAAAGCCATAGACATCCAGGCTTCAGGCCGCGCGCCAGAATGTCCTCCGAAAAGCTCGTCAGCGTCGAAAGCGATTTCTCGACCCGCGACCCGATCTCGGTTTTGGAACCGTGCCGGCGATTGAGCTGCCCTTCCTCTTCGAGCAGCGCCAGGGCCTTTCTCACAGTGACTCGCGAGATCGACAGGGCTTCCGCCAGAACCCGCTCGCCTGGCAGAACCGCGCCGGCCTTCAATGCATTGGAGCGGATCGCTGCCTCGATCGCCGATTTCAACCGCCTGTAAAGCGGCACATCGGACGCTGTCGCTTCCATTTCCCGACTGACAAGCCCGATCAGGTTCACGGTTGTCATTGCCTTTCCTCCGCGCGAGAAGCACCCTGGATCGGAACATTCCTGACTGGACCTATACTGGTATTACCAATCCGGTGCAAACGGCCAGCGGACGGTGCTTCGTCCGCGCCCCCGGCCCACCACGATCCCTCAGCGAACCCGCGGTGACAACTTCATGGAGATGCGATCGCAGGCCGCGCGCAGGACCTCCAGAGTAAAGGCATGGCGGCTTTCACGCGTATGGCGATTGATATAGGCGACGATAATGGAGGCGACGGCGCTGCCGTCCGGTCCGATGACCGGACAGCAGATATCGGTGATGCCGACGAAGTCGCGGCTTTCGCGCATCCAGTAGCCGTCCGCGCGGATGATCCGAAGCTGCTTTTCCAGCGCGTCACGATCCAGCGGCGCCGGGGAGTGCGCCTCACTTTCATCGATCATCCGCGCCGCGACCTTTGGCGGCTGGAAGGCAAGTATCACATGGCCGGAGGTCGCGTCGGTGGCCAGACGACCGTATCCAAGGCGAAGCGTGAACGCCATGTCCTCGCCCCCGGGAACGGCCGCGGTTACGACGGTCAAGCCGTGATTGAAGACGACCAGGTGCGGCGACTGATTTGAGTTCCCCGCAATCCGCGTCAGTTCGGGCATGGCGGCGGACATGAGATCCTGAGCGCTCGGCGTGTGCAGCCCCAGCTTGAAAAGCTTGTCGGTCAACGAATAGGCGTCGGTCTCGGCGTTGCGCTCGATGTATTGACGTTCCTGCAGCGCGATCAGCATCCGGAATATCTCATTCTTCGAACGGCCGAGGCCTTCCGCGATCTCCTTCATCGTCAAGGGTGCCCGCGCTTCCGCCAGCAGTTCCAGAACATCCAGGCCCTTGCTCAGCGCCGGGGCCGAATAGGTCGGTTTGCCACTCTCTTTTGCGTCATCTGACATTCGAAGAATCCCCGGCGGTCCACGCACGATAGAGACAAGAAATTGAAATTGCCATTGGTTTTATATCCAAACTTGACACCATATATAAAACTGACATGATGACGGGGACAATGAATTTCGAGGCCGACCCGATGACCGTACAGAGACCTGCAAACACTGTCCGCGCGACCATCACTCCCCGGAACAACAGTGTTTACACGTCGGTCGATTTCGATCGCGAGGGCAAGCAGATCGGCTTCTTCCATGTGCCCCAATCGCCGCACGACGATGCCTGGGGCACGGTCCGGGTTCCGCTCGCCGTCATCAAGAACGGAGACGGTCCGACGGTCCTGATCGAGGGCGGCAACCACGGCGATGAATATGAAGGGCCGATCGCGCTCGGCGAGCTTCTGCGCGAGATCGATCCACGGGATATTGCCGGTCGCATCATTGCGATTCCGGCCATCAACATTCGGGCTGTCGAGGCCGGCACCCGCACTTCCCCGGTCGACGGGTTGAATTTCAACCGCAGTTTTCCGGGCGATTTCAACGGCACGCTGACAAGCCAGATCGCGGCTTACGTGCATGACATCCTGTTTCCGATGGCCGACTACTTCCTGGATCTCCATTCCGGCGGTTCGTCCCTGATGATCCTGCCGAGCGCGATCATCGAGCCATCCCCGACCGCGCAAGGGCATCGCAAGAACATCAGGGCGACGCTCGCCTTCGGGGCGCCGACCGTTGTCATGGTCGACAATCTCGGTGAAACCCGGACCTCGACCGCGTCCGCCAACCACCAGGGGCTGATCGTCATCGGCAGTGAGATGGCCGGCGGCGGCCTTGTCAGTCCAGATGCGCTGGCCATCTGCCGCAGGGGCATCCGCAATGTGCTGAAACATGCAGGCGTCCTGAAGGGTGCGCCTGACATTGCCCCTGGCGCCAACGCACGCGTGCTCAAGGTGCCCGGAAGCGAAGGCTATCTGCTTTCCGAGGAGGACGGTGTCTTCGAGCCCTTGAGCCCGCTCGGCAGTGCCGTCAGCAAAGGCGACCTTGCCGGACGCATTCACTTCCTCCACACACCGTCCCGCGCGCCCATCGATCTCCTTCACCCCATCGACGGCATCGTTTTCGCCAAGCGTCAGCCCGGCCGCGTGCGTCCGGGGAATTGCTGCTTCGTGCTTGCCAACGAATATCCGGAGGCACTGACCGATGAGCCATGAGGACATCATTGCGGCTGCCCGGCGCATTGCCCCCTTCATACGGCGCACCCCGGTCGTCAAGCTCGACCATGCCGCGGGCGCAAACCTTCAAAATGATGTCTATCTGAAACTCGAGTGCCTCCAGGTGAGCGGCTCCTTCAAGATCCGGGGCGCCACGAACCGGGTGAAGACGCTCGAGCCGAGCCGGATCGAAAACGGACTGGTCGCCGCATCCGGCGGCAATCATGGCCTGGCCACCGCCTGTGTGGCTGCCCGGGCCGGCGTTCCCGCCACCATTTACCTGCCGAACAATGCAAGCCCGCTGAAGGCGGAAAAGCTGCGCAAATGGGGCGCTGACGTTCGCTTCGAAGGCAATGTCTGGGATGAAGCGCATGAGGCGGCATCGGCCGAGGCAAAGGCGCGCGGCGCCTTCTACATGCATCCATTCGCCGATGCGCAGATCGTGTCCGGTCAGGGAACCGTGGCGCTGGAGATGGTCGAACAGATTCCCGATGCCGACATCTACATCGTCGCGATCGGCGGTGGCGGCCTTATCAGCGGCATGTCCGAAGTCCTGAAGGATGTCAAACCTGAAGCCAGGATCATTGGTGTCGAGCCGACCGGTTCACCGACCCTTCATGCCTCCCTGGCTGCCGGCCGTGTCGTTCGCTTGCCCGAGATAACGACGAAGGTGGCGACCATGGCCTGCGGCCGCACGGACGAAAGCATCTACGCGATCGTCGCCAAACACGTCGACGACATCGTCCTTGTCGGTGATGCGGACATGCAGAAGGCCGCTGAATTACTCTGGTTCGAATTCGGCATTGCCGCCGACCTCAGTGGGGCGGCATCGCTGGCCGCGTTGACGAGCGGAGCTTTCAAGCCACCGCGCGGCGCCCGCATCGCCGGGCTTGTCTGCGGCGCCGGTGTCGAAGGCCTGAATGGCTGAGGTTGAACAAGGTCGGTCCACGCAGGACGCGGCCCTGACATGGATACGGCACGAGTGCCGCGGAATACCGCCGGAATGCCTGTCGCTGGGACGGTCGTCGTGCGGAACATGAAAAAGAGGCGAAGAATCGCCCTGTCGCAACAAGAGGAGAACTGAAACATGCGCATTTCCCTGAAAGCATCCATTGCCCTGCTCGCACTCGCCATCGCGACGCCCTCGCTTGCCGCGGAAAAGGTTCTTGGGCTTGCGGCAATCGACCTGCAGAATTCCTTCTTTGTCCGCATGAAGGAAGCGGGCGACGTGGCTGCCGCCGACTATGGGGTGAAATCCACCTGGCAGAGCGCCGAGGGCAGTCTGGAAAAACAGGTCAGCATCATCGAGAATTTCATCAATCAGGGCGTCAGCGCGATCCTGATCGATCCGATCGACAAGAATGCGGTCATTCCGGTCATCCAGAAAGCCACCGCCGCCGGCATTCCGGTGATCACCATGGGCAACAAGGTCGAGGCCGGCTCGAACTATTCGACGCTCTATCCGGACTACGACAACATGTCGATGGTTGCCCGCGCGCTCGGCAAGTCGCTTGGCGGCAAGGGCGAAGTCGCTCTGCTTGTCGGTTCGCGTGGCAACTTCGTGTCCGACACGCGCGAAAAAGGCTTTGTCGAAACCCTGAAAAAGGAGTTTCCGGACATCAAGGTGGTCGGGATCGAGCCGACCGGCTGGGACGCAGCCAAGGCAACCAATGCCGCCCAGACCTGGCTCACCACCTATCCGGATCTGAAGGCCATCGGCTGCATCTCCGACAGCCTTTGCCTGGCCGCCGATTCCGTTGCCAGCTCGATGGGAACCCAGCTGCTCTACGGCGGCTATGACGGCGACGCCGAGATGAAGCCGCTGATCGACGACGGCAAGATGGTGATGGACGTGCTGACCGGCGCCTACCGTGTCGGCTACTGGAACATCGCCGTTGCCGCTCGCCTGGCCAACGGCGAAAAGCTGCCGCAGGATCTCTACATGCCGACCTATTTCGTGACCTCGGATGCGACGGCGGCGAAGCTCAAGGCGGATGGCCTCACCTTCGAATACATCAATACCGACAAGGAGGCGGTGGAAGCCAAGAACTATACCGAGCAACTCGGTCCCAAGGTTCCGGCGACCGCCATGACCCTGGCAAAGTAACAGCCTAAAGCGGCTCAAGCGCCGGATGACATATCATCCGGCGTCCCCTTTTCCTGACGATCGCCGTCGCCGCTTCCGTGGTGACCGCGCATGATGCTCGATAAGAGGACCAACCCATGTTCCAGTCCTGGACCTCTCCGTTACTGCGGCGCAACGAACCGGTTCTCATCGCGGTGCTGCTGGTCGCCATCGCCGTCTTCGGCTGGATCGATCCGCGTTTTCTGTCGACCGGCAATCTTGTCAGCATCGCGCAGCAGAGTGCGGTCATCGCTCTCATCTCTTTTGCCATGACGGCCGTGATCATCGCGCGCGGCATTGATATTTCCGTCGGCAGCAACCTTGCCTGTTCCGGCATCGCCGCGGGCCTTGCCTACACGGCAACCGGCTCGGCGAGCTTGAGCCTTCTCGCCGCGATCGGTGGCGGTGCCGCAATCGGTCTGCTCAATGGAGCGCTGATCGGCTTTGCCGGCATCTCTCCATTCATCGCAACGCTCGCCACCATGGCGTTTGCGCGCGGCCTGGCGCTCAGTCTCTCAGGCGCATCCAGTATCGCGGTCGCCGATCCGGTCCTGCTTTTCGCGGGACGCGAGACGATCGGCCTCCTGCCGGTCTCCGTCATCATCGCCGCCATCTGCCTAGGCCTCTGGTGGTTCGTGCTCAATCGCACGGTGTACGGGCGCTGGATCTATGCGGTCGGCGGCAATGCGGGAGCAGCGCGGGCCTCACTGGTTCCCGTCGACCTCGTGCGCATCTCCGTCTACCTGATTGCCGGCGCAACGGCCGGGCTCGGCGCGATACTCACCATCGGCCGCCTTGGTTCGGCACAGCCGCTTGCCGGCACCGGCCTCGAATTTACAGCCATCACAGCCGCCATCATCGGCGGCACGAAACTGTCCGGCGGCCAGGGCTCCATCTGGGGAACGGCGATCGGGGCGCTGCTGCTGGGCGTCATCAACACCGGCCTGTCCTTCCTGCAGGTACCGCAGATCCTGATCTATTTCGTGACCGCGAGCCTCATTCTGGTGGCCGTTCTCACCAGCCAGCCGGAGAGTGTCGCCGCCCTGTTCAAGACCGGTGGCCGCAAGTCCACCCCGTCGCCCCGCAACACCGCCGCAACACCGGTCGGCAAACACAGCATCGCCTTGCGCGGGCTTGGCAAGTCTTTTCCGGGCGTCAAGGCACTCGACGGTGTCAGCTTTGCCGTCTCGGCCGGCGAGGTGGTAGGACTTGCCGGCGAGAACGGGGCCGGAAAATCGACGCTGGTGAAGTGCATTTCCGGTCTGCATCGCCCGGACGAGGGTGAGATCGTCATCGACGGCAACGCCGTCCAGTTCCACTCCCCCAGCGACGCCAAGGGCATCAGCGTCATCCATCAGCATTTCAGCCTTTCGCCGGACCTGACGGTGGCGGAGAATCTCTTCATCGGCCGCGAACCGCATACCCGCCTGGGATTTCTCGACCGGGCCCGGATGCGGCGCAATGCGAAATCCATCATGGACGAGTTGTCGCTCGATATTGACATTGGCGCGGAGCTGCGAACGCTTTCCGTCGGACACCGGCAGATGGTGGAAATTGCCCGTGCCGTTCTGTCCGATGCCTGGTTCTTCATCATGGACGAGCCGACCAGCGCGCTCTCCAACCGCGAGCGCGACCAACTCTACGACCTGATCGACAGGCTGAGAGCTCGCGGCGCCGGCATCCTCTACATCTCCCACAAGATGGAAGAGATCTTCAGCCAGTGCGACCGCGTCGTCGTTCTGCGTGACGGGCGCTTCATCGGCGAGCGCCAGACCCGCCAGACTAGCGAGGCCGAGATCGTCTCGATGATGGTCGGGCGCGATGTCGGCGACATCTTCCCCTATCTCGAAGCGCAAGTCGGCGAAACCGCGATCGAGATCAGCAACATCTCCGATGGCAAGCTCTTGAAGTCGGCCACGCTCAGCGTGTGCAGGGGCGAAATCGTCGCGCTCGCCGGCCTGATGGGAAGCGGCCGCTCCGAGGTGCTCAGGCTGATTGCCGGCCTCGAGACCATGCATGGCGGCACGCTTAGAATTTTCGGCGGGCAGCAGACCGGCGGCGACACCAAGGCCGCCAATCGCGCCGGCATCGTCTACATACCCGAAGACCGGCATCTGGAAGGCTTCGTCGGCACGATGTCGATCAGGGACAATCTGTCCCTCGCCTGGATTCGCGACAACAGTCACTTCGGCCTGCTGAGACCTCGCCGCATCCTGGCACTCGCGCGCGATCTCATCGGCTCACTGGGGGTGCGGCCGGCCCAGCCCGACAAGATGACCATCGAGCTTTCGGGCGGCAATCAGCAGAAGGTCGTCATCGGCAAATGGCTTGCCACCAAGCCGAAGATCATCCTGCTCGACGAGCCGACACGCGGCGTCGACGTCGGCGCAAAATCCGAACTCCATCACCTGATCGCAAGATTGAAGGCCGAGGGCGCGGCGATCCTCATGGTGTCGAGCGAGTTGCCCGAGGTTCTCGGCGTTGCCGACCGCATCGTCGTCATGCGCGAAGGCCACTCTGTCGGCACGCTGGCTCGTGGGGCGACGGAAGAAGACGTGATGACGCTGGCCTTCGGTGATCGCACGATCACATCACCAGCCTGCGCACCCCGGCCAGCATCCAACCTTGCAACATGCCTGTAAGGAGAAACCCTTTGAGCAAGTTAAAGATTGCCATCGTCGGTGCCGGCTACATGGGTCTCCTGCATGCGCAGGTGGTTGCCGCGAGCCCTGTCGCCGAACTGTCGGCATTCGTTGATCCGAATGCTGCCACGGGGAGCAAGGCCGCGTCGGATTTCGGTGCCCGGTATTTCCGCGATGCCACCACCGCGCTGACCGCCAATGCCGCCGACGCCTATATCGTGGCGGCACCCGACACGCTGCATGAAGACGTCTGCCGCACGCTGCTCGATGCCGGCAAGCCGGTGCTGCTCGAAAAACCGATGGCTCACGATCTTTCCGCTGCCAAGGCGATTGCTAGAGCGGCGGAGAGAAACGGCGCGCGCCTGTTGGTCGGCCACATCCTGCGGTTCGACCCGCGCTATTGCGAGGCCGCGGCAGCGGTGAAATCCGGGCGGATCGGCGAGCCGATCCACGGCAGCAGCGGCCGTTTCACCAATCGCGAAGTCGGTCTTCGCATGAACGGAAACTCGAGCGTCTGCTTCTACCTCGGCGTGCACGACGTGGATGCGCTGCAATGGATCTCAGGTTCGGACATCATCGCCGTCTACTCCCGGCCCGTCGCCAAGCTCATGCCTTCGCTCGGAGTTCGATCCGAAGACGCGATCTTCTCCACCGTCGAGCTGTCGAACGGAATGAGCGGACAGCTCTACTTCGGCTGGACGCTGCCACCGACCGTTCCGACCGGCATCTGGGCACGCACGGAAATCATCGGCACGGAAGGCATGATCGACCTCGACGTGCGCGACCACGGTCTACGCATCCTGTCGCGTGGACAGTGGTCGCAACCCGACGCCCTGCACTGGCCGACCGTCAATGGCCGTATCACCGGGGATCTCTTCGAGGAGGTCCACCATTTCATTTCGGCGGTTCGCGACGACACCCCTTTCGTGATGCCGGTCGGCGACGCCCTGCGCGCCGTCGCCGTCAATGATGCAATCCTGCGCAGCGTCAAATCAGGCCTGCGCGAACCGGTCGAAGATTGGCACATCCGATGAGAGAACCCTCATGACCCGCCAACAGAACATCTGGTGCAGGCGCTTTCTCGACCTCTCGCCGTTGATCCTGCTGGTCATCCTGCTGGCGATCTTCGCGCTCATCGACGCCCGCATCGTTTCAACCGCCAGCCTCATCAACATCGTCGCCCAGGCGACCCCGATCGCCATCCTGGCGCTTGGGGCTCTGATCGTTCTGCTGACGGCGGGCATCGACCTGTCCGCCGGCGTCGGCGTCGCCTTCTGCGCCGTCTTCATCGCCAGCCTGATCGACGGCGGCGCCGGCCTGCCGCGTGCCTTGCTCGTCGGCTTTGCCGTGATGGTGGTGATCGGCCTCGCGAACGGCGCCGTTATCGCACTGTTGAAGATACCGCCCTTCGTGACGACACTGGCCACAATGGTCGCGCTGCAGGGCGCAACGCTTGCCGTTGCCTCCAAAGGCGTCCTGATGCTGAAGGATCCGACGCTTCGCGCGGTCGGCATTGAGCGCAGCTTTGGCATTCCCAATGTCATCTTCGCAACGCTCCTGATCGTTGCCGTAGCAGCAATCCTGATGCGGCACAGCCGTTTCGGGCTGCGTACCTATGCGCTCGGGTCGGATGCCGGAGCCGCGGAACTTGCCGGCATCCCGGTGACGAAACACACGATCCTCGTCTATTGCGCCTCCAGCATCTTCGTCTTCCTGACGGCCGTCATCATGATCAGCCGGGTGCCTGTCGTGACGCCCAATATCGGCGGTACCTCGCTGCTTCTGGACGCGATCGCCGCTGCCGTGCTTGGAGGCACCAGCATCTTCGGCGGACGGGGAACGGTGTGGGGGGCGGTCGTCGGCGCCCTGATCGTCAGTCTGCTGACAACTGCGCTTCGGGTGTTCGGCACGGATCCTTCCAGCCTCGAACTCTACAAGGGTGCAATCATCATGGTCGCTCTCCTGGCCGATTCCGGCATGACCTACGCCAAGGCGCGGCTCATCGAGGCAGCACGATGAGCGAGCCAGTTCCGGCCTTGCCGATCCCGCTCAGGTCCAGCTTTGCGCTGATGACCTCGCCGGATACGGAAAGACACGCGACAGCCGGCGTGCATAAACCCGTCGTCATTCTGCCGCTCGGCGCTGTCGAGCAACATGGCCCGCATCTGCCTCTCGGCGTCGATTGCTGGCTTGCGGAAGCAGTCGCTCTCGCCGCGGCGGAAGGACAGGCTTCCATGCGGGTCGCCGAACCTTTCGCCTATGGCTCGTCCGAGCATCATCGCTCCTTCTCCGGCACGATGAGCCTCAGTCCGCGGACCTTCATCGCCGTGCTCGTCGATCTCTGCACCTGCCTTGCCGAAGACGGCTTCCTGCCGGTCATGCTGAACGGCCATGGCGGAAACCGCGCCGCGATCCAGGTGGCGATCACCACCCTTGGCCAGCGTGGCATCGTCACCGCGGGTTTCTCGTATTTCGATCTCATCGCCGACGTGGCGGCGGAGGCCCTGCCCGATGCCGCCACGGGCACCGGTCACGCTTGCGCGCTTGAAACCTCGTTGATGATGCATGTGCTTGGCGACAGCGTTCGCCGCGATCTCATCCCGCCAGGCGGCACTTCGCCATCCTGGCCGGATCCTCACCTTTACGCCGCGCCGGCCGTCACCGTCTGGCGCCGTTTCGAAGCCATCCGCGACAACGGCGTCATCGGCACGCCATCGGAGGCGAGCGCAGAGGCCGGCAGCAGACTTTTCATCGCAGCCGTGGAGCGCAGCCGTGCCGCCATTTTGAACATCCAATCCGAATTCGGCCAAAGGAACGCATGATGACAGTCCATTTCAAATCTTCTCTCGAAGGCCCCAACCTGCGCGGCATGGCGATCGTCTCGGAGCCGGAAGCAGCCGCCCGCATCGGCATCAACCGCATCGGCGGCGAGTGGATTGCCGGCAGCTCGGGCAAATTCCTGAAAATCGACAGTCCTTCGACGGGCGAGCATCTCGGCTATCTCTCCCTTTCCACCCGCGCCGATGTCGGTCGCGCGGTGAAAGCCGCCGAAGGCGCACGCGAGACCATGCGCAAGATGGGAACCTTCGCGCGCGCTCAACTGTGCATGCGCATTGCCGACGCGATCGACAGGCGCGCCGAGGAGCTTGCGCGCCTGCTCTGCCTGGAACAGGGTAAGCCGTTCCACAGCGAAGCAAAGGCCGAAGCGTCGGCGGCGGCTCTCGGCTTCCGCAATGCGGCAGAACAGATGAAGTGGCTGGAGACGGCGGCTTTTCCGCTTGCCGATGCCAACAAGCGCGCCTTCAGCTTCCTGCAGCCGAAGGGCGTCTTTGCCATCATCACACCCTGGAATTTCCCGCTCGCCCTGCCCTGCCTCTATTATCTCGGACCGGCCGTCGCAACGGGCAACACCGTCGTCTGGGTGCCCGCGCCGACGACGTCGCTGATTGCCACGGCGCTTGTCGAATGCTTCATCGAGGCGGGCCTGCCGGATGGCGTCATCAATCTCGTTCTGGGTGACGGTGCGGAGGTGGGCGACGAGGCGGTCGTTCACCCGGGCACCCATGCCATCGGCTTCACCGGCAGTTCCGCCACTGGCGCGACGATCGCCCGGCGTGGCGCGGGCAAGCCGCTTCTGCTCGAAATGGGCGGCAACGGTCCGACCATCGTCCTGGCCGACGCCGATATCGACATGGCCGCCGCCCAGGTGGGAGCCGGTTGCTTTGCCAATGCCGGGCAGATCTGCACGGCCACCGAACGCGTGCTGGTGCACAAATCCATCCATGACCGTTTCATCGAAGGTCTCGTGAAGGCGGCTTCGAAGGTAAAAATGGGCGACCCTTTCGATCCCGCGACCACGATGGGTCCGATCAACAATGCGGTGGCCGTCGACAAGGTGCTCAGCCACATCGCGGACGCTCGCGCGCGTGGCGCCGATATCGTCACCGGCGGCAATGTGGCATCGGGTTTTGCAACCAATCTCTATTTCGAGCCGTCGATCGTCACAGGACTAACCCGGGAAAGCCTGCTCAATGTCGAGGAATCCTTCGGGCCGATCGCACCCGTGCTGAGTTTCGAGACCGACAAAGAGGCGATGGAACTTGCGGCGTCCAGTCCCTACGGCCTGTCGGCCGCGGTCTTCACCAGCACCATCAAGAATGCCTTTGCCTTTGCTGAAAGCCTGAAGGTCGGCATCGTCAACATCAACGAGATGAGCTGCTATTGGGAGCCGCACATCCCTGCCGGCGGCGCCGCCGGGACGCAGAGCGGCCTCGGCCGCACTGGCGGTCGGCACACGCTGATGGAAATGTGCGACCTGAAGACGATCACCGTGGATGTCACCCGCTGACATTCAAGGCCCGCGCCTTTTTGCGCGGGCCTGCCCTCGCGACCATATGCAGTTCGGCAGAGAGCTGTCAGGTGGACCGGCGCAGGCTGTCGGCCATTTTCTCGCCAATCATGATCGAGGTGAGATTGGTGTTTGCCTGGCAATCGAGCGGCATGATCGACGCATCGATAACCCGCAATCCTTCCAAACCGTAGACCCGGCATTCCGGATCGACCACGGCCTCGCCGGGCCCCCCCATGCAACAGCCTCCGATCCCATGCTGCGCATCGGAAGACTGCGCCAGCAGGAAATTGTCGACCTCCTCGTCGCTTGCCGTTTCGAGCCATGACAAAGGCAGATCGGAATCCCCCAGCAGGACGCGCTCGGCGATCGCCTGGATCGGCGCCTGCCGGGCAATCTCGCCGAGGTGGCGATAGGCGATACGCATGCGCTGGAGATCCATTGGATCGTCCAGCATGTTCTCTTCCACGATCGGCTGGTCGAAAGGGTTGGCGGAACGCAGTTGCACGGTGCCGCGGCTCTTGGCCTCCATCAGGATCAGATTGACCATGGCCTCGCCGAACTGGGCGCTGTCGGACTCCACGCCGATACCGCCATGGTTCATGGCGACGTAGAGAATGTCGTCGCGCTCGGCACCCGGCACGCCGGAACTCATCCGCACACAGCAGTTGGTATGCCGCGCGTCGACATCGGTCGCCTTGAATTCCGGCTTCAGCTTCAGTTCGATGCGGCAATAAGGATGGTCGAAGAAACCTTCGCCGACCGGCAGGTCGGCAAGCACCTCGATGTCCTTTCGTTTCAAGAGAGCCGCCGGACCGATGCCCGAGCGTTGCAGGATGGCCGGAGAGTGGATGGCGCCGGCCGAGACGATAACCAGCGGCGTCTCGAATTTGCGAACCTGACCGGCCACGATGGCCAAAACGCCGATCGCTTTCTTGCCATCGAAAAGCACCTTGTCCACCGTCGCCTGCCCGATGATGGTGAGGTTCGGCCGGTCGCGGGCAGCTTCCAGATAGCCGTCATTGACCGACACGCGCTTGCCGGCTCGACTGTTGATGGGATAGGTGCAAGCCCCTTCGGCATCCGGAGCATTGAGATCGTCATGCCAGGGATGGCCGAGAGCCATCGCGCTTTGGCGCATGGCCTTGTCGACGCTTCCCCAGCTTTCGACAGGCGCGCGGTAGATCGGAATCGGGCCGCCGCTGCCGTGAAAATTGGCCGCGATCGGGTCGTCCTCCAGGCGGCAGAAGAAGGGCAGCACATCCGCTCCCGACCAGCCCTTGCATCCGATTTGCTCCCAGCGGTCGAATGCATTGAGCACGCCGCGAATGGCAATCTGCCCATTGACGGCCGTCGAACCGCCAAGCCCCTTGCCGCGCCAGTAGACCCGATGCTCCTGCCGCTTGGTGCGGCGAGCCATCAGGTCGGGATACATGTATTGTTGCTGAAAATGATCGGGAAGCAGCAGGTTGAAGGGATTTGGGCTCGCCATCTCGGCAGGTTGCTCGCCGCTCCGGTAGTCCGGCCCCGCTTCCAGCAAAAGCACGGTCGTGGCCGCATCTTCGGTGAGCCGGGCGGCAAGAACAGCCCCGGCTGCGCCGGCTCCGACAACGATGACATCAAACGGCATGCCGTACTCCCCGGATCCGACCAATGCACGGCTGGCTCGACCGCGACATCATGTTGATTTCATTTGTGCACGATCATCTGCTGGCATTCAGGCTCAGCGATATACGCCGGAACCAACCACCTTAGCGTTGCACGACTGCAAGATCATCATGATTTGTTTTATATGTAAATATGATTTCGTATATGAACCCATCGGAAGGGTTTCTTTTCACCATCTGCTCCATATCGCGCGAAGAACCCCGGTGCTCTCCGTCCCCTGCCGGCGGTTCTCACACCGTCATCATCCATCGCCTTTTGACAGCGATCGGTTTTCGACAAAAGCGGTGTTTGGCGTGCTGCCCTTCCGAGTCGCGCCCAGGGAACAACTGCTTCCATGGAAAGTTAGTCCATGGCTACACCGCCGGTGAGCTTTCACGACAATCCAGGGAGACAAATCATGGCGACTGCAAAAAGAGCGACGACAAAGGGACTGGAGGCTTTGTTCCTCGATGGGCTGAAGGACATTTACTACGCTGAAAAGAAGATACTCAAAGCCTTGCCGAAGATGGCAAAGGGCGCCGAATCCGAGGAGGTGGCCGCGGCCTTTGAGAAACATCGCATGGAAACCGAAGGCCAGGTCGATCGGCTCGAGCAAGTGTTCGAACTTATGGACAAACCGGCCCGCGGCAAGACCTGTCCGGCGATCGACGGCATTCTTGAGGAAGGGTCGGAAATTCTCGACGAATACAAGGGTGACCCGGCGCTGGATGCAGGGCTGGTCGGCGCGGCACAGGCCGTCGAGCATTATGAAATCGCGCGCTATGGCACGTTGGTCGCGTGGGCTGAACAGCTTGGCAAGAGCGACGTGGTCAAGCTCCTCAACGAGACATTGAAAGAGGAGGTCGCGACGGACGAAGCGCTTTCCGGGCTGGGCGAAGGCGGTGTCAATGAGCGCGCCCTGGAGCAAGCTGCCTGACTGGTTGTGCCCGGCGCCAAAGCCGCCGGGGCGACTTCGCGACCCGGCCTCTTCGTCGGTACCCCTTCAGATGCAATCAGACCCACCCCGATACTTCGGGGTGGGTCTGCTGAAATCAACCGCGATCAGCGGTTCTTGTGGCTTTGTTCGCCAGCTTTCACGTGCTGTTCGTGGGTTCCACCACGCATGCCGGATCCATCGCCCTGCTGCCGTTGACCACCACCAGCGGCCTGCTGTTGCTGACGGTTTTTATTGTCGGCGTTCTTGTGGCTCTGCTGGCCTGCCTTCACATGCTGTTCGTGACTACCACCTTGATTGGGCATTCTTCTTCTCCTTCAAAATCCACGAGGCGACAACCGCCTCGATTGCCTAAGAAGAGTCAGGCGCGAACGTTCCCTCACGTAACATTTTGTGAAGACCACAAAGCCCGCGGCGTTCGAAGGCGCCTGAGGTGGCTGTCGGATTTATTTCTTGGCGTTGGCAACGAGTTCATCTTGGCCGTGACCGACGTTGCCGGCGGGTCTCATGCCTGTGCCCACCCAGGAGGAAAATGCATGTCATTCCGATCCGAGAGATTTACAACCGCTTTGACGTATAGCGAGGATGATAGAGCGCGGGCCGCCGCAGCGCTCTATCAATACAACATCGCACAGACCGGGATCGACGACCGAGCTGTCATCGGAGCGGAGCTTTGCGACCACTCAGGAAGAGTCTGGGGCGGGCTTTGGGGCAGAACGGAGCTCGGGCTCCTGTTTCTCGACATGTTCTTCCTGCCTGAGCAGTTGCGTGGCCAATCCTTTGGCTCACAACTTCTCAGGACTGTCGAGGAAGAAGCCATCCGGCGTGGCTGTAAGAAGGCCGTCGTGGAGACGAGCAGTTTCCAGGCACCGGTATTCTACATGCGCCATGGTTTCGAGGAATTTGGCAAAGTCGAATTCGGGATCCCTGGACATGCCCGCATCTTCCTTCGGAAAGATCTGCTGTGAAATTGATCGCGAACCTGCCGTCATGGCCTCAATCGCGAGGCAGCGACGGGTCGGTTCATTTTCCCGCAGCGAGCAGTGACTGTTCATAGGATCTGCCAAGGCTGATCTAACGCCAATTTGCGACGCCATGCTCCACAGCCAAATTCTTGAGCGACACAGCCTCGTGTGAACCGACTCAGGCCGTGGGTGTTGCTGCTTGGAACAAATCGGCGGCGGCAGAAGTTTGGCGTGCGCTACGAGGGACCGCATGGCGAGCAAATCGACCGTGGTAGGCCGCTCCGGCGCACGCAAGCTTTGCTCTCGCCGCGCTCACAAGTGCAAGTCTGCCAGGGCGTGGTTGAAAGGGAGAAATCATGGCCAAGGTTTCAAGTCCGACCCCTGCCGCGGCCAGAGGCGAAGTTCAGGCAGGAGCGACGCAGGACAAGACGCCGGGGTTCGATCCCGCCATTGCCCCGCTTGAGACAGACGCAGAGGCCGCGGACACACAAAATCCGGTCGCTGGGACAAGTCCGCCGCGCAATCGTCCAGAATTCGAAAACGATGCCAGCTTTGCCAATGCCATGCGCCCGGTCGAAGGCGAGCCGGAACTGCGGCCTGGCGCCAACTGGCCGGTTTTGGTGATTGCAGCTGTCGTTTTGATAGCAGCCGTGGTTTTCCTGGCGGCAAGCATGCTGCGCTGAGAACGATCCCGACGATGCAGCACCCCACGGCCTATTCATGGAGGTCTGGTGCGCCCTTCATGCCTGAGAGTTCGGTCATTGGGCACAGCAGCCGCGGTCGCGCGGGATCGGAAATGTCGAGCTTGTCCCAAGGGATGCGATATAGACCGTCGCGGCGGCGCAATCGGAAAAGATCCAGCACCGCCACGCCTATGGCCGAGGCCGAAAGACGCTCGAAAGCGGCGTAGACCCCGACATGGAATTCGGTGACGACGAAATCGTCACCATCCCGTTCGGCGTGGATCTCCTCGATATAGCCGACATTCTTGCCGCGCTGCGAGAGTACGCGTCGCCCAGCCAGATGCTCGAGATTGACCGTGGTCATCATCAAGCTCCCGGAATGCGCTCGATGACATGGTCGCGCAACCAGTCCTGCCAGGCGAAGATCGACGTTTCTCGCACATCGATGTCGAACTCGATATCGATGCCGATATCTTTGACCTTGTGCCAGGCGATCCGATGGGGTTCGCCATGCTGCTTGCCACCCAGCTTGACCGCGAGCCGCGCCATCCAGCGCCCAGGCCCTGCGCCGAGGCGACGTGCCAGGGTGATGGAGCCGAGCTCGATGGCAATGATCCGAGGCGGCTTGCCAGGCCGCAACTCCGCCACCAGCCCGTCGACCTTGCCGATCTTGATCTGCTCGCGGTCGACCACCTGCTTGTCGAGGAGATCACGCAGCAACTTCATCATGTGCCCCCGAATATCTGCAGCGGGATGGTCACCACCGCCAGTACGAAGCCAAGCGCGATGATGAAGATGACGGCGGCATTCGACAAAAAGCCATTGCGATGCTCGCCGACATAACGTTTGTCGTTCAGCAGAAACAGGAAAGGAACGACCGTCAGCGGCAGGCTGGCTGCCGTCAGCGCCATGGAGAAGATGGTGAGCCTCAGCGGATCGAGACCAAGCGCGATGGGAATAGCCGCCAAAAGCAATGATATCGTGTAGGTGGCGCTGAAACCCGGATCGTCGCGCGGCTTGCGATCCTCGCCCCAATTCCAGCCGAAACCCTGGGCCACAAGATAGGCCTGTTGCAACCCGACCTCTAGTGCGGCGCCGAAGCAGGCAATGGCGAGGGAGGCAACAAACAGCACGAAGCCCCAGAAGCCGAATATGGATATCAGCATCAACGGCAATTGGTGATAGTCGTCCACCTGGGTGACGCCATGCGTGGCGAGCACGAGAGCGGCCACGATCAACACGCCGATCGAGATGGTCCCCCCGAAAGTCATGCCCAACCCCGCTATGGCCCGATTGGCTCCGAGATAGCTTTTGTCCCACCTGTCCTCGATGGCCCCCGAGGAATAGAACATGAAGAGGTAGGGCGATATCGAGGCGCCGAGAATGCTCACCGCCATGAACCAGTAATTGGCGGCATCGTGGACCGGCAGCGAAGGCACGGCGCCCCTTGCGACTGCCGTCCAATCGGGTCTCAGCATCACCGCTCCGACGACGAAACACAGCGTCACCAGACCGAGAATAGATACGCCCTTCTCGATGAAGCCGAAGGTGCCTTTCCAAAGCAGCAGCCACGCCAGCAAAGCCACCGGCAGTGCCCACCACTGGAAGCCTATGCCGGTGGCAAATTCGAGCGCAATGGCGACGCCGCCGATCTCGGCGGACAGCACCAGGAAATTGACCAGCAGGGCGGCCAGCAACGGCCATAGAAAGACGTTGAAGCCGAATCTCTCGCGGATGCCGTCGGAGATCGTGTGATGGCTCACGGCCGCGAACCGGCCGGACATTTCGACAAGGAAGATGATGCAGATGGTGCCTAGCACCACCGCCCAGATCAACTGGAAGCCAAACATCGCGCCTGCCTGCGCCGCCGTCGCCATGGACCCAACTTCGAGGAAGCCGCCGACGCTGGTGACGACGCCGAGGGATATTTCCATGAGCTTCTTCATGGCTTCGGCGCGAAATACTTGGCGTAGGCGGTAGCGAGCGAACGCGACGCCAGCCGTAGATCCTGTTGCGCGTCTTGGACTTCCGGCCGGTCGCCCGCCTGCAATCCGGCCTCTGCACGCGCCACCGCGACCGACAAATCGTAGACTGCCTTTGTCAGTGAAGCTTGCTCGGCGGGTTCACTGGTTTGCGCGGACCGGATTTGCGCCCCGGCGTCGGCAAGCGTCTCGCCGATCGATTGCAGCGTACCCACCGTGTATGCGGTCGGCGCCGCCCCTGCCGCCCAGGCGTCCAGCGCCATCAACACGGTCTGCGATGCGGAGGCCGCTGTTCGTGATTGCTGCTCGATCTGATCGGAAGATGAGCATGCCGACAACATCAGCAACAGCAAGCACAGGCAGTCGTGCCTGAGATAGCGGCGTCTAACGATCAAATCAGGCGTTTGGTGCGCCACCGAATAGTCTCCCCCGACCCAACAAAACCGTGGCCGGCGTAAATCTGATCTAGAGCACTCGTCGGGTCCGTCAACGACCGCGCCCGCCGATCCGGAGCACGAGGCGGCGAGCCAGGTCCCGATCGGTTTCAATTGCCGCACCAGCGTAAGCTGAAGGTCAGGCGGGGCGATCCCCGTTCGGCGCGTCTTGGATTCTGTATTCGTGAATGAGGCCGAGAACCTGAGTTCTGACTGTATCGCGCGCGTCGGGCTGGATGAAAAACATCAGCCGTTCGACCGCTTCCACGACTGCTTCCGGCAGATCCGAAACCGCATCGGTGAATTCGCTGCCATGATCGTACATATTGTCCGTCAGCTTCTTGTCGAGGTCGGAAAGGATGCCCATCATCCACACTCCAGATCGGTGCTGTATTGAACTCAGTTCGGCAGGGTCACCGCGAGGTCGCCCTCTCCTGTTGCTGCCGGCCGTCGATCACTGTTGCCCCGGCATTTCCGTGTTTTCCCTGGGATTTTTCTGGACGCCCGCAGCCGGGGCGGTGTCCGCCGGGGCATAGCCGCCCTGGTTCTGCTCCGGCGCACGTTTCAGCGGGGAGGTCTGCCAGCCCATGTCAACGTAGAAAAAGCCGACGATGAAACCGACAATGATGACCGCCGCTATCACCAGCGAGATTATTGCGTTGCGTCGCTCCATAGGCCTAGTCGCCACTTGGCTTTGGAGATGCGGGCTGCGTTGGCTGCGTACCTTGCTGGTCGCCGCCGGTGCTGGTCTGCGGCGTCGGGTTGGTGTCCGTCGTGGGATTCTTGTCCACCGGCTGGCTGTTCGTAGTGTCCGTCTTGGACTTGGCCGGATCGGCATTGTCGTTGCACCCCGCCAAGGCGAGTAATGCCGCTGACATCAATAGCACTGCTCTCATGCCGATTTCTCCTGGCTGAGTTCGGGCGAAGCCGCCTGCCAATGACCTATTCGGTCGAACCGCACCGAAAGCCCCTGTTTGACCGCGCTTCTAGCCAGCAAATGGTCCAGTTCGGCGTCTTCGATCGGACTTCGTACGACTTGGCGAATGGCCTTGCAGGCAAGTTCCGTCGAGACGAAATCATATCTCCTGCTCCTGGCGACAACATATTGTTCGACCAGCATTTTCACGCGCCTGAGCGCGATTTCTTCGGCGTATTGCATTTTATTCCTCCTGCGCCCCGAACTGCCGAACGGGTTTGTTGTTCCAAAACATGATTGTCGAGGTGATTAGATGCTCGCGCTTTCCGATAGAAAGCGCGAGCGGATCAGGCTGAGGGGACCCGATCGTGCAGCATCAAACAAGGGGAGCAACGATGCTGCATGATATCGAACTCGCCCGGACCTGAGTTGTTCCACCTCTCCACGCCGCGTGTTCATTGAACTCAAGAACAAATCCTTGTCACGGCCTGCATACGGCCACGCATTCAACCTCTCCGTACGGAACAATCCGTCCCGACAGTGGTTCGGCCGAAGCGAAGCTCGGAGGACGAGATGACGAATGAAAAATTGGCCGTGGTGACGGGCGCCTCGAGCGGCATTGGGAAGGAACTCGCCAAACTGTGCGCCAAGGACGGCTACCACCTGATCCTAGCCGCCGACGAGCCCGCGATCCAGCAGGCAGCTGAGGCGCTCGGTTCGCATGGTGTGACTGTCGAAGCCATCGAGGCCGATCTGGCGACCGAGGAGGGTGTCGATCGTTTGATCGCCGGGATCGGCGATCGCGATGTCGACCTGTTGTTCCTGAATGCCGGACGTGGGCTCGGCCGTGGTTTCGTCGATCAGGATTGGAAAAAAGTACGCCGCATCATCGACACCAACATCACCGGGACAGTCTATCTCGCGCATCAACTCGGAGCCAGGATGGCACGCCGCGGCCGAGGCCGCATTCTCTTCACAGGATCGATCGCTGGTTTCATGCCGGGCACTTTCCAGGCGGTCTACAACGGCACCAAGGCTTTCATCGATTCCTTCTCGATCGCACTGCGTCATGAGTTGCAGGCCACAGGAGTCACAGTCACCGTGCTGATGCCCGGGGCAACGCAGACGCGGTTCTTCGAACGCGCCGAAATGATGGATACCAAGGTCGGCACCGATGAGAAGGACAATCCCGCCGATGTGGCCGAGGCCGGCTACGAGGCGATGATGGACGGTGAGGAACAAGTCATCAGCGGCTGGAAGAACAAGCTGCAGGTCGCCGCGGCACATGTGACGCCGGCAGGCACGCTGGCCGAACAGCACCGCAAGATGGCCGAGCCGGGTTCTGCCTCCAAAGGCTGACCTTCAGCCTTCACGCCAGAACCAAAATGTCGGGCAGACTCTTCTGCCGACCTTCTTCCAAGGCAGGAGCACCATCATGAAAGCGCTCACGTGGCACGGCAAAGGCGACATTCGATGCGACCAGGTGGCTGATCCCGCCATCGAGGATGATCGTGACGTCATCATCAAAGTCACCTGTTGCGCCATATGCGGCTCGGACCTGCATCTGATGAACGGATATATGCCGACGATGGAGTCGGGCGATGTGCTCGGACACGAGACGATGGGCGAGGTCGTGGAAGTCGGCAGCGGCCATTCGAAATTCAGAAAGGGCGACCGCATCGTGGTGCCTTTCAACATCTCATGCGGCGAATGCTGGTTTTGCCAGAAGGGGCTGTTCTCGCTTTGCGACAGGTCCAATCCCAATGCCAAACAGGCTGCCGAAGTGATGGGACAATCCCCGGCTGGCCTGTTCGGCTATTCGCATCTGGTCGGCGGCTATTGGGGAGGGCAAGCCGAATATCTGCGCGTTCCTTTCGCTGATGTCGGTCCGATAAAGGTGCCCGAGGGAATGGACGACGAACAGGTGCTGTTCCTCTCCGACATCTTTCCAACCGGCTATATGGCGGCTGAAAACGCCGGCATCGAGCCAGGCGAAACCGTCGCCATCTGGGGTTGCGGTCCGGTTGGTCAGTTCGCCATTCAGAGCGCATGGATGCTCGGCGCCGGCCGCGTCATTGCCATAGACAAGGTGCCGGAGCGGCTGGCGATGGCTCGCGAGCACGGCAAGGCCGAGACGCTCGACTTCAGCAACTCCGATATCTACGACGCCTTGATGGCGATGACCGATGGCCGCGGTCCGGATCGCTGCATAGACTGTGTCGGTACCGAGTCGGATCCCGGCGCCAGTGCCGACTCCATGCTCGACAAGGTCAAGGCTGCCGTCTATCTCGGCACCGATAGGCCGCATGTATTGCGCGAAGCAATTTACTCCTGCCGCAAAGGCGGCACCATCTCGGTGCCCGGCGTCTATATCGGCCTCGTCGATCATATTCCGTTCGGCGCCGCCATGAACAAGGGACTGACCTTCCGGATGGGTCAGACGCACACGCAACGCTATCTCGAACCGCTCCTGGCCATGGTACAGAAGGGCGACATCGATCCCTCCTTCGTGATCACGCACCGGGCAGACCTCGAAGCGGGACCGGACCTCTACAAGACGTTCCGTGACAAGCAGGATGGCTGCATCAAGGTGGTGATGCGACCGCATGGCTGAGATGTCGGTATCTTGCGCGGGGTCCACCTTGCGCGGATTCCCCGCCAAGGATAGCACCGACGCTGCCGAGGAACCTGGAACTTTCGACCGTGGCGGCGGTTGACCCGCAGAATAAACTCAGGGCGACGAGACTGTCGTGCCCGCCCGCTGCGAAGGAAGTTATCGCCATGAGCAATGAGAATCCCACATCGAAACCCAGCGTCCGGTCGCCAAACGCCGATGCTCTGCCGCACCCGAGACGGGACGCCAGTGACACAGATGCCGGTGCCAAGCCGCT
This sequence comes from Mesorhizobium sp. M0491, assembly GCF_040321265.1. NCBI lineage: Bacteria > Pseudomonadati > Pseudomonadota > Alphaproteobacteria > Hyphomicrobiales > Phyllobacteriaceae > Mesorhizobium > Mesorhizobium sp. M0491. The sequence goes on from NZ_JAMYRE010000006.1 coordinate 238,257, forward strand.
GACGCCGAAAACCGCCGGCACATCCCGGCCATCGGCCCCGCCGCTGGACAATCCGGTTGCCAATCGAAACGCCGGGCGGCCGCGTCAGGCGAGCACCACGCCTAGGCCGACCGACAAGCCCCTGGACTGATCGAAACCGGCCTCTTGAAATCACAGCGAGTGTTTGTCGGGACGAAGCGATGCCAGGTCGGCCAGGGTGTTGAGAAGTGCAGCGTCGCCTGCCGGTTTCGGCACGAATTTGCAGTTTCGGAAGGGTGTGGGAACGTCGCGCGGCCCAAATCCGGTCATGAATGCGAAGGGGATGCCGCGAGCCAGCAATGTTTCGGCCACGGGCAGACTTGTTTCACCGTTCAATTGAATGTCCAGCAGCGCCACGTCGGCTTTGCCTGCATCGATAAGCTGACGAGCCGCGGCGACCGACGAGACCGGGCCGATCACCGGATAACCCGCCGCACGCAGGCGAGACGCGACGTCTTCGGCGATCAGCCATTCGTCCTCGACCACCAGAACGCGCGGCCTGTCGTCGCTCACGGCGCCTCCTTGTGATTTGCCGGAAACGCGATCTGGACGCTGAGGCCGTCCTTGTGGAACGCGGTCTCGACATGGCCGCCGAGCCTGTAACCGATTTCTCCTTGCAACAAGGTCAGGCCAAAGCCGTTGTCCAAGGGCGCCTTGACAAGAGGACCGTCCTTCTCTCGCCAGCCAAATGTGAAACTGTCATCCTCGATCGACCATTGCACACTGACCTTGCCGTCGGTTTTTGACAAAGCGCCATACTTGGCCGCGTTGGTGGCCAGTTCATGAATGGCCATGCTGAGGGAAAGCCCCTGTTGCGGGCCTAATTTCACGTCTGCGCCATCGAGTTCAACCCGCTCGATGCCGAAGGGTTCGAGCTCCTGCTGGAGCAATTCCCTGACCGAGGCTTCCTTCCATCTCTCCCGGGTCAGCAGGCCGTAGGCCCGCGACATGGCATGCAGGCGGCCGATCAGCGCATCCGCGAACTCCTCCTTCGTATCAGAACTTTCCCGCGTGCGGCTTGCAATGCTGGCGATCACCGCAAGCATGTTCTTGACCCGGTGGTTGAGTTCCGAGATGAGCACCTGCTGATGCTCTTCTGCCTGTGCCAGCGTGGTAACGTCGACAAGTGTCACCACCACGCCCTGGATCCTGTTGCCCTTGTCCCGATAGGGATTGATGCGGACCATGTGGAACAAGCCCCTGGCATCGCGCGCCAGATGGTGATTCAGGATCTCGCCTGTCTCGAACACCTTGTCGATGTGCTGCTTCAACTCTGGGTAGTCGAGTTGGCTCGACAAATCCGTCAGCGGCCGGCCAACATCGGAGGGGCGCAGGCTGAAGAAGGATGACGCCGCCGGCGTGAAGGTGCGGACCACAAGGCTGCGGTCGAGGAAAATGGTCGCGATGTCAGTGCTTTCGAACAGGTTGCGCAGATCGCCGTTAGCGTGATTGAGCTCTTCTATCTTGGCCGTCAACTCGGCATTGATCGTGTTGAGTTCCTCGTTGAGCGACTGCATCTCCTCCTTCGAGGCTTCGAGTTCCTCATTGGTGGATTGCGCCTCCTCATTGACGGAGACGAGTTCCTCGTTCGACGATTTCACCTCCTCCAGCGCGGTCTCGTATTCCTCGATCATCGATTGCAGGCGCTCTCTGGTATCGCGCAGTTCCCGCTCGAGATCGGCGGTGCTGTCACTGTCACGGCTGCCGCCGTCTTCCTCTGAGCGGGCCTGCGTCGGGCCCGACGGCTCGAAAAGGACAAGGTAAAGCGGCTCGCCGTTGCCGCGTTCCGCGAGCGGCTCGATCGTCAGCCTGATCGGCTGGACCCGTTCGTCGTCTTCCTCCACGGTGAGGTTTTCCCGCACCACTGTGCGGCGCGTGGTCGTCGCTTCGCGCAGTGCGGCGCGGAGATCCAGCCGCAGCCCACGCCTTGCCATCGTCAGCAACTGCCGGCTGGGAATCCCTTGTGGCGCTTCGAGATATCTGCCGGTCCTGGCCGAATAATAGACGACATCGCCCTCGGCGTTGACCAGGACATGCGGCGGCGCGAACCGTTCCAGCACCTGCGCCTCCACTGCCTGCCGCAAGGGATAGCCGACAAGTCCCTTCTTCGAGCCGGCGCTTTCGGATGGGAAGACGCTGGAATGACTTTCCCCGATCAAGGCCGGCAGTCTGATGTGCGGTGAGGCATGCTCCCGCGCATGGAAGATGCGATGTTTCTTGTCGACGGTGGCGAACAGATCGTCGTGCTGCCCGACGCTTTCGGAGGTGCCAAGGAAAAGGTAACCGCCGGGCTTCAGCGCATAATGGAAGACAGGGATGACGCGGTTTTGGATGATCGGGCCGAAATAGATCAGCAGATTGCGGCAGGAGACCAAGTCCATGCGCGAGAAGGGTGGATCGCGAATGACGCTGTGCGGCGAGAAGATGCACAGTTCGCGTATCGCATTGCTGATGACATAGCTTTCGCCATCGCCGTTGAAAAACCGCTGTTTGCGTTCGGGAGAAAGACCTTGCAGCAAGGCTTCCGGATAGCGTGCCGCCCGCGCCACCGCCAGCGCCGGCTCGTCGATGTCGGTGGCGAATATCTGGACGCGCGGAACGACCGTAAGCTTCTCCATGTGTTCGCGCAGCAGGATGCCGATGGAGAACACCTCCTCGCCCGTGGCGCACCCGGGAACCCAGACCCTGACGGTGTCGCTGGCGGTCTTGCCTTCGAACAGCTGCGGTATGATCTTTCGCTCGAGCAACTCGAAGGCATCGGGGTCGCGAAAGAAGTTGGTGACATTGATCAGCAGATCGCGAAAAAGGCTCATCACCTCGCGAGCATCCTTCTTCAGCCAGTCTATATAAGCGCTGATGGAATGGACCTGGGCGATCTGCATGCGCCGCTTCACGCGGCGCAGGAATGTCTTGGTCTTGTAGCCCGAGAAGTCGTGGCCGGAGTGGCTGCGCAGAATGGCGTATATCTGTTCTCGCACCTTATCGATGTCGGCCGTATGGTCGCCATCTTCTTCCGTCAGCCCCTCCAACGGGTCGAAGCCGCGGGCGAAAGCCTCCAGCTTCGCCCCGATCTCCTCGGCGGGCACAGCGACATCGACGAGTCCGCTGGCAATAGCGCTCTGCGGCATGTCGGGATTGCGCGGCCCGTAGCCGTCCGGCGCTTGCGCGACGGTAAACCCGCCCCGCTCCTTGATGGCCTTGGCACCCAGGGTTCCATCGGAATCACCGCCCGACAGGATGACGCCAACGGCATATTCGCCCTGGTCTTCGCCCAATGCAGCGAAGAAGATATCGATGGGCTTGCGCTCCTGGGTAAGCCCATTCGGCCGTCGCAGGTGCAGCACCCCCGATTCAATGGCCAATGTCACGTTTTGCGGCATCACATAGACGTGGTCGGGTTGAACCACCATGCCGTCCCCGATCACGATGACAGGCATCTCGGTGTAGCGGCTGATGACCTCGTGCAACAGGCTTTCGCGCTTGGGGCTGAGATGCGTGATGATGACGAAAGCCATACCAGGCTGACCGGTCACGCCCTTGAACAGACCTTCCATCGCGGGAATGCCGCCCGCCGACGCGCCGATGCCGACGATGGGAAATCTAGTCGATCGGGCAGTCACGGCATGTCCCCCTTTCGCCGACCCGACCTGAAATCCCCTCAAGGCCGGATCGGACAGGACACAACCATATAGCGCGCAAGACGGATGGAACAAGACGTCAGGGATGACGTTGAACCCGATATCAATGGTGGTTCAATGGCAAAACGATCTGCTGACATAAAACTCCCGACGCCGGTGGTATCGGGGGAGCCTGGATCGCTTGGAAGTTCCCATGCTGGGGCCGTCCCGGATCGCATGCTGGCGCTTACGAGACGGTTGCAGGCGGCCTTGGACGACAGAATTCGGAAGGCAAATCCGCTGCATTCTAACCTCCGTTCCAAGAAAGGATGACGACGTGCGCGACCTGCGGGGGCTGCATATTCTGATAGTCGAAGACGAATGGACGATGGCGGGGGATCTTGCGCGGTTTTTCAGCAATATGGGCGCCATCATCCTCGGTCCCGCTGCAACCGTCGAACAGGCATCCAAACACACCGGGACGGCTGAAGCTGCAATCCTCGACGTCAATCTCAATGGCCGACGCGTGTTTCCAATCGCCGATGAGTTGATGCGCCGGGGTGTCCCCTTCGTGTTCTTCAGTGGCGATGACGACATCGCCATTCCCGATCATCTCCGCTACGCCAGCAATTTGCGGAAATCCTCGGGCAGCCAGGCGGTGTTCAACGCGCTCTTTCCCCCGCAGGCATCTGGGCGGGAGACCCCCATGTCGGACCCCTCCGACGACGTCTTCGCGCTTTTGCCCAAACTGCGACTTGCGGCGCGCCTTTTGCTGGCAGACGTCGAGGCATCGGATCGGCTCGTCGAGAGGACGCTCGAGCAAGCGATCCGGGATGTCGACCGCAGACAGCTTGGTCAATCCACTGAAAACTGGCTCAACGGCATCATGCAAGAGATGGCGAAAACCCGCGGCGCAAAACTGATGCATTAGTTTGCCTTCCAAGAAAACTTGGCCGTACAGATAGGCCATTTGACCGGCGTCATCAGCCCTTCTGATTGCGCTCGACGAACTTGTTGAAACGGCTGGCTTTCCCCTCACCGGTCTTGGCCTGATACAGAAAGGCCAGATCATTCTCGTCGAATATCCGGAAGAACTCGTCCCATTCGACGGGCTCGAATGCTTCCTCGGGCTCGCCGAAGTCGATCCGCAGGATGCCGCCCTCGCCTTTGGTGCGCACCACTGCCGGCCGGCCATCCCGCTCCTCGGCCCATTTGCGAATTTCGTCGTGGTTGGTGGTCGTTTGCGACTGAGACATTGAAATCTCCTTTGATCATCGGCGTTGCCACATGGGACACGCGGGCTGTCGGGCGTCCTAACAGCACAGGGGCGCCAATGTTCCAGCACCGCGCGGTGATCGCGCTGCGCCGGCTCCCAATGGGACCGGCCAAAGGAACTTTGTTGAAGCAAGGGAACAAACCTTTTGCCGAAAAGTTCGGGGCGCCGAGGTTACTTGTCTGAGGAGTCGTCGTGAAACGCATATTGGTTACAGGAGGCTGCGGCTTCATCGGCCGGCATGTCGCACAGGAACTCGTCGAGCAGGATTATTCGGTTCGCATCCTCGATGCGCTGCTGGAGCAGGTGCATGCGGGCGAAGCCGTCGCGCTTCCCGCTGGAACCGAGCTGATCAAGGGCGACGTCCGGGACCGAGAGGCGGTCGCCAGTGCGCTGGAAGGTGTCGACGCGGTCATTCATCTGGCGGCGGAAGTCGGCGTCGGACAATCGATGTACGAGATCGCGCGCTATGTCGGCGCCAACGATCTCGGCACCGCAACGCTGCTCGAGGCGCTGATCAAGCACCCGGTCGAACGGATCGTCGTCGCCTCGTCGATGAGCGTCTATGGCGAAGGGCTCTATGCAACGCCAGACGGCCGGCGTGTCGACAATGCTCGGCGCAAGGCGAGCGACATCAGGAGCGGGCAATGGAACCCGCTGTCGCCAGAGGGAGACGCCCTCTCGCCGCTGCCGACGGACGAAGAAAAGCCGGTCGATCTCGCCTCCATCTATGCGCTGACAAAATACGCACAGGAACGCGCCGTGCTGATCTTCGGCGAAGCCTATGGCGTCGATGCGGTCGCGCTGCGCCTGTTCAATGTCTTCGGCGCCGGCCAGGCGTTATCCAATCCCTATACCGGCGTGCTTGCCAACTTCGCTTCGCGTCTCGCCAACGGCCAACGGCCAATGATCTTCGAGGATGGAGAACAGAAGCGCGATTTCGTCCATGTGCATGACGTCGCCCGCGCCTTTCGCCTTGCGCTGCAGCAACGCCAGGCAAGGGGTCATGTCATCAACATCGGCAGCGGCCGCGCCTATGCGATCAGCGAAGTCGCGCGATTGCTGGCCGAAGCCATGGGGACACCGAACCGCTCGCCGGAACTGCTCGGCAAAGCCCGCTCCGGCGATATCCGGAACTGCTTCGCCGATATCTCCAAGGCCCGTGAGCTGCTCGGTTTCGAGCCGGTGCGGCAACTGGAGAATTCGCTCGGCGAGTTCGTTTCCTGGGTGCGTAACACGTCCGCCGTCGACCGCGGCGCCGACATGAAGCGCGAGCTAGAAGAACGTGGGTTGGTCTCATGAACACACGCAATCGACGCGACGCGCCGATCGCCATCATCGGCGGCAGCGGCTTCATAGGAACGAACCTCGCCGACAGCCTGTTGTCGGATGGCGAGCCGGTACTGGTGATCGACAATCTCAGCCGTCCGGGCGTCCAGCAGAACCTTGAATGGCTGGCGCAAAAACACGGTGGTCGCCTCACGGTGGAGACGATCGACGTGCGAGACGCCAACGCACTGGCGCCTGTCTTGATGGTTTCCAGGGCAATTTTCCATCTGGCCGCGCAAACCGCCGTCACCACAAGCTTGGTCCAGCCGGGCGAGGATTTCGACATCAACCTTCGCGGAACGTTCAACGTTCTGGAGGCGGCGCGACTGAGCGGTGAGCGCATCCCTGTGATCTTCGCCAGCACCAACAAGGTCTATGGCAGCCTGCCCGACGTCGCGGTCCGCGAGGACGGCGATTGCTATGTGCCTTGCGACAGCGTCATCCAGGCGAACGGCATCGATGAGGCTCGGGGCCTGGACTTCTGCACGCCCTACGGTTGCTCCAAAGGCGCGGCGGATCAGTATGTGCTCGACTATGCCAAATCTTACGGCATGCCGACGGCGGTTCTGCGGATGAGCTGCATCTATGGACCGCGCCAGTTCGGAACCGAGGACCAGGGCTGGGTCGCACACTTCCTGCTCAGCGCGCTGACGGGACGCCCAATCACCATTTACGGCGACGGCAGGCAAGTGCGCGATATCCTGCATGTCTCCGATGCCGTCGCCGCCTACAGGGCCGTGCTCGATCGCATCGAGACCACCAAAGGCCAGGCATTCAATCTTGGCGGCGGCCCGGAAAATGCGGTCAGCCTGCGCAGGCTGTTGAGCGAGATCCGTAGCCTGACCGGCCATGAGCTCTCGATTCGCCATGATGGGGAACGCACCGGCGACCAGCCCTTCTTCGTCGCCGACACCCGCAAGATCAAAACCGCGCTTGGCTGGATGGCCCATGTTTCATGGCGCGAAGGCATCCGCGACCTTGCCGACTGGCTGCGCCGCCATCGGCTCGAGCCTCGCCCTGAAGCCGTGAGGTACGTTGCATGAAAATCGCCCTGGTAAACCCGTCCTGGACGTATGACGACAGCATTTATTTCGGCTGCCGCCAACCGCATCTGCCGCTGGAACTCGGCTATTCGAAGGCCCTGCTCGAAGCCGCCGGACATCAGGTGCTGATGCTGGATGGCCAGTTGCAGAAGCTCGATAATTCCGGTCTCTGCGAGCGGGTGGCTGATTTCGCCCCGGCTATGACCGTCGTCAGTACCGCCCCGACCTATCTGTTCTGGCGCTGCGCACCGCCGGAATTGCGTGTGCCGGCCGATTTCCTCAACCGTCTGGCCGGGCGCGGTGGACGCACGGTCGCGGTCGGGCCGCACGGCTCTGCAACGCCGGCGCCGACCTTGCGCAAGCTCGGCGTCGACATCGTCGTGCGCGGCGAATGCGAAGAAGTCGTCGAGCAACTTGCCCGGCGCGACGATTGGAGCGCCGTGCCCTCAACCGCTTATCTGCGGGATGCCAGGGTTGTTTCGAACGGCGGCGTCCACGCCAGCTCGTTTGTCGATCATCCGCCACTCGAATGGCCAGCGGACTGGATCGCAGCCCATGCGCATCACCATCACAGGTTTGACGACAGTCAGGTCGGGTTCGGCGCGGAAGTCGAGGCATCGCGCGGCTGTCCCTACAATTGCAGCTTCTGCGCCAAGATCGATTTCCGTGATGCCTATCGCCGTCGAAACCACGAAGCGGTGGTAGCGGAGATCGATCGGCTGATTGCCCAAGGTGTCGGCTACATCTACTTCATCGACGAGATCTTCCTGCCGCAAAAAGCGTTGCTGGAAGCCTTGGTCGATCGCGACGTGAAATTCGGCGTACAGACCCGCATCGATCTGTGGAAGCCCGAGCTGCTGGAATTGCTGGGCGCCGCGGGCTGCGTCTCCATCGAGGCCGGTCTCGAAAGCCTGACCGTCGAAGGCCGGGCGATGCTGGCCAAGCGCTGCCGGCTGGGGACCGAGGAACTCGCCGCGCTGCTCGTCGATGCCAGACGTCACGTTCCATTCGTCCAGGCCAATCTGATCGGCGTGGTCGAGGATGATCCCGCCCTGGTCGAGCACTGGCGAACCCACCTGATCGACCACGGCGTATGGGCCAACGAACCTGTGCCGCTTTACCCGTATCCAAGTTCGCCCAGCTACCGCGAGCTTTGGGGCGAACCCGACGACCTTGCCTGGGAACGCGCCCATGACCACTACCTCGCATCTTTCCAGAAATTCAGTGACATCCAGGAGAGGCGGCCGCGGCCGCTGGCGGAACTGGAGGCGACATGTTGCGGACACTGACGCCGCGCTCGCGGCGCATCCTGATGACCGTCGATGCCGTGGGCGGCGTATGGCGCTATGCCCTCGATCTGGCACGGGAACTTGTGAACGGCGGCGACAGCGTGGTGCTTGCCGGCCTCGGTCCACAACCGTCGAGGCAGCAAGCCGAGGAGGCGGAGGCTTTCACGACGCTGATCTGGTTGAGTACGCCGCCGGATTGGATGACCCGCGACGGCGGCGACCTCGACGCGCTGCCGCGGGAATTGCTTGCGCCCATGCGCGACCACGCCATCGACCTTGTCCATTTCAACGCGCCGACGCAGGCATCGGGATTCGATGCGCCATGCCCAGCCGTGGTGGTCTCCCATTCCTGCGTGACGACATGGTTCCACGCCGTCAGGAAACAGGCAGTGGATGGCGCATGGGCCTGGCAGAAGGAGCGCAACAGGCGCGGCTTGGATCGGGCCAACGCAGTCATTGCGCCGAGCCGCAGCCACGCCGACATGCTTGAGACCTGCTACGGCCCGATCGCGCGCCTGCACGTCGTGGCGAATAGCGCCCGCCCCGTCCCGAGAGCCGAAAAGCGTCAACCGCTCGTCTTCGCCGCCGCCCGTTGGTGGGACGAGGGCAAAAATGCGGCGGTGATCGACCAGGCCGCGTCACTGACGCAATGGCCCATCTTTGCCGCCGGTTCGATGCACGGTCCCAACGGCGGGCGTGCCGGCTTCAGCTATGCCGTTCCTCTGGGAGCACTGCCGTCTCACGAGGTGCGCTCCTTGATGGCGCGCGCCGGTATTTTCGTGTCGCCATCGATCTATGAGCCATTCGGTCTGGCCGCGCTGGAAGCTGCCATGTCGGCAACGCCACTGGTGCTTTCCGACATCGCAACCTATCGCGAACTATGGGACGGGGCCGCGATGTTCTTTGATGCGCGCAATCCGCACGACCTCACTGCCTGCCTCAATCGTCTCTCCAGCGACGCCGAATTCAGGCGGGAGCTCGGCCAGGCAGCCATGCGACGGAGCCGCCGGTTTACACTGGTCAGGCAAGCGGCTGCCATGCGAGGCGTCTACGACAAGGCGGCCCTGGCCATGGCGGGGCGCTGACCATGCGCTTTCTGTTCTACACCCACTCGGTCGTTTCCGACTGGAACCACGGCAATGCCCATTTCCTGCGCGGTATCATGCGGGAACTGGTCGCGCGCCGGCACCAGGCGGTCGCGCTGGAGCCCGCGGACGGCTGGAGCCGTTCGAACCTGCTGGCCGAGAAGGGATCCTTCGCTATCGAACGCTTCCGCAAGGATTTCCCAGAACTGATGCCGGTGACCTACGATGCCGGGTTCGATCACGAAGCGTGGATCGCTGAGGCCGACGTTGTGATCGTTCATGAGTGGACGGATCCGGAGCTTGTCGCACGCCTCGGCCGTGCCCGGGCCGCTGGCGGCAACTTCATCCTTCTGTTTCATGACACCCACCACCGGGCCGTATCGGCCACCGAGGCAATCTCGGCGCTGCGGTTGGAGCACTATGACGGCGTTCTCGCCTTTGGCGAGGCCTTGCGCGAGAGCTATCTGCGCGCCGGCTGGGGCAAGCGCGTCTTCACCTGGCATGAAGCCGCGGACGATCGCCTGTTCAAGCCGCACCCGGAGATCCACGTCACGTCCGATCTGGTCTGGATTGGAAACTGGGGCGACGATGAACGAACCGTCGAACTCAGGGAGTTTCTGATCAAGCCGGTCCGCGATCTCGGCCTCGAGGCCACGGTGCACGGCGTCCGCTATCCCAAGCCGGCGCTCACGGACCTAGCCGCCGCCGGACTGCGCTATGACGGATGGATCGCCAATGCCGACGTGCCGAAGGCGTTCGCCGCGCATCGTGTCACCGTCCACATCCCACGGCGCCCCTATCGTGAGGGTTTGCCCGGAATTCCGACGATCCGCATGTTCGAGGCGCTCGCCTGCGGCATTCCGCTGATTTCAGCACCATGGTCCGATGTCGAGCAGCTGTTCAGGCCCGGCGTCGACTTTCTGTTTGCCCACAATGGCTCGCAAATGCGGCAACACCTGCGGGCGGTATTGGCCGATGCGGATTTCGCGGCTTCCCTGGTGACTTCGGGTCTCGAGACCATCCGCTCGCGGCACACCTGCTCGCACCGCGTCGACGAGTTGTTCGGCGTGCTCACGGAATGCACAGCCGAACACACCATCAACAAGACCACCGCAAAGGAAGCCGCCGCATGAAGATGGCATTCTACGGATCGAGCCTCTTGTCGTCTTACTGGAACGGTGCCGCGACTTACTATCGCGGGTTGCTGAAGGCGCTTTCCCAATTGGGCTACGAAATCACCTTCTATGAGCCCGACGTCTACGACCGGCAGAAGAACCGCGACATCGAGGCGCCTGACTGGTGCACTGTGGTCGTATATGAAGCGACCCAGCACGCACTGATGCAGGTCGCGGCACGCGCCGCCAGCGCCGACATCGTCGTCAAGGCGAGTGGCGTCGGTTTCGAGGACGAGGCGCTGCTGCGCGCCGTCCTCGACCACGCCCGCAGCGACGCGCTGGTGGTATTCTGGGACGTGGACGCTCCAGCAACCCTTGCCCAGCTGCGCGACGAACCGGACCATCCGCTCCATGGCGCCCTGCAAGAAATCGACCTTGTGCTGACCTATGGCGGCGGCGACCCCGTCGTCTGGGCCTACCGTGCCATGGGGGCGAACGAATGCGTGCCGATCTACAATGCGCTCGATCCCCAAACGCATCACCCGGTCGCCAGCAATGCGCGTTTCGCTTGCGATCTGGCGTTCCTGGGCAACCGGCTGCCGGATCGTGAGGCACGCGTCGAAGCGTTCTTCCTCGATCCCGCAAGCCAGCTTCCGAAACAGCGTTTTCTGCTCGGCGGATCTGGCTGGGGGGACAAGCCGCTTCCCGCCAACGTCGGCTGGCTTGGTCACGTTGGCACCCGCGATCATAATGCCTTCAACGTCACACCCAAGGCAGTGCTGAACATCAGCCGCGACAGCATGGCCGTAAACGGTTTTTCACCGGCCACGCGTGTCTTCGAGGCGGCTGGCGCCGGTGCCTGCCTCATCACCGACGCATGGCTGGGCGTGGAACTGTTCCTGAAACCAGGCGAGGAGATCCTGGTGGCACGCGACGGCGGCGATGTCGCCGAGATCATGCGCTCGCTGACCTCCAGTCGTGCAAAAGCAATCGGCCAGGCCGCACTTTGCCGCGTGCTGGCCGACCATACCTACGCGCTGCGGGCGGACGTGGCCGATGCCGTCTTCAAACGTCATTTCGAGCAGGGGACCGTGGAGGCAGCGGAATGACCAAGCAATTGAACATCGTCTTTCTCGGCCTGTCGCTGTCCTCGTCCTGGGGAAACGGCCACGCCACGACGTTTCGAGGCCTGCTGAAAGGTCTGCACGAACTCGGCCACCGCGTGACCTTTCTGGAGCGCGACGTGCCGTGGTACGCCAACCACCGCGATCTGCGAGATCCGGATTTCTGCGCCTTGCGCTACTACGAAACCACTGCGGAGTTGCAACGCGACTACGCCCGGTGCCTGGAGCAGGCCGACATCGTCGTCATCGGCTCCTTCGTGCCGGAAGGGCGCGTGGTCATCGACATCGTCGCTTCATTTTGCAAGGGGCGCTTCTGCTTCTACGACATCGACACACCGGTGACCGTGGCGCAGCTTTCGGCCGATGATTGCGATTATCTGAGCTGGCGGCAGATTCCGTATTTCGATGTCTACTTCTCGTTCACCGGCGGGCCGATGCTTGGCCATCTGGTGGAGGAGTTCGGCGCGCGCCGAGCCGAACCGCTCTACTGCTCGGCCGACCCGGAACGGCATCACCGGACCGGCGATCCGATCCGCTGGGATCTCGGCTATCTCGGCACCTACAGCGCGGATCGGCAGGCAACGCTGAACGCGCTGCTGCTCGAACCCGCACGGCATATGCCGGACCGCCGTTTCGTCGTAGCGGGCTCGCAATACCCATCCGACATCACCTGGCCGGACAATGTCGAACGCATCGAACATTTGCCGCCCGCCGATCATGCCGCGTTCTACAGCCGTCAGCGCTACACGCTGAACGTCACACGCAGTTCCATGATCGCTGCCGGATGGTCGCCCAGTGTGCGCCTGTTCGAAGCGGCTGCTTGCGGCACGCCCATCATCAGCGATCGCTGGCCAGGGCTCGACAGCTTCTTTCCCGCATCGGCGATCCACACCGCCGGAGAAACGGACGCTGTCGTCGAGATCCTCTTCGGCGAGTCCGAGCGCACACGCCGGGCCATGGCCCGCCGGGCCCGCGAACGCGTCCTCGCATTCCACACCGGTGCGGCCAGGGCCCGCGAATTCGTGGCGGCGTTGACACAGCCAAGGGCGGCGGCCCTCGATTTCGACATCGGAAGCGCAGCATGACCGGCATACAGGAGAAAACGACGATGCGACAAAAAAGAAACGCGCAAAGGGCAAAGGCAGTGCTTGTTGCCGGCGGTGCGGGATTCCTCGGTTCGCATCTTTGCGAAGCATTGCTCCGCGACGGCTGGCGCGTGATCTGCGCCGACAATTTCCTGACTGGGCGCATGGAGAACATCATCTCGATCATGGACCAGCCGGGTTTCCGATTGATCGAGCAGGACATCTGCCGGCCATTGGATCTCGGCGAGCCCGTGGAGCGTATCTTCAATCTGGCATGCGCTGCCTCGCCGCCGCGTTACCAGGCCGACCCGATCCACACCACGCGAACCTGTGTGATCGGCACGCTCAACCTGCTTGAACTCGCTGCCCACAATAACGCGCGGCTGCTACAGGCCTCGACGAGCGAAGTGTATGGCGATCCGGAGCAACATCCTCAGAAGGAGGACTATGTTGGCCATGTGAACTGCACCGGCCCACGCGCCTGCTACGACGAGGGCAAGCGCACCGCCGAAACGCTTTGCTTCGACTATCTTAGAGCCGGCAAAGCCGACGTGCGCGTCGCGCGCATCTTCAACACCTACGGTCCGAGAATGGATCCGGCGGACGGCCGCATCGTCTCGAACCTGATCATGCAGGCGCTCGAGAAACGTCCTCTGACGATCTTCGGCGACGGCTTGCAGACGCGATCCTTCTGCTACGTCTCCGATCAGATTGATGGATTGAGGCGACTGATGGATATCGATCCCAATCCGGGCAAGCCGGTCAACCTGGGCAATCCCGGAGAATTCAGCATCGTGCGACTGGCGGCGTTGGTAAAGGCGATGACCGGCACCAAATCGGATCTGAGATTTCTGCCGCTGCCGCAAGACGATCCTCGGCGCAGGCAGCCCGATATTTCGCGTGCAAAAGCGCTGCTCGGCTGGACACCGAAGGTGCCCCTCAACGAAGGGCTCAAGCTGACGATCGATTATTTCGCGGCGCTCGAAGGCAGTCGCATCGGCGATCAGATGACAGGCTTTGCCAAAAGGGCGAGACCCGCATCCGGCGGGCTGCAGAACCTTCCGGCATGATGCGAGCCGGCGGTCGAATCTTTCCCGAGATCGTGCGGAACATCCGCCCAAGCTTGTGGTTTGGCGGGAGGACCCGATACGGAGGATCATCCTCATGCAACCCAAGCGACCCGCGAGGGATATCGACCAGATGGCCGAACGCGAGACGGCTGCCTATCTGCGGCGCGCCTCGATCACCTATCTCGAGTGCTGCGTCAGCCTGATGATGACGCATCTCCAGCGGGAGGAAGTGGCCACTATTCTCGAGCAGGAAGCAGACATGTTGCGAAGGCTGGACTGATCGGAACGATCATGCCCGGCATTCGTCCAGGAACCGTCTCAGTCGCATCCTATATCGGTCTGCCGTCGCGGCCAGCCTTGCTTTTTCCCGGCCATTTTCGGATTGCGCAGCCGTGCTCCAGAGCCCGAGCTGGAATGCCAAATAGCACGGTTCGAAAAAGCCGATGTGGCCGTTGTCGATGGCAAGCTTCATTCCTTGGACCAGGGTCCTCACATCGCTGTCGGATAGCCCGTACTCGACACGGGCGCCGGCAATGTCCCACTCAATCGGCTGGCAGCCGATCAAATCGTGTGCCCGGCAATGGTCGACAGCATCTGTCTTGAGCACCCTGCCGTCGGCACGAACGAGAAACTCCCACGGTTGTAGCTTTCCGTCGATTTCAACCCGCTGAAGCACATGCGCGGGAGTTTTTTTCGAGAGCCAACCGCGCAACGTCGCCGCGCGTTTTTCGCCCAGGGCTTCCGACGCATTGGAAACAGCCATCTCCGCGAGTGCAAGCAATGATGCACCCGGTTCGCAAGTTCGAAGATTAAGCGCACGCCAGGCCAGGTAATTTGTGAACTCCGCGATCAGCCTTTCCTTGGGCAGCGGCGCCTGATCCATCGTGGTGCCGTCAATCCACCGTTCAACCAGAAAGCCATGGCAAAGCGCGACAACTTGCGATCCGAACCCGGCTTCATGCAACATCGCCGCGGCTCGTTTCTTGCGCAGTCCGGTTTCGCCGAGGCCGGCAAATTTGACGAGCCAGCGGTCACGCCCGGCGGACGCAAGGAATTTGCGCCGCTCGGTACCGCGTGGGCTCGGCGGCCAGCGCCCTTCGTCGGTGTAGTGGGCGGCCCGCCACTCGCCACCAGATAGTTCGGTCAGGCTTAATTCCGGCCTGCCGACCGCCTCGGCCACCCAATCGCGCAGCGTGGGAATTTTCGAGTTTTCGGAGAAGGTGCATTCAAACCCCGTCGCCACATGTTTCGGACAGCGCGACCATGTCTCCCAAGACTCCCGCGACGCTTCGGTGCCCGGGCCGCCTGAATGGCTGGGAAACAGGTGAATGCGGTCCGTATCGATACCCAGTTCACGCAGCCACACGACAACGGCATGCATCGAACTGCCGGAAAGGCCGGGACCCTCGTCGACAACGGCAAAGCGAGCCGACGGATTGTTCTTCCAGGTGGCGATCGACCGCGGATCGGCGTTGACATGCCGGCGGAAGGGATGACCGATCGGACGAACGCTGAATGGCGCCGCCGCGCCAATCGAGGCCGCCACCATAGCTGCCAGTCCAAGGCCAATGCTGCGGACGCCGATCACGCATGTGTTCGCATCGAGACCCGACTTCTGCGCCGCGTCCAAATAGCTTTCGGGATAAAGCGCATAATGCGCATAACCCTCGGCAGAGCCGGTCACCACCTCGGCCTGGCAGTCGAGCCCGGCCAGCAGTTTGAGAAGTCCCGGGTCGATGCCACCGCCGACGTCGAAACCGCTTCGCCACGACTTCGCCACCTCTGCCGCAAGTCCGACCAGCAACCTCGCGCCTTGCTGTTGTCGCGGCGAAAAGATGTCGATGCCGCTGGTTTCGAAGTCGACATCGGCAAGCGCCTGAACCAGCTCCGACACGCTGATGAACAGTCCGACCAATGCAGCGTGGCGTCGGACGCCATGAGACATCCGATCCAGGCTTTCGGCCATTTCACTTGCTGCTTCGCGAAGCTGTTGTGCGTTCTGCGTCTGCTTGTGGTCGCCGTAGACGATCATCGGTCGGTTTTCCAATGCTTGCCGTGCGGCAACGCATCGAATGCAGCTTCGATCCATGCTGTCTCGCGCAATTTTTCGATGGGCGGAGGAACATTCCGGCACGCTGATGGTTCGGCGCCAGGAACTTACCTTTGAACAACATAGGGTGGCGGTTTCGTGGGATCGAAAAAGGTTCGTGTTGGTATCGTTGGTGTCGGCAACTGCGCATCCTCCCTCGTGCAGGGCCTCTCCTTTTACCGTCACGCGAAAAGCAACGAACCAATCCCTGGGCTGATGCATGCCGACCTCGGCGGCTACCATGTCGACGACATCGAGATTGTCTGCGCATTCGATGTCGCCAGGAGCAAAGTTGGCCTCGACGTCGCGGAAGCGATCTACGCCGCCCCCAACAACACGTTCCGCTTTGCCGACGCGTTGACAACCGGCGTTCGCGTCGAGCGCGGACCGACGCTGGACGGGATCGGCAAATATTTGCGTGACGAGATTGAAGAAGCTCCGGAGCCGGTTGCCAATGTCAGCGAGATCCTGCGCGACAGCAACGCTGACGTGCTGGTTTCCTACCTGCCGGTGGGTTCCGAGGAGGCGACCTGCTTCTATGCCGAATGCGCACTCGAGGCCGGCTGCGCCTTCGTCAATTGCATACCCGTTTTCATCGCCTCACGTCCGGAATGGCGCCGGCGCTTTGAGCAGCGAGGACTGCCGCTGGTCGGCGACGATATCAAGAGCCAGGTCGGCGCGACCATCGTGCACCGGTTGCTGGCCAATCTCTTTCGCGAACGCGGCGTGCGCATCGACCGCACCTATCAGCTGAATTTCGGCGGCAACACCGATTTTCTCAACATGCTGGAACGCGAGCGGCTGGAATCGAAGAAAATCTCGAAGACACAGTCCGTGGCCAGCCAGTTCGATGTTCCCCTGGAGCCGGGCAATATCCATGTCGGCCCGAGCGACCATGTGCCTTGGCTCACCGATCGCAAATGGGCCTATATAAGGGTGGAAGGCACGACTTTCGGCGGCGTGCCGCTCAATGCCGAACTCAAGCTGGAAGTCTGGGATTCTCCAAATTCAGCCGGCGTGGTGATCGATGCGTTACGCTGCGCCAAGCTGGCGCTCGATCGCGGCATAGCCGGTGCCCTGACCGGTCCCTGCAGTTATTTCATGAAGTCGCCTCCCGAACAGTTCACCGACGCCGAAGCGCGGCAGCGCACGCTTGCGTTCATCGCTGGCAAGGACGAGCCTTTGCTCGATGCCGCAGAATGACGACGACCTTCTTTCTGATCCGCCATGCGGCACACGACAATGTCGGCTCTTATCTTGCAGGCCGGATGGACGGCGTTTGCCTCGGCGATGCCGGCAAGGCACAGGCAGCGCAGCTTGGCGGCCGCATGGCCCGGGAGCCTATCGTCGCGATCCTGTGCAGCCCGCGTGAGCGTACGCGAGAGACGGCGCTGCCAATCGCGCTAGCCTGCGGTGTCGGGGACATCGCGATCTGCGCCGAACTCGACGAGATCGACTTCGGCGACTGGTCGGGAAAGACTTTCGATGAGCTGAATGGCGACGCCAGTTGGCGAGCGTGGAATGACCAGCGGCAGGAGGCAAGGACACCGAGTGGCGAGACCATGCAGGATGTCCAGCAACGCATTGTGTCGCTGATGGCCGCGGTCCGCGAGCGGCATCAGAACCAATGCGTCGCCCTGGTCAGCCATGCCGATGTGATCAAGGTCGCCGTCTGCACCGTCCTTGGCTTGCCGGCCGGTGACTGCTTTCGCTTCGACATCGATCCCGCCTCGATCACGACGATCGTGTCGGGGGACTGGGGGGCGAAGCTGATCCGATTGAACGAAGTTGCCTGACGAGGATTTGCCGGATGCAGATGGTCATTTTCGGTCTTACCGTCACGTCTTCATGGGGTAACGGCCATGCCACTTTATGGAGGGGACTGATCAGAGCCCTCGCCCGGCGCGGCTGGTCCATTACCTTCTTCGAACGCGACACACCCTACTATGCCGGAACGCGCGATCTCGATCATCTGGACGGCGGCAACGTCGTGCTCTACCCGGACTGGGAGGACATCCGCCGGGTCGCGGAGCAAACGATCAAACGATCGGATGTCGTGATCGTCACCTCTTATTGTCCCGACGCGGTGGACGCCTCGCGGCTGGCGCAGCAGGCAGGCCGCGGAGTGCGTGTCTTCTACGATCTGGACACTCCGGTCACGCTTGCCCGCATCGAACAAGGTGAGCGTCCACCCTATTTCGGCCCCGAGGGTCTTGCGGATTTCGATCTCGTCCTGAGTTACACAGGCGGCCCGGCGATCGACGCGCTGAAGTCGGTGCTGGGTGCGCACCACGTGGTGCCGCTCTATGGGCATGTCGATCCCGACCAACACCGGCCGGCAGCGCCGCGAGCCGATTTCAGGGCCGATTTGTCCTATCTCGGAACCTATGCGCCAGATCGCCAGGCAGCAGTCGAAAATCTGCTGGTTCGCCCAGCCGCGCGCTTGCCGGACCAGCGCTTCGTCATCGGCGGCGCACAATACCCGCAGGAGTTCCCGTGGAGCGACAACATCTTCTTCGTCAGGCACCTTCCGCCGGCCGATCACCCGGCGTTTTTCTCATCCTCTCGTCTGACGCTGAATGTCACCCGCGAGGCGATGGCGCAAAAGGGCTGGTGCCCTTCGGGCCGGTTGTTTGAAGCAGCGGCGTGTGGAGTGCCGATCATAACCGACACCTGGCCGGGCCTAAGCAGCTTCTTCGAACCCGGCAGCGAGATCCTGCTGGCCCACGACACCGATGACGTCGTCGCGGCGCTCGCCTTACCCGCAGGAGAACTCGATGCCATCAAAACCCGAGCGCGCGAACGGGTTCTCGACGAACACACCTCTGCCCGGCGCGCGGCGGAACTGGACCACATTCTAAACGACGCCTTTCAAAGATCTCCCGGCGAACCGATGATGGAAGCAGTCTGATGTTGGGCATTGTGCCCGCTGCCGGGCGCGGCAGCCGCATTCAGCCGCTCGGCTTCTCCAAAGAGCTGCTGCCGGTCGGCAGTCGGATCGATGGGCAGACCGAGCGTCCCTGCGCCGTGAGCGAGTATCTGGTGCGGCGGATGGTGCGCGCCGGCGTCGACAAGATCTGTTTCATCATTGGATCGGGCAAATCCGACATTCTCGAATATTACGCCGCCGGCTATGGTGACGCCGCGGCTCTCTTCGTGGTGCAGCCCAATCCGGTTGGGCTTTGCGATGCGATTTTTCGGGCAGCTCCTCTCGTCGCGCCCAATGAGGTCGTCCTGGTCGGCCTTCCCGACACGATCTGGTTTCCCGAGGATGGCTTCTGTCATTTGCCTGACGATCAGCTTTCATTTCTGCTCTTCCCGGTGGATCGTCCGGAATTCTTCGACGCCGTCATTGTCGATGACCACGAGCGCGTGATCGAAATCCAGGTCAAGCAACAGGATGCCGGCACGAACTGGGTTTGGGGTGCGTTCAAGATGCCGGGCCAGATTCTGCATCAGCTTGCGGCACTCTGGCGCGAGCGGGAATGCCGTGACGAATATATCGGCACGTTGGTCAACGCCTACCTTGCGGCCGGAGGTCAAGCCTCCGGCGTCAAGGCTGGGTCCGCCTATGTCGATGTCGGCACGTTCAATGGCTATCGCACGGCTCTGCGGCTGCTCGAGGACGGCGCCGCACCCGTCCATCACCAAACCGCCACGATTATGCCAGGTGCCCGTTCGCATGTGCCTGTCGTTCCCGGCGAAGGAGCCTGATCATGCTGCATTCCCATGCCGAAATCCGCCGCCGTATCGATGCTCTCGGCCCATGGTTCCACAACATGGAACTGGCGGGTGTCGAAACCGCTCCCAACCATTTTCTCGGCAATTATCCGCTGATCAAATGGCGCAAATTCGCCGAGGCCATTCCCGGGGATCTGACAGGCAAGACGGTGTTGGATATCGGCTGCAATGCCGGTTTCTATTCCATCGAGATGAAACGGCGAGGTGCTGCCCGTGTCCTCGGCATCGATTTCGATGAGGCCTATCTGGCGCAGGCCCGCTTTGCCGCCGAGATCGCCAATTGCGAAATCGAATTCCAGAAACTTTCGGTCTACGACGTCGGCGCCCTGCGCGAAACATTCGATATCGTGCTGTTCATGGGGGTGCTTTATCACTTGCGCCACCCCTTGCTCGCGCTCGACCTTATCCGTGAGCATGTCGCCGGTGACCTGATGATCTTCCAGTCCATGCAGCGCGGCAGCACAGATCTGCCCGAGATGGAAGAGAACTATCATTTCTGGACGCATGACCTGTTCGACCGGCCGGAATTTCCCAAGCTCCATTTCATCGAGCACCGCTATGCCGATGACCCGACCAACTGGTGGATTCCCAACCGCGCCTGCACCGAAGCGATGCTGCGCAGCGCCGGATTTGAAATCGTCCTGCATCCGGAGCAGGAGGTCTATTTCTGCCGCGCCGCCGGCGACCCGGCCAGTGGCGGTCCCGTCTACCCCTCGAAAGGACAGCGCCATGATTGAAGCCGCGATGATCTGGAACGAGCCCAACAACAAATCGCATTGGGACCCGGAACTCGACCCTGATTGGAGCCGCTTTGCCAGGATGGCGATCCTGTCGGCGGACGCAATCGCATCTGAAAACCCGGCTTTGACCAAAGTGCTCGGCGGCATCTCGCCGATAGATCCGGGGTTCATCACCCGCATGAAGGAATTCGGCGTGCTGGATCATGTAGATGCCGTCGCTGTGCACGGCTTTCCCCTCGACTGGAATCTGTGGCAGATCCAGGAATGGCCGCAGAAGATCGGCGAGATCGCGACCGTCACCGACCTTCCCATCTGGGTCAGCGAAGTCGGCGTATCGACCTTCGGCGCCGAGGAAATCCAAGTCTGGGGGCTCAAGCGCACAGCTGAATTGCTGCTCGGCAATGCGCCACGCATCCAGTGGTACAGCCTCTATGATCTTCCGCGTGAATGGGAAGCAACGACGCGGCACCGCGAAGCCGAGGGCTCGTCTTATTACCGGCATTTCCAAATGGGGCTGCTGCGCCAGGACGGCACGCCAAAGCCCGCGCTGGAGGAATTCCTGCGCCATGCACCTGCAATGGGCCTGGTGCAGTGGTTTCATTTCGAAGACCCGCGGCTGGACGATGCCGTCGCCTGGATGAAGCGGCTGGGTGTCACCAATATGCGTACCGGGCTTTCCTGGGCGGACAGCTTTCGGCCGAATGCGCTGGACTGGTTCGACCGGCAGATGGAAGCACTCGCCGATTTCGATGTGACGGTCACCTTCTGCTTCACACCTCAGCACCGCGGAATGATGCCCCACCACACCAGCCCCCCCCTGGTGCCGGAGGAGTTCGCGGAATTCTGTTCAACCATGATCCGCCGCTATGCGCCTGGCATGACATCCGCCTCGCTCCCCACGCAGCGGGCCTCGGCCGCGTGAAATGTCATGGTGCCCATGCATCAGATGCCGGGCTCCGCGACGCCGTTGACAGGTGGAGATGCGGCGCAGGGCAACGAGACGCGACCGGCCGCGACGCTCACCGTCCTCAATGTCGCCTACCCTCTCGCACCCGTCGGCCCCGACGCTGTCGGCGGTGCCGAACAGGTTCTGTCGATGCTCGATCGGGCACTGGTTCAGGCCGGTCATCGATCTATCGTCATTGGCTGCCGAGGCTCCAGAACGAGCGGCACGCTTGTGGAAATACCGGCCGAAAACGGCGTACTCGACGAGGCGGCGAAGAGCCGCGCGCAACAGGCCCATCGCGACGCGATCGCGGCTGCCCGCGCCCGATGGCCCATCGACGTGGTTCATCTGCACGGCATTGATTTCGACGCTTATCTGCCCGACGATGGTCCGACCTTGGTGACCCTCCACCTGCCATTGGATTGGTATCCGGCCGCGGCATTGCGCCCGACGCGCGGTGACCTCTGGCTCCATGCGGTCTCGCCCAACCAGCAGAAAACCGCGCCATCAGGCGCCAGGCTGTCGGCGCCGATTCCAAACGGCGTTGACATCGAAGCACTGACCCTGCTGCAGCCGAAGCGCGACTTTGCCCTTGTTCTAAGCCGGGTTTGCCCGGAAAAGGGCGTCCACCTGGCGCTCGACGCAGCCAAACAGGCAGATGTGCCGCTGGTCATCGGCGGCAAGGTCTATCCCTATGAAACGCATACGCGGTACTTTCGCGATGAGGTCCAATCTCGCCTCGATGGCCGCCGCCGCTTCCTTGGCCCGCTCGGCTTCACCGCCAAGCGACGCATTCTCAACGCAGCGCGCTGTCTGGTCATTCCGAGCCTCGCAGCCGAGACCAGCTCGCTTGTGGCCATGGAGGCCCTCGCCTGCGGTACCCCGGTGGTCGCCTTTCCAAATGGTGCGCTTCCCGATGTCATAGAGCACGGCAGGACGGGCTTTCTCGTCGACACGGTCGATGAGATGGCCCAAGCCATTCTTGCGGCGTCCAGCTTGGATGCCGAGACATGCAGGGCCGAAGCGCGACGGCGGTTTTCGCTGGAACGGATGATCTCGTCTTACATGGACGCCTATCAGGCGCTGGCACAGCTTGGCAGTGGTCGCCGGCGCTTCGCCGCGGTGCCGTGAGTAAAGCTGTGCTGCGCAGCGAAATCATCGGTGACCTCGCACAATTCGACGCCTTGACGCCGCACTGGTGGAAACTGTGGCAGCAGAGTCCCTCGGCGACGCCGTTTCAATCTCCCGCCTGGCTGGTGCCGTGGTGGCACGCATTCGCACCCGGTGAACTGGCGACGGTCGCGGTATGGCGCGGCGGCGATCTGGTCGGGCTGGCGCCGCTCTATCTCGAGCATGGGACCGCCGGTTCGAAGCTGCTTCCGGTCGGCATTTCGCTCAGCGACTACCTGGACATTCTGGCTGTCCCTGGGATCGAAGCCGAGGTCGTCGCCATTGTCGCCGAGTCGATCCTCTCGATCGGGTGGGTGCAATGGATCTTGTCGGACTTGCCGCAGGACAGCGTCGCCCTTGCGATGACGCATCCCGAGATGGATTGGCCGACCGCTCATGCCGCCTGCCCCGTGCTCGCCCTCGCCGGCGACGAAACGCTTGCAGGCTGCGTCCCCGCAAGACGCAGACGCCAGTTGCGTCGGGCGCGTCAAGCCGCATCAAGATGCGGCCGGATCGCGATGTCGTCGGCGAGCGGCAGTCCGCAAACCTTCCTCGATCAGTTGATCCGCCTGCACAATATGCGCTGGGCCGAACAAGGAGGCGGTGTGTTGGCCAACGCCGCCGTCGAGCAATTCCATCGGCTCTCACTTCCCGTGCTCGATGCTCACGGTCTGGTGCGATGCTGGCTGTTCGCGATCGATGGCGGGACCGTCGGCGCCTATTACGGATTTCACCACTGCGGCCGTGCCTATGCTTACCTCGGTGGCTTCGACCCTGCTTATGCCGAGGAGAGCCCAGGCGCGATCCTGATTGGCCACGCAATCGCGGAAGCGATCCGCGAAGATGCGCGCGAGTTCGATTTCCTGCGCGGCCAGGAGGCCTATAAATATGGCTGGGGCGCCGTCGACAGGTGGACGATGCGCAGGGTCTGGACGCGGAGTTGATGCATGAGTGTAACCGCACCGAAAGCCGCCCGGCGCCTGACATCGGTCGGGCTGGCGGTTGAAGACTGCGTGGCCGATGGCATTTGCGCCGAAGGCGTTCTCGTCAGACTGGCGCTCCACCTGCCGCCCACAATTGGAGCGGCGGAATTGGCGGAGGTCGTGCTGAAGGTCCAGCCGGCGGATGCCGGCGACGCAGCAAGGCTGCGAAAGGTCGCCGGACTGCTGCGCTGCAAGCCAGACGTCTTCGCCATGTTGCAGGCAGCGGGTGGCGCCGTTCGGCATGAGCGCAATGAGGATGAGACGAATGTCGCTGTCGTCAGGCGGCTGGCCTCCAGCTTCGATGCCGCGGCAGCGATTTCGGGAGCCGCGAGTGTCCAACTGGCATCCCTCGGCGATGAGGCAAGGCTCACAGCCACGACCAACGAAATCGTTGCATGGCTGGAAGCGCGAGAATTCACCGGAAGGGAACGGAGCATCCTCGACATCGGTTGCGGCATCGGCCGTTTCGAGCGTGCGCTGTGCAAATCCTTCAAGCGGATGGTCGGCATCGACATATCGCCGCGGATGATCTCCATCGCCTCCGAGCAATGCGCCGCACTCGGCAATGTCGAGTTGCGACAAACCTCCGGTCTCGATCTGTCCGAATTCGCCGATGCCAGTTTCGATTGCGTGCTGGCGGTGGACAGCTTTCCCTATCTGGTTCTGGCCGGCATGGCTGATCGGCATTTCGACGAAATTGCGCGCGTTCTGAAACGGCCGGGCTGGCTCGCCTTGCTGAACTATTCCTATCGCGGATCACTTCTCTCAGACCGCGATGATATCGGCCGTCTGGCGCAAACTCATCAATTGCGGGTCCTCATCGACGGCGAGAAGCCGTTTCGGTCGTGGGATGGCGACGCCTTTCTGCTCGCTGGGTGAAGCGGAACATTACAGCCCGATGCCAGTTCGGACGTCGAACAACGGGCACCGACGAGTGTCCCCGATTCGAAGGAGGATATCATGGCATCCGGCGGTAAAAAACATTTCGGCCGCAGCAGCCGGGCAAGAGTGCCGGCGCCGGCGCGGTGACCTCCCCGGAGAAGGACGAGATCGAAGAAACCGCGGTCTTGTCGAATCGCGACAAGAAGCAGCATGGCCAGGAGCGCGGGCAGGACGGCAATCGGATCAAGTCCGATCAATATCCGGGTGACGCCGCTGACCGATTGCCTGAGGACTGAACGCCACCGCAGCGCGTCCATGGCCCGCGGCGACGAAGGAGCTGCAAGGAAATAAACTTGTGCAAGGGGCCGCTGGTGAGCTTCTTGGCGGTGGACACCGCCTTGTAATGCAAGGCGCTTGCCACCACACTAGGATCAAGGGACCGCTATCAAGAGAATGTGATGTCTCGTTCGAGCGACGATACCGCGGATCCGCATGTCGAGATGGCTGTGGATCAGGAGATTGCTTCCCTGCTGGCCGCCATAGAGCAGGAAAAAATTCCAGACCGCCTGACCAAGCTGGCGATCGAATTGCAAAACGCGCTCGTCGAGAAACGTCGACGCGACGTGAAGAACTGACTATCTGCGGCCGTCGACCTCGACATCAAGCTGACCATCCGAAAGCTGGTTTCTTCTCTCCATCAATGTCTCCAGCGAACTCTCTCCAAGGAATTCAAGGATGTTGGCGCGCGCACGGTTCAGGCGGCTTTTGACCGTCCCGACCGCGCAACCGCATATGTCGGCGGTTTCCTCGTAGCTCACTCCCAAAACGCCGATCAGCATCAGGACTTCGCGTTGGTGTTCAGGCAGCCTTTGAATGGCGCCGTGAACTTCCCTGCTCTGAACGGTCCATTCCTGGGTGGCTTCCGAAATCGGTCTCGAAGACGCGCAATCGAGCAGTCCTGGCGCCTCCCGGGCAGCGATCTTGACCCGGGTGTAATAAGTGTTGCGCATGATGGTGAAGAGCCACGACTTCATGCGCGTACCGGGTTCGAACTTGTCGATGTTGGCGAGACCCTTGGTCAGTGTCTCCTGCACGAGATCGTCGGCGTCGTCAGGGACGCGGCAGAAGGTGCGCGCGAATGCCCGCAGGGCAGGTATCAGGTCAACGATGGAAACTTCATTGGTTTCCTGGTCGGCCAAAAGGCAGCCTCCGGATGACAATGGTCCAGCTCCCAGAAGAAAGAGTGTGTGAACGCAGCCCCAGCTAAATGCATGGAAGTTTGGTTCGTTCCTCGTGCTGGAGACAACTCTTCATAAATTCTGCGCAGGCGGAGATATCTGTCATCCGATCGGCGCGCACCATCGCCGCAGCAGTCACGGCTCCTCCGACAGCGGTGTCTCCACAGCGTCCATTTTTTACGGGAACAAAGCCGCTCACCGGCAGTTTGATGGCTTGACCACTTCAACCTTCCGGTATCGATCGAGGACCTGTCATGGCCAAATCCGCTCGCCCCTCCGCTCGCCAATCGGCAAGTGGACTGGATCAGAATAGCGCGCGCGGAAATGGCGGCGAGTTGCACCAGATCGCGGGGGATGAAACGCCTGCCCTTACGACGGCGCTCGGAACGCCTGTCTCCGACGACCAAAACACATTGCGGATCGGTGAGCGCGGACCGTCGCTGATCGAGGACTTTCACTTTCGCGAGAAGATTTTCCACTTCGACCACGAACGCATCCCGGAAAGGGTCGTTCATGCCCGCGGCTACGGTGCGCATGGTTTTTTCGAGACCTACGAGTCACTTGCCAAATACACACGTGCCGACATTTTCCAGCGAGTTGGTGAAAAGACGCCGGCATTCGTTCGTTTCTCGACGGTTGCCGGCAACAAGGGCTCGTTCGATCTCGCCCGCGACGTGCGCGGCTTCGCGGTCAAGCTCTACACCAAGGAAGGCAATTGGGACCTGGTCGGCAACAACATCCCGGTCTTCTTCATCCAGGACGCCATCAAGTTTCCCGATCTGATCCACGCCGCCAAACAGGAGCCCGACCGCGCCTTTCCGCAGGCACAGACGGCGCACGACAATTTCTGGGACTTCATCAGCCTGATGCCGGAATCGATGCACATGGTGATGTGGATCATGTCGGATCGCGCGATCCCGCGTTCCTTCCGCTTCATGCAAGGCTTTGGTGTGCACACGTTCCGCCTGGTCAACGCGAAGGACGAATCCACCTTCGTCAAGTTCATCTGGAAACCCAAGCTCGGCATGCAATCGGTGGTCTGGAACGAGGCGGTCAAGATCAACGGCGCCGATCCCGACTTTCATCGCCGCGATCTGTGGGACGCCATACAGGCCGGCAATTTCCCGGAATGGGAGTTGACGATGCAACTATTCGATCAGGCGTTTGCCGACAGTTTCGACTTCGATATCCTGGATGCAACGAAGATCATTCCCGAAGAGGTCCTCGAACCAATTCCGGTCGGTCGGCTGGTGCTCGACAGGATGCCGGATAATTTCTTCGCCGAGACCGAGCAGGTTGCGTTCATGACGCAGAATGTGCCGCCCGGAATCGATTTCTCCAACGATCCGCTTCTGCAAGGCCGCAACTTCTCTTATCTCGATACCCAATTGAAACGGCTGGGCAGCCCGAACTTTACCCATCTGCCGATCAATGCGCCGAAGTGCCCGTTCGCCCATTTTCAACAGGACGGGCACATGGCCATGCGCAATCCGGCCGGTCGCGCCAATTATGAGCCGAACTCATGGGGACTGGGACCGCGCGAGGATCCGCAGCGTGGCTTCCGTTCTTTCGCCGATGCCGAAGAAGGGCAGAAAGTACGTCTGCGCGCGGAGAGCTTCGCCGATCACTACAGCCAGGCCCGGCAATTCTTCAACAGCCAGACACCACCGGAGCAGCGTCACATCGCGATGGCGCTGACCTTTGAACTGAGCAAGGTCCAGGCACCGGCGATCCGCGAGCGGATGGTTTCGCATTTGTTGAACATCGATGAAACGCTGGCGACCACCGTAGCCGACAAGCTCGGCATCCGTGACATGCCCGAACCTGCCGAAGCCGCCGTTCCGCCGCGCGACGACTTGCCGCCGTCGCCGGCGCTCAGCATCATCCAAAACGGGCCCGACAGTTTCGAAGGCCGCAAAGTCGGTGTCATGCTCAGCGATGGAGCCGATATCGCGCTGTTCGAGGAACTTCGTTCCGCCATCGAAGCGGAAGGCGCGGTGATGGAGGTGATTGCGCCCAAGGTGGGCGGCGTCGAAGCCGCCGACGGTACTCACATCGAGGCAAGGCACATGATCGACGGCGGTCCATCCGTATTGTTCGACGCGGTGGTGCTGCTCCTCTCCGAGGCGGGCGCCGAGCTGCTGGTCAAAGAGGCCGCTGCGAAGGATTTCGTGTCTGATGCGTTTGCGCACTGCAAGTTCATCGGCTTCACCACAGGGGCCGAGCCGCTCCTGATCAAAGCAGGCGTCGCTCCCGATGCCGATGAGGGGTTGACGCGGCTGGATTCGGCGGCTTCGGTAACTGCGTTTGTGCAGTCATGCCGCAAACTGCGGCTCTGGGCGCGGGAGGCGGCTGTCAAGCTTTGATGCGATGGCGCCAGCTGTTTCGTTGGCGTGTGCGCAGGCCTTGGTTGCCGCCAAACCAGCCGGCACCGCGATCTACGAGCGGCCTTCCTTGCTGGACGCTTGTTGCCGCTGCTTTTCCAGGATCTCGTCGGTCCCGACCAGCTTTTTTGCTCCGCCTGAAATGGTCGTGGACACCACCGAGGGTGGATCGCTCGCCGGAAAGGAATCCTCCAACCCCGCCTGCAGTTGGTCCTCGAGCGTCTGTGGTTCTTCGGAACGGCCGGGCGTTCTGCGCGTGTCTATCTTCTCAAGTGCCTGTTTCTTTTTTGGCGAATCGTTGGCGTTCCGGACCAGGGCGTAAAGCTGCTCGATCGCGAATTCCTTGATCGATTCGAAATCGGCCCGATCGTCCTTTGCTGCCTCGATTTGATCAACCATGGCTTTCTCGAAGCGGTCGAGGCTGTCGGCTCCGCAGGCATGGGAAAGGCGCAACAAGGCCTCGTTCAGCATCAACGGAGCGAAATGTGCTGAAGCTTCAAGCCTGAGTTGCCTTAAACGATCCGGAGTGGCGGCCTGCAACTTTGACATGGACAACCTCATTTCTCCCACAAACGTCTCAACGACATTTGACCGCCGATGTTCCACCATGCCTGAACATCCTTCCCACCCGGCGAGCTACAGGAACCAGCTTGCTACCAACCCCGCCGACGCCGCAAGAATCGCCAGGATCGTCACCCCACCCAGGATGTTCGTGCTTGTGCTGTTGACCTTGTCACCCATGATCTTGCGGTTGTTGGTCATGATGAGAAGGAGAAGCAGCAGCGGCGGCGTTGAAAATCCTTGCACGATGCCGGACCAGACCAGAGCTTTCATCGGGTTGAAGCCGAAGAAATTGAGGCCCACCGCCACCAGCGTTATGACCCCGATCACGATGTAGAATTTGGGAGCCTGCCGGGGTTTGGCATGCAAGCTATTCTTCCATCCCATCGCCTGAGCGAAATCGAAAGCGGCGCCAGCGGTCATGATCGGCACGGCCAGAAAGCCGACGCCAATTATACCGGCCGCAAAGAGAATGCCGGCAGCGTCGCCGGCAAGCGGCCGCAGCGCTTCGGCCGCCTGTGCCGCTGTCTCGATCTGCGTCTGCCCGGCCTTGTAGAGCGTCGACCCTGTCGAAAGGATGATGAAATACATGATCAGATTGGAAAACGTCATGCCGATTAGGATATCGCGGCGGGATCGGCGCAGCTCGCCCTCGGTGGCGCCTTTGCGCTCTTCGAGGCTCGTTCGACCCTTGGCGATCTCCTCCTCCACCTCCTGATTGGACTGCCACGTGTAAAGGTATGCGGAGAGCGTGGTCCCGACGATGGCGACGAGGATGGACAGGTATTCGCGGCTGAACTCGATTTTTGGCAATAGCGTGCCACGCAGAACGGAGGCGGCATCCGGTTTGGCAAGCACCGCGGAGACCACATAGGCAAGCAGAGCCAGAGCCAGCCACCGGAACACATTTCGGATCAATTTATACGATCCGAACACCTGCAGGGCAAAAATGACGACCGCAACGACAATGACGACCAAGGGAGCAGGCAGAGGAACGAACAGCACGATGGCCGCCGACATGGCGCCAAGGTCGGCGGCTGCCTCGATCGTGTTGCCAATCAGTACGCCCACCAGCACAGACCATAGCAGCCAACGCGGATAGAAGTCCGATATGACCTTGAAGAGCCCGCGACCCGAAACCTGGCCAAGTTTGGATGAAAGGTAGACGACGAGATACATCATCGGCAGCGTGACAGGTGCCGTCCACAGCAGGTCGGGGCCGAACCGGGCTCCGGCGCTCGCGTAGGTACCGATGGCCGAGCAGTCGTCATCGGCCGCGCCGGTGATCAAACCAAGCCCGAGAGCCCGAACGACGCCGCCTTTTTTTGGCTCTCTTGCCCTTTGGCCCTCTTCAGGTGGCTTGTTCATTGAAGGCGCGTCTTTACCGGGGCCACGCAAGAAATCATGACGAACATTCCAATCGGATGCCGATGAAGCAGCCGTTTCAAGCTGCATTGAGATCGAGTTCGAACCTCTGGTCAGGCTTTTTGTTCCTGGACACAGTCCCGGTCCGCGACGGCGATTCATCCCATGCGGGTTCTTTCGGCGGAGCCGAACATCGAAGCGAATGCTCCGTTCCCCTGAAGAAGAGAATGCTTGTGTCGAAGCCTGTCATTCAGGCGACGTGGCACAAAATTATTCTTTGAAGGAATGTCCAGCGGCGCCAAAGTCGAGTGTGGGGCCCGGCTGTTCATCCGCTTCGTCAGCGGCTCGTACCGCCGCCGATCACCATCCGCACGCCGAGGCCGATGATGAGACAGCCGGCGAGCCGCTGCTGCCAAAGCCTTGCGCGAGGGTGCCGCATGACCCATGCGCCGGCCGCGCCCGATGCCAAGGCGTAGGCTCCCAGCACCAGCACACCGGTTATCTTCTGTGTTGCGCCAAGCAGCACCAGCTGCAACGTGACGGAGCCCCTATGCGGATCGACAAATTGCGGCAGGAACGCAACCATGAACATCAAAGGCCAGGGATTGCTCAGATTGGCGATCATTCCTTCCCGGGCGGCGGCGAGCGGCCGCAGGGCCTTGAGGTCACCCGTGGGAATGGTTGCCGAGGATGAAAGCAGCAGCCGGATACCCAGCCAGACGATGTAGGCCGCCCCGGCCCATCGAAGCAGATTGAACGCCAGGGGCGAGGCGTGGACAAGCGAGGACAGGCCGAATGCAATCAGCGGAAGCTGCACAAGTCCGGCGCCCAGCGTCATGCCGAGCACCGTGAACAGCGCCACGTCGCGCCCCTGCCCGATGCCGCGTGCCATCACCAGCATGCTGTCGGGGCCTGGCGGCATCTGCATCAGAATGACGGTTCCGACAAAAGCTATCCACAATGAGGGATCGATGGGACATCTCCGCTCGCGTTGCCGATGACATCAAAGCGACCAGCCGTCATCCGGGTTCCGCGGCAAATGAAAATGTCCCATCGCGAAGAACCAGGCAGAACCGTCAGATGGAACGCGGTGCCAGTCCTGGAAGTTGAAAAGCCGGAGCCGTTCCTGAACCGGTTTTGGAGGCCTGACCCGTGCATGAACCGATAAACGCCTTCCCGCTCCCGCTGGACACTCCTCCGATGGAGGCCAGGCTTGCCGATGAAATCCCCAGGGACGGGAACCGCTGGCAGTACGAGCCCAAATGGGACGGATTTCGCTGCCTGGCTTTCAAGAGCGACAACGCCGTTGACCTGCGCGCCAAATCCGGCAAGCCGCTCGGCCGCTATTTTCCAGAAATCACGGAGATTTTGCGTGACCTCAAGCGCGGGCACTTCGTCATCGACGGCGAGATTGTCATTGAGGTTGACGGTGAGCTTTCCTTCGAAGCGCTGCAGATGCGCCTTCACCCAGCACAAAGCAGAATCCGCAAACTGAGTTCGCAGACGCCTGCCAGTCTGATCCTCTTCGACATGCTTGCCAGGCCGGGCGGCGAGGTCATCACGGGCAAGCCACTTGTCGAAAGGCGGCGAGCGATCGAGGACTTCGCGACCTCCTCGAACAGTCCAGATCTTCGCCTGTCGAAGTGCGCTTATGATGCAGCCACGGCGGCTCGATGGCTAAACGGCTCCGGCCATGCATCGACCGACGGCATCGTGGCCAAAGTGCTCGATGAGCATTATCTGTGCGGCGAACGTGCGATGGTGAAGGTAAAGCCGAGGCGCACCGCCGATTGCGTTGTCGGCGGTTTCCGCTATCTCGCGGACAGTCGTGAGGTCGGCTCGCTGCTCCTCGGCCTCTACAATGACGACGGCAAGCTCGATCACGTCGGCTTCACGTCGACCATCGCCAGGACCGACAGAGGAGCGCTCACGCGCCGGCTGGAAGGGCTGCGGTCAGAGCCCGGATTCACCGGCAAGGCGCCCGGCGGCCCGAGCCGCTGGAGCACGGAGCGCAGCGGACAATGGGAACCCTTGGAACCTGAACTGGTGGTGGAGGTCCGCTTCGACCACGTTACCGGCAATCGGTTTCGCCACGGCACCAAACTGCTGCGCTGGCGCCCCGACAAGGCGCCACGGCAATGCACGTTCGAGCAGATCGAATAGACCGCTCCGGGGAGATCGCTTCCAGAAACCTGTCACGATTTATTGTGACGAAGGAACCAACTCGGGATTCACCGGTTCGGACACCATCCGCCGGAGCTACCCTGACATGCCAAATGCAGCAGAAATTCTCATCGATACGCTCGTCGCCTGGGACGTGGAGGTGGTGTTCGGTTGCCGGGAGACGGCATAAACGGCGTCATGGAAGCGTTGCGGACGCGGCGCGACAAGATTGCCTTCGTTCAGGTCCGGCATGAAGAATCGGCTGCCTTCATGGCATGTGCGTATGCCAAGTGGACAGGTAAGCTGGGCGTGTGCCTTGCGACGTCCGGTCCCGGCGGAACACATCTTCTGACCGGCCTCTATGACGCCAAGCTCGACCAGGCTCCGGTGCTGGCGATTACGGGCATGCAGTTCCACGATCTGATCGAGACGTTCACGCAACAGGATGTCGATCTGACGCGCGTGTTCAATGATGTCTCCGTTTATAACGCCCATGTTGCCGATGCCGCGCATATGGAAAACGTCGCCAGCCTTGCCTGCCGAACCGCGCTGGCGCGCAAGGGCGTCGCACATCTTTCGATTGCCAGCGACATCCAGGAGCAGGAGCGCGATCCGTCGAAGCGCTCCAAGCGCAATCGCCCGGCGCACACGCCGCAGGATATGTTCGCCGCTCACAGCGTACCGCTGGACGTTGAGCTCGACAAAGCCGCCGACATTCTCAATGACGCTTCGCGGGTTGCGATCCTGGCCGGACGCGGCGCCATCGGCGCGGCCGCCGAACTCGAACACACGGCGCGCCTGCTGCAGGCGCCTGTCGCGAAGGCCTTGCTGGGCAAGGCGGTGCTGCCGGACGACCATCCCTACACCACCGGCGGGATCGGCATTCTTGGAACCCTGGCTTCGCAAGAGGCGATGGAGAGCTGTGACGCGGTGCTGATTGTCGGTTCGACCTTTCCCTATATCGAATACTACCCGCAGCCCGGGCAGGCCCGTGGCGTCCAGATCGACTGCGATGCGCAGCGGATCGGCTTGCGCTTTCCAGTCGAAGCCGGCCTTGTCGGCGACGCGGCCGAGACATTGCGCGCGCTCAACCAACGTCTGACGCAGAAGCCCTCCGATGAGTTCCTGCACCGTTCCCAAGAGACCATGAGAAAATGGCGCGAGATGATGCGGCAGTCGGAAGACATGCAGGCGCAACCCTTGAAGCCACAGGCGATTGCCCGGGCGTTCGGACAACGGTTGGCCGACGACACGGTGCTGGCCACGGATTCCGGTCAGAACACGGAACTGGCCGCCCGCCATGTCGATCTTCGCAGCGGCCAGGCATTTGGGGTGTCCGGATCGCTGGCGTCGATGGCTTGCGGTCTCGCCTACGCCATCGCTGCCGGCATAGCATTCCCCGGTCGCCCGATTGCCGCCATCGTCGGCGATGGCGGCTTTGCCATGCAGCTCGGCGAATTCTCGACGGCGGTGCGCTACAAGATCCCGCTGAAGGTTCTGGTGATCAAGAACAACATGCTCAATCAGATCGCCTGGGAGCAGATGATGTTTCTGGGGAATCCGCAATTCGGCTGCGAATTGCAGCCGATCGATTTTGCCATGGCGGCGGAAGCAATGGGCGCCAAGGGTTTTCGCATCGAGCGGACCGATCAGATCGAGACGGTTCTCGACCAGGCTTTCGCCACGGAAGGCCCTGTCGTGATCGAAGCGCTGGTCGATGCCTATGAGCCGCTGATGCCACCCAAAATGCCGGCAGACTATGCCAAGAACTTCCGCCAGGCCCTGCCGCGAACACCGGGACACGAACGCATGGAAGAAAATATCGCCCGGGAGCCGGCGAAATCGATGATGGACGCCTAGAGGCGGCGCAAGGAGGTGGGAACAGCGCGCCTCCTTGGCTTCATTCTGGATCTTTCCAGATGAACCGGTGCTCTTCCGGGTGACGGATGCGGATCATGAGCTTCGACGCGCTTTTTTCGACCTCCATCTGCTACGGCAACGGCGCTCCGCAGGCCGGTTGGACTCTGGCGCTCCCCATCACATTGCCACTGGCGGCAATCCTTTTGCTGTATGTTGCCGGCGCCAACCGACTGTGGCGACGGAGCGGACGCGGACGTCGCTTGCGATCACGGCAGGCCTTCCAGTTTGCTGCCGGCTGGGCCGTCCTGGCGTTCGCCCTTGTAAGCCCGATCC
The DNA here is from genome assembly GCF_040321265.1 of Mesorhizobium sp. M0491. Lineage (NCBI taxonomy): Bacteria > Pseudomonadati > Pseudomonadota > Alphaproteobacteria > Hyphomicrobiales > Phyllobacteriaceae > Mesorhizobium > Mesorhizobium sp. M0491. The sequence goes on from NZ_JAMYRE010000006.1 coordinate 272,760, forward strand.
ATGCGTTGGGCGAACATGTGTTTGCGGCGCACATGATCGAGCATGAATTGCTGATGGTGGTCGCAGCGCCTCTGCTGGTTGCCTCCCGCCCGACAGCGGCGATGATGTGGGCACTGCCGGTACAGCTGCGCCAGATATTCGGAGCGGCCGGACATGCAAATACGCTTCGGGCGATCTGGGCGTTCATCAGCCGCCCTGTGGTCGCGACCGTCCTGCACGGAGCCGCGATATGGATTTGGCATCTCCCGGCGCTGTTCGAGGCTGCCCTCCAGCAGGGTTTCCTGCACTATGCCCAGCACGCGAGCTTCCTCGGCACCGGGCTTTTGTTCTGGTGGGTGCTGCTGCCTCGCCCTGGCCGCGAGCACGCTCGCGGCAATGCGGTGATGCATCTCTTCTTCACCTCGCTCCACACCGGGCTGCTCGGGGCTTTGCTCGTTGTCTCGCCAAAGCTGTGGTATCCGGCCAACGCCGTCGGCTCGGATCTGTGGGGGCTCAGCCCGCTCGAGGACCAGCAACTTGCAGGCTTGATCATGTGGATTCCCGCTGGCCTGATCTATGGCGGAGCCGCACTGCTCTTGGTCGCTTTCTGGATTCAAACGAGCAGTCGGCGGCATCAGGCTCCCCAGGAGTTGCGCATCGTCTAACCCGCACCGCTTCACGTCGGTTTTCGCCGGGGCGGTGTTGCCAAGCATCCTTTTTCAGTCAGCTGCGTTATGGCCTTGGCAACGATGGTGGATCCTTCATGGCGAGGTGCATGAGTCCGTTGGCCGGCTCTCGCAGGCGGACACGACCGCGAATGTCGCTTGCCTTTACATGTCCAACGCAAATCCTGACTGACATTGTTCCGGGAAAGGCCGCGCAACAGCGTTTGAGGTGGGTCAGCGCAGCGCCGATGTTGGTATTGGCAGGATGCGGCGATCGGCAGTCGGCCCTCCATGCACACGGTGCGAACGCCCGGAGAATCCTTGATCTGATCTGGTCTTTCAGCGCAGTCGCGGTGGCCACGTGGCTGCTTGTCATGCTGGTCTTGGCGGCAGCGCTTTTGCATCGCCGCCTGTCCGAGACAACGCGCTCGCCGCTCGAGATCGATTCACATCAGGAGCGCCGATTTACCCGCGCTGTCGGCAGCGCCATTGCGTTGACCGTTCTGGTGCTCGTCATGATGACGATAGCGAGTTTTTTCGCCGGCAAATCCATTGCTTCGCTGAGCGGAACGGAAACGCTTGCCGTGCGGATCACGGGGCACCAATGGTGGTGGGAGGTCCGGTATGCCGGTAATGATCCCTCGCAATCGATCGTCACGGCAAATGAAATCCATGTCCCGGTTGGCGAACCGGTCAAGGTCGAACTCGATTCGCTCGATGTCATTCATAGCTTCTGGGTGCCGAACCTTGCCGGTAAGCGCGATCTCATTCCGGGCCGGCTAAGCCAGCTTACCCTCATCGCCGATAAGCCCGGCATCTATCGTGGCCAGTGTGCCGAATTCTGCGGCTATCAGCACGCCCATATGGCCATCACCGTCATCGCGGAAAGCCGCGAAGCGTTCGAAGCATGGCAATCCAGGCAAAACGCCGTCGCATCGGCGCCTGGCGGCGAGGAAGAACGCCGCGGCCAACAGGCATTTCTTTCCACCGGCTGTGCGCTCTGCCATACGATAAGAGGCACGCCCGCCAGCGGAACGGTCGGACCTGATCTTACCCATCTCGCCAGCCGACGTGCACTGGCCGCGGATACGCTGGCCATGACCCCTGGCGCACTCGCCGCCTGGATTGCCGATCCACAGTCGATAAAGCCTGGCGCCAAGATGCCGCGCATTGCCCTTAGCGCCGACGATCTCAACGCGGTCGTCACCTATCTCGGAAGCCTCGAATGAGCGGCATTGCGGGAAAGCCGGCCGAGCATACCGAGCAGGGCTTGAAAGGCATCCGTGACACCGGCCTCGAAGAGGTGAGACTGCGCGCTTTTCTGGCGCATGCCTGGCGAACGCCGAAAGGCTTCTACGGCTGGCTGGTCACGGTCGATCACAAGCTGATCGGACGGCGCTATATCGTGACGGCTTTCCTGTTTCTCATCCTTGCGGGTCTATCAGCGCTCGCCATGCGTTTCCAGCTTGCCCAGCCTGAGGCCGGCCACATCGGCCCCGATCTCTACAACCAGCTGTTCACCATGCATGGCACGACGATGATGTTTCTGTTCGCCGTGCCGGTGATGGAAGCTTTCGCCATTTACCTGGTGCCGCTGATGATCGGCACTCGCAATGTCGCCTTTCCGCGGCTCAATGCATTCAGCTACTGGGTCTATCTTTCCGGCGGGCTGATGATCTGGATCGCCTTTGCCTTCGAAACCGGTGCGGATGCCGGCTGGTTTTCCTACGTACCGCTCGCCGGACCCGAATATGGCATCGGCAAGCGCCCCGATTTTTGGGCGCAGATGGTGACCTACACTGAAGTGTCCGCGCTCGCGGTAGCGGTCGAGATCATCGCGACAGTGTTCAAACAACGTGCTCCCGGAATGTCGCTCGACCGCATCCCGCTCTATGTCTGGTCCGTCCTCGTTACGGCTTTCGTCATCCTGTTCGCCATGCCGGCCGTGATGGTCTCGAGTACAATGCTGATCCTGGACCGCCTGGTCGGCACGAAATTTTTCGATCCCGCAGCAGGCGGCGATGCACTGCTGTGGCAGCATCTGTTCTGGTTCTTCGGCCATCCCGAGGTCTACATAATCTTCATTCCGGCGACCGGCTTCGTCTCCGCGATCCTGCCGACCTTCGTTCGCCGCCCGATCTTCGGCTATCTCGGCATCGTCCTGTCGTTGATCTCGATCGGTTTTCTTTCCTTCGGCCTGTGGGTGCACCACATGTTCGCTACCGGCCTGCCGCAGCTCGGCGAAAGCTTCTTTACCGCTTCCTCGATGATGATCGCCATTCCGAGCGGCATTCAGATCTTCTGCTGGATTGCGACGATCTGGGGCGGCCGGCCGATCTTCGCCACGCCCATGCTTTTCGTGCTCGGCTTCATCTTCACCTTTGTGATCGGCGGCCTGACCGGGGTCATGGTCGCCTCGGTGCCGCTCGACCTGCAGGTGCACGACACCTATTTCGTGGTTGCCCATTTCCACTATGTGCTGGTCGGGGGCGCCGTCTTCCCCCTGCTCGGCGCCGTTTATTACTGGTTTCCCAAGATCACCGGACGCATGCTGTCGGAGAGGCTCGGCCGCTGGAATTTCTGGCTCGTCTTCCTCGGGTTCAATCTCACCTTCTTCCCCATGCATATTCTCGGTCTGCAAGGCATGCCGCGCCGCGTTTATACGTATCCGCCGGCGAGCGGCTGGGGCGAGATGAACCTCCTCATCAGCCTCTCTTCACTGGTGGTGTTCGCCGGCTTTGCGCTTTTCTTCCTGAACCTCCTGCTCAGCCTTCGCAACGGCCGCATTGCCGGAGACAATCCCTGGGGCGCGAGCACGCTCGAATGGGCGACGACGTCGCCGCCGCCCTCCTACGATTTTTCGCGGCTGCCCGTGGTAACTCACCGCGAACCGCTTTGGGCCGAGCCCGATACGCTTCCCGTGGTCGAGGGTCTGCGTGTCGACGCACGCGAGGTGCTCGCCGGCACGGTCGCCGATGCGGTGCCGCAACTAAGGGTGCCATCGGCTGACAACTCGATCTGGCCGCTGCTGTCGGCCATTGCGGTGGGCGGCGCATTTCTCGGTTCGATATACACGCCATGGGCGGTGGTCTGGGGAGCGATCCCGGTTTCGATCGGCTTCATCTGTTGGTTCTGGCCGAAAGGCGAGCCGGAGGACGAGGAATGAGGCACCGTCCCGTCGCCGACGTCAGCCACCTGCCCACATATGATTTCGGGTCGGCGAGCCCGATGTGGTGGGGAACCCTTGCCTTCATTGCTCTCGAGGCAACAGGTTTTGCCTTGGCGATAGGCACCTACTTCTATCTGGCTGTGCTGGCCCGGCATTGGCCCATCGGAGCCCCGGCGCCAGATCTGCTGCCGGGCACGGCAGCGTTGATTATTCTGGTTGCGAGCGTCGTGCCCAACCACCTGATCGAGTTTTGGGCGCGTCGCCAGGACCTCGCGAAAGTTCGCCTTGGCATGGTCGTCATGTCGATCGTCGGGATTCTTCCGCTGATCGTTCGCATCTGGGAATTTCCGGCTCTGCGGATTTCCTGGGATCAGAACGCTTACGGATCGATCGTGTGGTTCCTGCTTGGACTGCATACGACGCATCTTCTTACCGATGTCGGCGACACGATCGTCCTGGCGGTTCTCATGTTCACGCAAAAAGGCAAGGCGGGCCGCCGCTTCAGCGACGTCTCGGACAATGCGTTCTACTGGGACTTCGTCGTCGTCTCATGGGTCGTGCTCTATCTTGTTATTTATTGGGCTCCGAGGATGTGAGATGCAGGCGATCCGTACCGGCGTTTCCTGGGCAGGCCTGGTCAGCGGGCCAGTTGCATGGGCAATAGCCCTGCAGTTCGATTACTCCATTGCATCCTGGCAGTGCCATGCCGGCTTTCGTCCCACTGCCTTGTTCTCATTGATAGGCGCCGCTGTCGCCCTGGCAGGCACGCTGCTGTCGTGGCACGCCGTTCATGACCGCGGACATGGTACGATCCCGCCCCGGAGGGCGCGCACGCGTGCGTTCCTTGCCAGGACTTCGGTGGGCATCGGGGCGCTGTTCACGCTCATCTTGCTGGCGCAAGTGGTGGCGGGGCTGATCTTCAGCGGGTGCGAACTGTGACGACGCCAAAGACGCGGAGATTGGCCATCCACCGCCGGTACGCGCTTTGGCCTGCCACGGGCATTCCATTCCCACCCGTCATTTCTCGGGCGGTCGTACTCGTCTTGTCGTCGTTGGCGCTTTGCACCGAGCTGCGGGCGAGCGAAATCCAGAGGGGTGAATATCTCACGCGAGCGGCCGACTGCATCGGCTGCCACACGTCCAATCCGAGCCGCCCCTTCGCTGGAGGCTATCGCGTGCCGACACCGTTCGGCGATGTATACTCGACCAACATCACACCAGATCTCGAAACGGGCATCGGACGCTATTCCGCGGACGAGTTCGTGCGAGCCGTCCAGAAAGGTATCAGGCGCGACGGAGCCGATCTCTACCCCGCCATGCCCTATGACAGCTTCGCCGCAATGAGCCGCGAGGACGTGCTTGCAATTCGGGCCTATCTCCTTGCGCAGCCGCCGATTTCCCAGCCGCGGCCGCGAAACATTCTGCCTTTTCCATTCAACCAGCGCTGGACGGTTGCGCTGTGGAAGCTCGCGAATCTCCAAACCGGCAGTTTCACGCCCGATCGGAGCCGGACCGCCGCATGGAACAGGGGAGCCTACCTTGTCGAGGTGCTCGGCCACTGCGGTGCCTGCCACACGCCAAGGAATGCGACGTTCGGCATGGATGAAGACCACAAGCTTGCCGGCGGCACCGCCGGCATCTGGCACGCCTTCAACATCACCAGCGACAAGATCGCAGGCGTCGGCGGCTGGAGCAACGAAGAGCTGTCTCGATTTCTCAAAACCGGCGCCGTGCCCGGGAAGGCCTACGCGGGCGGGCCGATGGCGGAAACGGTCATGAACAGCCTGCAGCATCTTTCCGACGACGACATCCAGGCTATTGTCGCCTATCTCAGGGACGTGCCCACCCAACCGGGAGACGAGAAGCAGCCGCGTTTCTCATGGGGTAACGCGGCCGCGGCCGCGGCCGACGGCGATGCTGGAACCGAGGGGATGACGCAAGGCAGCGGGACCGCAACCGGCGATGATCTCTATCGATCGCTCTGTTCGACGTGCCATGGGGCGAACGGAGGCGGATCGCCCGACGGATACTATCCGTCCTTGACCCGCAACAGCACCCCCGGCGCGGCCACGCCCGAGGATGTCGTCATGACCATCCTTGAAGGCGTCAAAGCTGGTGAGGTGGCCGGGCGTCAATCGATGGCGGCCTTCGGCGGCTGGCTGGACGATGGCCAGGTGGCAGCTCTTGCAAATTACGTCACCGCGCGGTTCGGAAATCCCGACCTCAGCGTCACCGCGGCCGATGTACGCCAGATGCGGGCAGGAACGACAACCAGCCAGACAATCATGATTCTGGCGGCTCAATCACTTGTAGCGGGCGCCGCCGTGTTGATGCTTGGCCTGCTGCTTTTGCTGGCAAGACGCCTGCGTCGTGGGGCGACTTCAGCGCGCCTCATGTTCGCGCATAGAGATAGGCGGTAATGTCGCGCGCCTCTTGAAGCGACAGATTTGTATTGGGCATGGCCGCCTTCGGGTCTACATCCCGCGCCCTGCTGATCCAGCGCATCATCGCATCCGGGGTGGCTCGCGACGCCCCGATATATCCTCTTTCGACGACGCCTTGCAGGGACGGACCGACGGTGCCATGGGCGCCGGGTACCCCCGGGATTTCGTGACATCCGCCACAGCCGTGGCGGATCATTGCCGGGACGGCCCGGTCAGGGTCGCCACCGATGGCCTGTGCAATGGTGGTTTCCCGGAGATTGTCGCCGCGGACCAAGTTGACGGCGCAAACTACCGGAATAATGACGATTGCCGCGGATACGCCTGCCACCCAGGGCAGCGCGGATGGCATCAGCCTGACGGGTTGTCGGCTCATCCGCGCATGCCATCGCAGTCGCAAAACGCGGCCCGATCGCAGCCCCAGGGAAAGGAGCAATGTCCGGCAGCGCTCCGAGGCACCAATCTATTTGTTGCAGTTCTGCACATTCGACGTTGTCGTGCCGGAGGCGGTGTTTGTGTCGGTATCATTGCCCGCGGCGTCCTTGCAGCGGTCGCTCATGCCGTTCGGGGTGGTTGTCGAATTTGTTGCGTTCGGGTCAACGGGGGTTGTCGAAGTACTGGAACCGGTGCCGGCGGTACCATTGGCATCATTCGTGGTTCCGGGCGTCGTGCCCGAACCGCTGTTGGAGCCTGAACCGTTCGACTGCGCGATCGCCGATGTGGCCAATGCGAGCGCGAGCGCAGCGGCGGAGAAAAGTTTGACAATCATGGTGGATCTCCTGGTTGTGTGCCGCCACCAAACCAATCGTTCCCTGATATGTTCCCGGCGAAGTCGTGTTCAGCGAAATTCCTGTGAAACGGTTTTCAGGCTGCAGCAGACTGTTAGCCGCGCGACGGCAGTCGGTATAAGCGCGCCGCTTGTTGCGCCGTCCGGCTGCGGAAGCAGCGCCAGCCGCATATCCTCGCCAAACACATCGTCGCTCGATGGTGGTTGCTGCAAGCGCCCTCAATCATCCCTGGATCGTGGAGGAAACAGGTCAATCATTGCGACGAAAATCACACCAACGGGCCGAACACGAATGTAGCAAGCAGAACAAGGAAAATCACAGCGATAACTGCGACCGCCCACATGACAATCCTTCTTGTCCCCCGTTGCTCTTGCTTGCGAGAGATATCTTCTGACACAGTATGAAATCCTTGCTGCAAAATTCAACTGACGACAAGGCTCGGCGCCTGCATGGCCCGGACCTGCTGAACTGTTGCGGCCGCGTCTTGGAGTTGGCCGCAGCCGGGGCTCACACGCCTACCAGCCCTGCCGACCGTACCAGTCATCGATATCGCGCCGCACACGGTCCTTTTCGAGGCCGTAACGCTCCTGGATCTTGCCTTCGAGTTGATCGCGCTTGCCGGCGATGCGGTCAAGGTCATCATCCGTGAGTTTACCCCACTGCTCCTTGACCTTGCCTTTCACCTGTTTCCAGTTTCCTTCCACGCGGTTCCAGTCCATGACACCGTTCTCCTTCGGTTTGAAAACGTCTAACCTCGGAGAGCAAACGCAAATCAACGACGGATGTTCCTGGAACTCGACAGCAAGGCGCTTGTCTTGCTCTCACAGGCCGCGATCCATTCCTTTACGCTCAGTCTGCGTCATCAATTGAGGTCGAGCGGAATTCGGGTGGTGGAGATGGATGGCTCCGCCAATTATCGATACCGGTCGCGTTGGCAGCACGCGCAGCGGAGGAACAGCCAACCGTATGATGGTCAGTCCGGGCGAATTCGCCACCGGGGCGCTTGCGCAATTCGAAGCGGACAAGGACGAGGTGCTTGTCGGTATTTTGGCCGATACGCGCCGGATGGGCGAAGCTTTGTTCGAGCGGATGAACAATCACTCCTAAGCCATTATGGGATCGCCGTCGCGGTTGCGGCAATCCGCTGGTTTCCGTGCGTCCCTCGAGGTTTTGTCAGCTATGTCCCCGGGGTCGGAACACAGACTGGATGGTAGGCCCGGAAGGTCAACGTTTCTACAGAATCAACTCGTTGTGGCTGATCCCACTCCTGCAAGGCGGGCAAATCATGGACTGGAGCGGCGGCCTCATTCTGTAAAATCCGGGCGTTGGCAGCTTTGCCAGCTAAGCAGCGACGCCACCTAAATAGGCGCTGATAACCGCTTCATTGCTCGCGAGATCGCTGCCTGGTCCCTCAAGAACAACGCGTCCGGCCTTGAGAACGTAGCCGTAGTCGGCGAATTTCAAGGCGACTTTGCTATTCTGCTCCACAAGCAGAATGGTCACGCCTTCACGATTGAGGCGCTGCACGATGTTCATGACTTCCTTGATCAGTTGCGGCGCCAGACCCATGGAAGGCTCATCGAGCAACAGCACCTTGGGCGCGGCCATGAGGGCTCTGCCGATCGCCAGCATCTGCTGCTCGCCTCCCGAGAGGTTCCTTGCATCGCCATTCTGTCTGCGCGCCAGGATGGGGAAGAGCTCAAAAACATGATCCAGCCGCCGCCGGCGCTCGACGTCGTCGGCAAGCGTGAACGAGCCCAGGTCGAGGTTCTCCCTGATCGTCATGTCGCCGAAAATACGCCTTCCCTCCGGGACGTGGACGAGCCCGCGATGCGGCAGGCGATGGGCAGGGACTTTGGTTATGTCCTCGCCCAGGAAGCGGACACATCCGGAGGATGCGGCAACAAGGCCGGACAGCGTGCGCAGGGTGGTGCTCTTGCCCGCACCATTCGCGCCAAGCAGGGCGACGATCTGGCCGCGCTTGACCGAAAGGCTGACACCATGAAGGGCTTCGATGCCGTCATAGCGTGCGACGATGCGGTCCGCGGAAAGAACGATTTCGGCGTCCATCAGTCCTCCGTACCGAGATAGGCTTCGATGACCCTGGGGTCTTTTCGCACGGCCTCCGGCGGTCCGTCGGCGATCTTCTGCCCATAGTCGAACACCACGATCTTCTCCGACACCTGCATGACCAGGCCCATATCGTGCTCGATCAGCAGGACGGTGACACCGGTTTCGTCACGGATGCGGCGGATCAGGTGAACAAGGTCCAGCTTCTCGCGCTCGTTCAGGCCGGCGGCGGGCTCGTCCAGCAGGATGAGCTCGGGCGCCGACGCCAGGGCTCTTGCGAGTTCGAGCCGCCGTTGATCGCCATAGGAAAGACCACCGGCACGGCGATGCGCATGCTGCTCGATGCCGACAAAATCGAGCCAGCGCATGCCAGCCGCGCGGATCGTCTCCTCCTCGCGCCGCTGTGCCGGCAAGTGCAGGATCGCCGACATGATGCCGTGGCGGCTGCGGCAATGCTGGCCGGACATGGCGTTTTCCAGAACGGTCATTTCCTTGAACAGCCGGATGTTCTGGAACGTGCGGGCGAGGCCGAGCGCGGTGATGCGATGCGGCGGCAAGCCGGTGATTGGCCGGCCGCCCAGACTGATCGAGCCGCCCTTCGGCTTGTAGAAGCCGGTCAGGCAATTGAAGAGTGATGTCTTGCCGGCCCCGTTCGGCCCGATAAGACTGTTGATGGCGCCTTTCTCAACCGAGAACGAAATGTCGTGAAGGACTTTCAGTCCTCCGAAACTGAGACGCAGGTCGCGGACTTCCAGCAGCGCCATGGTCAAACTCGCTTGTCCGGCCACAGCCCGTTCGGCCTGAAGAGCATGATTGCCAGCAGCGCAACCGCGGTCACCAGGGGACGATAGGTTCCCGCGCCGCGCAGCACCTCCGGAAGCAGGGCCACGAGAACAGCACCAAGGACGACGCCGGGAATGCGGCCCATGCCGCCCAGGACGACGCCGAGAAGGATGAGCAGCGATTGGTTGAAGGTGAAACTCTCCGGCGAGATGGCCGTCATCTTGGCTGCGTAGAGGCATCCGGCCACGGAAGCGATCACAGCGCCCATCATATAGGCTTGCAGCTTGGCCGTGACACGGTTGATGCCGATGCCAGCGGCGGCGTCCTCATCGTAGCGAACGTAGAACCAGGCTCGTCCCATTCGCGATCGCTCGACGCTCAGACAGACGAAGGCGGTGAGAAGCGCAAGCACCAGGAACGCATAGTAGAAGTGCTGCACCTGCATCAGCCTGAAGCCGAATATCTCCGGGCGCTCGATGCCGATGAGTCCGCTCGCGCCACCGGTGATGTCGAGGTTGCGGGCGATGATGCGCACGATTTCGCCGAAGCCCAGCGTCACGATCGCCAGATAGTCGCTGCGCAATCTCAATGTCGGAGCCCCGATGATGATGCCGGCCACGCAGGCGGCGACCATGGCGACCGGGATGGTAAGCCAGAAATTGAACCCGAATTCCGCGGTCAGGATGCCTGATGTGTAGGCGCCGACCGCGAAGAAGGCGGCGTAGCCGAGATCGAGCAGGCCTGCATAGCCGACGACAACGTTGAGGCCGAGGCACAGAACGACATAGAGCAGCGCCGTGGTTGCCACCTCCGTCACATAGGCGTTGGCGAATTGCGGCAACACCAGCGCGCAGGTGAGCGCCGCCAGGCCGGGCAGCACGACGGACCAGCGCATCAATTGCGGTTGCCCGGCGGTCGGCATGGTTCTCACTTCGTCGGTCATCACACCCGCTCCACGACAGAGCGTCCAAGAAGGCCGGTCGGCTTGAACACAAGGAACAGGATCAGGGTCCCGAACACGAAGACGTCACGCCACTCCGAGCCGACGAAGGGCAAGGACGAACCGAAAGCTTCGAGCAGGCCGAGCAGCAATCCGCCGAGCATGGCGCCCGGCACGCTGCCGATCCCACCTATGACCGCGGCGGTGAAGGCCTTGAGCCCCATGATGAAGCCCATGAAGAAATGGACACTGCCATAATAGGCGCCGGCCATGACCCCGCCGCCGGCAGCGAGCGCCGAGCCCATGAAGAAGGTCAAGGCGATCACCCGGTCGACATCGATGCCCATCAGGCGGCTCGCCCCCATGTCGATGGACACGGCGCGCATCGCCTTGCCGTACATGGTGCGTGAGACAAAGGCCTGCATGCCGGCCATAAGAGCGATGGAGGCGGCCACCAGCACCATCTGCGTGTAGGTGATGTGAACGGTGGAAATATCCACGCCGGCAAAACCGAGGTCCGTGTTGAAGGCGTAATGCCGCCCGCCTGTCAGGGCGAGTGCCGTGCCGTTCAGCACCATCGACGCGCCGAGCGCCGTGATGAGGATGGAGAGGCGCGGCGCATTGCGCATCGGCCTGTAGGCGAAGCGTTCGATGATGACGCCGAGCAAGCCGACAGCCAGCATCGACACAAGCAGGGCGCAGACCACGCCCAGCCAGCCATTGCCGACCCATATGCCGACGAAGGAGAACACGATGAGGCCGACGAAGGCGCCGTTCATGTAGATGTCGCCATGGGCGAAATTCAGGAGCTTGATGACGCCGAAGACCATGCTGTAGCCAAGCGCGATCAGGGCATAGAACGAGCCGACGATAAGACCGTTCACCAGTTGCTGAATAAGCAGGTCGAGCGTCATTGATGCTCCAGGGCAGAATTGAAAAAGTCTTGTCTGAGCGCAGCGTCGGCACACCAGACAATCGGCGGTGACGCCGAGGCCGCCACAAGGCCTGCCTCGGCGTCAATCCGGTTGGCCTTTATTCGGCTACCCACTTGCCGCCCTTGGCGATCACCGGGCGGAAATTCGAGGTCTGGAGCGTGTTCTTGTCGGTGAACTTGATTTCACCAGCAAGGCCCTTGAAGTCGCTCGCCTTGAGCGCCTCGATGATCGCTTTCTGATCCGCCGACTTGGCCCGCGTGATCGCATCGACGATCAGGTCGCCCACATCGTGGGAGAGCGCCGCATAGGCGCCGGCGTCGCGGCCATAGGTTTCCTTGTACTTGGCCTTGAAGTCGGCGGCGCCGGACAAGAGGTCGACAGTCGGGGGAGACAACAGGTACACGCCCTCACCGGCCGACCCGGCGATCTCCAGATATTCCGGTGAATTGTTGCCGTCGCCCAGCACAATGCCGCCCTGGAACCCGGCCTGCCGGAGCTGCTTGGTGAGCAGGGCGCCACCGGCATGATATGCGGTCCAGAAGACAGCGTCGGCGCCGCTCGATTTGATCTTGGTGACGACCGCCGAATAGTCCTGCTCGCCGGCCGTGGTGGTCTCCTTGGCGGCAATTTCGCCGCCTGCGCTCTTGAAGGCTTCGGCGGTCAGCTTGGCCAAGTCGGACGAATAGGCATCGCCTTCGTCCACGACCGCGATCTTCTTGTAGCCGTTCTTCTTGAAGAGCTCGACGGCTGTCGTCGCCTGCATGTCACCGGTTGAATTGGCTAGGAAGGCATTGCCCTGATTGGCGGCGACCAGCTTGGTCGAGTTCGCTCCGATGATGACGAATGGAATGCCGGCGTCACCATAGATCTTCAATGTCGGCAAGACGGCGCCCGAGCAGTAGCCGCCGACGATGGCGGTCACGCCTTCCGAGACAAGCTTGCTGCCTGCGGTCACCGCCTGCTGCGGATCGCAGGCGTCGTCGGCGGTAGTGGTGATGATCTTGTCGCCGTTGACGCCGCCTTTGGCGTTGACGGCATCGATCGCCATCTTCACGGCGTTCTCCATATCCTGCCCCTCACTGGCCAGTTGGCCAGTCATGGGGGCCACAATGCCGATCTTGATGTCGGCAGCCGCGGCCATCGTGGTCATAGCCAGCCCGGCAAGGGCGGTGGCACAAGCAAGCCTCTTGGCAAGCCTCTTGAAGGAAACAACCATTAATTCTCTCCATTTCCCCTGTTGGCGCATCCAGGCGGCGTGCCCGAAATGCATTGTTTCGCCCCTCGGTTAGCTGCGGAGCGGTTATGTTGAGCAAGATCGCTAGCCGGCCACGCGATTTGTCACCCGCAGGCTCTGATCCGCCGATCAGTGACTGCCGCCGGCAGCCCGGGCATAGGCTCCCTGGTAGCGGTTCTCCCGGATGCTCTGCATGATCTCGGCCTCACGCGCTTCTTGCGCCCTGACGGCGGCCAGCAAAGCCGCGGCATCTTCGATTGGAAATGCCACGACGCCATCCTCGTCACCCACGACGATGTCGCCGGGACCGACGACCATGCCGCCTATGCAGACGGGAACATTTATGGCTCCCGGACCATCCTTGTAAGGTCCGAGATGGATGGCCGACCGTGCGAAGCATGGAAACGGATTGCGGCCGATGGCACCGGCATCGCGAATGGCGCCGTCGATGACAATGCCTGCGGCGCCGCGCGACGCCGCGACACTTGTCATGATCTCGCCGACCAGCGCGCGTCCTTCATACCCGCCGCCATCGACGACGATGACGTCTCCGGGCTGCAACAGATCGAGCGCACGATGGATGAACTGGTTGTCGCCGGGGCGGGTCCTGACCGTCAGCGCCCTCCCCGCCATGACGCCGCCCACCCGGTGAAATGGCCGCAACCCGACAGCCCCGGGGACACGGGCGAGATTGTCGCTGATCAACGGCGTCGCCAGAGCGCGGAACGCGTCGATCAGTTCGCTTTCCTGTGATCCATCCGCCATCGTCTGCACTCCCCGTCGTCGGCACTTTTATGAATATAATATCCAATCACAATTAATTCAGTGGAGTCAACCGGCTTGCAATGGTCGGCAGAAAAAAGCCAAAGCAGCCCATAAACGCCGCCACTTGGGCAAACATGACCGCAAAGGCCCACCCGTCCGGGCTTGCAATGGCGGCAAAGTTCAAGATAGATTGGATAACATATCCATAAACGCCATGATTGTAAAAAGGGAATTGGCTGTGAAGCATGCAGGAAAAGTCGTGATCGTTACCGGGGCGGCACAAGGCCTGGGCCTTGCCTGCGCCGAGCGCTTTCATGCCGATGGCGCCAAGGTTGTGCTTGTCGACGTGCAGGCCGATCGCGGGCGCGAGCATGCCGAACGTCTTGGTGAGCGTGCCGCCTGGCTATCGGCGGATCTCTCCGAATGCACGCAGGAAATGGCAGCCGATGTTGTTGCCAAGGCCACAGAGCGATTCGGCGGTGTCGACGTCCTCATCAACAATGCCGGCATCATCCATCTGGACGATTTCGTCGACTTCCCCGAGGAAGCCTTCGACCTGGTTCAGCGCGTCAATCTCAAGGCGCCCTTCCTTCTCGGGCAGGCCGCGGCAAGGGCCATGATCGCGCAGGGACGCGGCGGCTCGATCATCAACATGTCGTCGATCAACGCCATCCTGGCCATTCCCAATTCCGTCGCCTATGCCGTGTCCAAGGGTGGCATCAAGCAATTGACGGCGGTGATGGCCGTCGGATTGATCCCGCATAACATCCGCGTCAACGCCATCGGCCCCGGCACCATCCTGACCGACATGGTCAAGAGTTCGGTCATGGCCAGCGAAGCGCAGCGCCAGACCATCCTGTCGCGCACGCCGAGCGGCCGCTGTGGCGAACCTTCGGAGATCGCCAGCGTCGCATCCTTCCTGGCCAGCGACGACGCTTCCTACATCGTCGGCCAGACCATCTATCCGGATGGCGGTCGCCTGATCCTGAACTATACGGTGCCGGTGAAGGACTGACCGCCCATGGTTGTCGGTACGCCTCACATCAGTCTTGCGGGATCGGGCGCGCTGCTGCTCGATGGCGTGCAGGGGGCTTTCAGCGATGCCACCCAGGAACTGGTCTGGGCGGTGGCGAATGCCGCGCTGCGCCTAGAGGGGGTGCGCGAGGCCGTTCCCGGCATGAACAACCTGCTGGTGGTGTTTGACCCACTCGCTACGGACGCCCACAGCGTCACGGGTCAGCTGATGTCGCTCTGGGCTTGCACCGATGCCCACGCGGTGACCGGCACGCATCATACCATTCCCGTCAGTTATGGCGGCGCGCGCGGCGAGGATCTCGCCGGCTGGGCCGCACATTGCGGCATGTCTGTCGACGAGACCGTCAGCCGCCACGCGGCGGCCACCTACACCGTCGCCGCCATCGGCGCCATGCCGGGCTTTCCCTATCTGTCCGGTCTCGACCCGCTGCTTGCCTGGGCAAGGCGCAGCACGCCTCGCCTCAAAGTCACTGAGGGCGCCGTCATCATTGGTGGCGCGCAGGCGGGTATCATGCCGATGACTGCGCCTTCCGGATGGCACATAATCGGCCATACCGACGTGAAGCTGTTCAAGGCCGAAGCGGAATTGCCCGTGCTGCTCAGGCCCGGAGACAAAATCCGATTCGCAATCGCAGAGATCGAGGCATGATCGAGATCCTCACCACCGGCTTGCCGAACACGGTCCAGGATCTCGGCCGGCCCGGTCATCTGGCGCTGGGGGTCAGCCATGGCGGCGCCATGGACAGGCAGGCGCTGGCGATCGCCAATCTCATGCTGGGCAATGACCCCTCGGCTGCCGGGATCGAGGTCGCGCTTCATCCGTTCCGGCTGCGCGTGCATATCGACACCGCCGTCGCCATCACCGGCGCGGATTGCGCCGTCAGCGTCGGCGATCGGCCCTGTCCACCCTGGTGGGCCATGACGATCCGCGCCGGCGAGACCCTAGTCCTCGAAACCCCGCGCATCGGTGCTCGTTCCTACATCGCCTTTGCCGGCGGGCTCGATCTGCCGTCCGTCATGGGGTCGCGCGCGACGGATGTGAAAGGCGGTTTCGGCGGTTTCGCCGGACGCGGTCTGTCCCGCGGTGACCGGCTTGCGCTCAACCCTGCGCAATGCCGCCTTCCCGCGGGCGGCATCGGCGCAGCGCTGGAAGAGCGGCGAGGCGCGGCGGACGGCTTGGCCTCGGCAATCGAATTGCGGGTTCTGCCGGCCGCCGAGTTCGACGCCTTCAGGCCGGAGGCCCAGGCGGCTTTCACCGGCAGCGAATGGAGCATCACCAACGACGCCAACCGTATGGGATATCGCCTTGCCGGGGCGACGCTTTCCCTCCTCTCGCCGCTGGAATTGCTGTCCCACGGCATCGTGCCGGGAACTGTTCAAGTGCCGCCGTCCGGCCAGCCGATCATCCAACTTGCCGATGCCAACACCTGCGGCGGCTATCCGAAGATCGCCACGGTGATCGAAGCCGATTTCTGGCGGCTGGCGCAAGCGCCGGTCGGCGCTCGCCTACGTTTCTTGCCGGTCTCGATCGAAGCGTCGACAGAAGCGCTTCGCGCGAACCGGCAGCAAAGTCACGACTTTATCGCCGCCCGAAACCTTATGGCCGGCGAGCAGAGGGCTCCATGAAAATTCGCCCCTTCACCATCGAGATTGCCCAGTCTGAAATCGACGATTTGAAGAAGCGCATCTCGATCTGGCGCGAGCCGGACCAGTTGCAGGCAATAGGCTGGACGCAGGGAACGGAGCACGAGCAACTGCGCCGACTAATGCAACACTGGCGCACTGGCTTCGATTGGCGCAAGCAGGAAGCCGCCTGGAACATCCATCCGCACTACCAGACGGATATCGGCGGCGAAACCCTCCATTTCATCCATGCGCGCGCCGCTGTCGCAACCGGCAGAACGGTCATACTCACCCATGGCTGGCCAGGCAGCGTCTTCGAATTTCATGAGTTGATCCCGCTTCTGACCGACCCGCTTTCGCATGGCGGAAGACAGGAGGACGCCTTCAACGTCGTGGTCCCCTCGATTCCCGGCTATGGCTTTTCAAGCCGACCGACCAGGCCTGGTCTCAACCTGTTCACCGTCGCCGACCTTTGGGCCGAGTTGA
The DNA here is from genome assembly GCF_040321265.1 of Mesorhizobium sp. M0491. Classification (NCBI taxonomy): domain Bacteria; kingdom Pseudomonadati; phylum Pseudomonadota; class Alphaproteobacteria; order Hyphomicrobiales; family Phyllobacteriaceae; genus Mesorhizobium; species Mesorhizobium sp. M0491. The sequence continues at coordinate 289,673 of NZ_JAMYRE010000006.1, forward strand.
TGAGCCGTCTCGGCTACAAACGATATCTCGCGCAAGGTGGCGATCTGGGCGCCGGCGTGTCGACCTGCCTGGCGCACGCGCATCCAGACAGTCTCGCCGGGGTGCATCTGAACTTCATCCCCGGCTCATACTCACCTCCTCACGATCCAGGCCCGGATGGCGACCTAAGCTTGGAAGAACGCGCCTTCCTGGAACGGAAAGCCGAATGGGCGGATATTCACGGCGCCTATGCTCATATTCAAGCGACGCGCCCGCAAACGCTTGCCTATGGGCTGACGGATTCGCCGGTCGGACTGGCAGCGTGGATGATCGAGAAGTTCCGCGACTGGAGCGATTGCGATGGCGATCTGGCCAACGCCGCATTTTCGCGCGACGACATGCTCGCCAACATCTCGCTTTACTGGTTCACCCGGACCGTCGCTTCGTCGATGCGACTCTATTGGGAAACGCGCGCCCGTCCGCTTGCATTCGCGTCCGGCACAGCGATCAACGTCCCGCTTGCAGTGGCTTTGTTCCCCAAAGAGCTGCCGATGCCGCCCAGGAGTTGGGTCGAGCGCGTCTTCAAGGACATCCGCCAGTGGACAGCGATGCCGCGCGGTGGTCATTTCGCAGCCCTCGAGCAGCCCGCTTTGCTTGCACAGGATATAAGAGCCTTTGCCGGCGGTCTGGATTTTTAAAGGCAGCGTTTGCGCGCAGCCAAACCCGAAGGCCAGAAATGAACAATACCGCCCTCACCATCGATGCCTTGCATAAGCGCGTCGATGCAATTTTCCGCAAGGCCGGACTGAACCCCATCCAGGCCAGCGCCATCACACGGGTCATCGTCGCGGCGGAGCGCGATGCCTGCAAATCGCATGGTATCTACCGGATCGAAGGCGCGCTGCGAACGATCAAGGCAGGGAAGGTAAACCCAGACGCGGTGCCCGAACTGTTGCCGCAAGACGCTCCCGCCATTGTGAAAGTGGATGCGAAGCACGGCTTCGCCAACCCGGCCTTCGAACTGGGCCTGCCGGTGCTGGTCGAGCGGGCACGCTCCTGCGGCATCGCCGCGCTAGCGATCAACGATGCCGTGCATTTTTCCGCCCTTTGGGTGGAAGTCGAAGCCTTGACCCAGGCAGGCCTTGCCGGCCTGGCCATGTGCCCGAGCTATGCCACCGTCGCTCCGACCGGTGGCAACGGACCGTTGCTGGGCACCAATCCTTTTGCCTTTGGCTGGCCGCGTAAAGAGCAGCCTCCCTACGTTTTCGACTTCGCGACCTCGGTTGCCGCGCGCGGCGAGATCGAGCTCCACCGCCGGGCAGGCAAGAAGCTGCCGGAAGGCTGGGCCATGGATTCGGACGGCAGGCCAACGACCGATCCCGAAGCTGCCCTGGCGGGCGCCATGCTTCCCTTCGGCGGGCACAAAGGCTCCGCCATCGCGACGATGATCGAACTGCTCGCCGGGATCATGATCGGCGACCTGACCAGCCCCGGGGCGCTCGAGCTGCTTGGCACCACGACGCTTTATCCGTCGCACGGAGAGTTGGTCATCGCTTTCTCGCCGAAAGCCTTCGCCGCCGGCCGGCCCGGCAATCCGCTGGGCCGTGCTGAAGCGCTGTTCGAGGCGATCTTGGGCCAAGGTGCGCGCCTACCCTCGCAAAGGCGGTTCCTAGCCCGCGAGACGTCGGAGCGCGACGGTATCGTCCTCTCGCACCAGGAAATGGAACAACTCGATCGTTTTCTCGAACGGGGGCTCGACACGGTCTGAATCGGTATCGCCAGGGCCAAGATCAATCACTGGAGGAGAAAAATGCGCTGGACGAAAACATTCACGGTCGTCGGCTGCCATGCCGAGGGCGAAGTCGGCAATGTGATCACCGGAGGCGTCAAGGACGTTCCGGGCAAGACCATGTTCGAAAAGAAGGAGTATCTCGAAGCGCATATGGACGACATTCGTGGGCTGCTCTTGTTCGAGCCGCGCGGTGCGCCCTACGTCAACGGCAACATCATCCTGCCGCCTTGCGATCCCTCGGCGGATCTCGGTTACGTCATAATTGAAAGCACCGAATACCCGCCCATGTCGGGCTCCAACACCATCTGCGTCGCCACCGTGGCGCTGGAAACGGGCATGGTGCCGATGAAGGAACCCGAGACGCGGCTGCGCATGGAGGCGCCGGCCGGCATGATCGAGGTGCGCTGCCTCTGCGAGAACGGCAAGGTGAAGCAGGTGGAGTTCACCAATGTGCCGGCTTTCGCGTTCCACCTCGACACACCTGTCGAAGTCGAGGGGCTCGGCACGATCACCGTCGACACCTCCTATGGCGGCATGACTTTCGCCCATGTGAACGCGCGCGCACTGGGCTTTTCCATAACACCCGACGAGGCACACCAGATGTCGCTGATGGGCCAACGTATCAAGAAGGCGGCCAACGAACAGCTCGTTGTCGTGCATCCGGAGAACGCTAAGATCCGCGACGTGTCCAACGTGATTTTCGAAGGCCCGATCAAGCGCGTCGACGGTCGCGTGGAAAGCGTCAACGGCACGGTGTGTCTGCATGGCAGGCTCGACCGCTCGCCTACGGGCACCGGCACCACCGGGCGGCTGGCGGTGATGTCGGCAAAGGGGCAGATCGCCAAGGGAGAGCTGTTCCGCAACAAGTCGATCATCGGGACCCATTTCGATTCCCGGGTGATCGCCAATGCGCGCGTCGGCGATCGCGACGCTGTCGTGGTCACCATTGCCGGGCAGGCCTGGATTACCAGCATTGGCCAGTACGGCCTCGACCCGACAGACCCTTATCCACGAGGGCATCGCCTCAGCGACGTCTGGTTCTGAAACGGACGCGGGGGGGGCCGGGGGCCGGGGGCCGGGGCCCCGGGGGGGTGTTACAAAAAAGCCGCCCCCCCGCGCGGGGGGCGGGGAGGTGTGGGGGGGGGGGGGGTGAAAAAAAAGTGGGTGGGGGGGGGGGGGGGGG